>CANQMA010000040.1 GCA_947624875.1 uncultured Lachnospiraceae bacterium
TGATAGGTGTGGCAATAATGATACTATTCCGAATCGGGGTTGCGTTTTAATACGATTGTGGAGGATATTAAAAAGCCGGGTGTAATCGCATGGGCATTGGGGTGTGCATTTCCGGATTTTTTCTCAAAAATTTGCCTGAAATTTGGGACTAAAAATTCAAAATGCACACCCGGAACGAATGTTCGACGATTTTTTCTTTCCCGTTTCGATTGTATCAAAGATTGTCCCAGAATATGGGTATAATTTTATGTAGAGAAAAATAACTGCCGTGTGGCAGGGAATGGAGGGTACGATGAAATTAAAAAATTTAGTGATGTTACTGATTTCTGTTATGATGGCGCTGGCTATGACAGTTCCTGCCTTTGCAGTGAATGGAGCGCAGAAAATTGTCATCAGCGGAAAAAAGACAGTCAATAAAGGAAAAACAATCAAACTGGACAGTGAGATTTTCCCGGACAATGTAGATATACCGGATTCCCGGATTGTGTGGAAAAGCAGCAATTCCAAGGTGGCAAAGGTTCTCCGCACACATGATGAAGACACCAGAATCAAAGGGATGAAGGCCGGAACAGCCACGATTTCGGTAACGGTCAGCGGAACCAATATCCAGGCATCCTGCAAGGTTACCGTAAAAAAGGGAAAGAGCAGAAAATCCGGCGCTTCCGCGGCAAAAAAGAAAATTCAATCATACAAAAAACAGGCAAAAAAAATAAAATCACAAATCAGCGGCACAAAACCGGCCGCTTCCTATGAACAACGCAGGAGCCAGTATTTCCGTCTGGGAGGAAAGTTAAAATCCGTTGAGAATAAACTGGAGCGGATAGAAGAACAATGGGAATCAAAGTATGAGTTCGGGCAGGTCAGCTATCAGACTTACCGCACTGTTGAGAAAAGCGTAAACGCTGTGGATTATTATCTGGAAACAGTGGAGCATGCATTAAATCAGAAATTTAACTTTGAATTTGACGATTAGGTTTCACGGAAAAGAACCTGTACAAATATTCGTTTGTACAGGTTCTTTTCATGTATTTCATAGTTGACAAGTAGGAAATAAAAATTTATAATACCTATAAAACATATAGGAATTGCTATGACAAGGAGCGGAACATGAAACTGTCAAAAAAGAGCAGATATGGGATTACGGCATTGATTGATTTATCGATTCATTCAAAGAAAGGGCATGTCGCATTGAGCAGTATTGCAGAGCGCAATGCAATTTCCCCGCAATATCTCGAGCAGATTTTTGCAAATCTGCGCCGGGCGCAGATCATAAAAAGTATTAAAGGCGCTCAGGGAGGATATCTGCTGAATAAACCGGCAAAGGAAATTTCAATGGCAGAGATTATCGAAGCTCTGGACGGCACCTATCATATTGAGGAAGAACAGGGGACGGAAAATACACAAAACCCTACGATTGCTTTGGTGATTCAGAACAATTTAATTGACCGAATCAATGAGAGTCTTGACCGGGTGCTTTTAAACAGTTCTTTAGCAGATTTGGAAAATGAATATCAGAGTCAGAATGAATTTAACGAGCAGATGTATTATATATAAAAATTAAAGGAGAAACCGTATGAACGGTCAGGAGTTTCTTGGAAAGCTGCTGGAATACTATCAGTCGTCGTTTGATATTGTCCGTCCGTTTGAAACGGAATGCGGCAGTTTTGACGCGTATGCGGCATTTAATGTGACCAGCGCCAAGTATGTTTTAATTAAAAAAGCGCAGTTGTGGCAGGCAAAGTGTTATGAGCACGCGTTTTTTTCATGTGTTACGAAAATGGACGGGGACGCGCTGCATAAATTCAGACAGCAAATCATAGATTATATCGAACCGGAATTGGTGCGTAAAGGTCAAAACTGTACGGAAAAAGACCATATGTATACTTATATTACCGGAATTTTTCTTTGTGAGGAGGGAATTTCTACGCAGGAGCGTCAGGCGGTCAGAAAATTCCGCTTCTTTAAAAATTACCGGTTTGGAATCCGGGGATATGCGGAAGCACGGCTGCTGGTCTTTGACTTGAAAAATCATAAAATATACGGAAACCGCGCGGCGAAAGAACTGGTGAAAGGATACGGAAAAATTTTTCAGGAAGGGTTCTGATATGCGCAGATAAAGGCTATAAAGGGGACGACCTTTTAAGATATAGCAAATCTACATTCGAAAGAAAAAAGGAGGAAATTTTATGAATGCAGTAGTTATTTTATTGGTAGGAATTCTGATTCTTGCCGTTGCTTATGTCACCTACGGCAGATGGCTGGCAAAGCAGTGGGGCGTTGAGCCGAACAAAAAGACTCCGGCGCATGAATTGGAAGACGGCAAAGATTATTGTCCTGCAAAAGCTCCGGTGCTGATGGGACACCACTTCTCATCAATCGCAGGCGCCGGCCCGATTAACGGCCCGATTCAGGCAGCGGTATTCGGCTGGGTGCCGGTAATGCTTTGGGTGCTGATCGGAGGTATTTTCTTTGGCGCGGTTCACGATTTTGGCTCTCTCTTTGCATCAATCAGAAATAAGGGACAGTCTATCGGTGAAGTCATTGCGGATACAATGGGCAGAAAGGCCAAAAAGATTTTTCTGGTATTTTCCTATCTGACATTGATATTGGTCGTAGCCGCATTTGCTTCTATTGTGGCAAACACTTTTACCGCAACCTATACGGAAGGCGGAGCAGTAGACGTTGCCGCTTCTTCCGCAAATGCTTCGACAGCGATGATTTCCATTTTATTTATTGTGATTTCCATTATTTTCGGTCTGCTGGTATACCGTAGAAACGCTTCTCTGTTAGTATCTACGATTGTCGGCGTGCTGGCGATTGTCGTATGTATGGTAATCGGCATGAATTTCCACCCGCTTTATCTTGACAGTACGGCGTGGATGGTGATTGTGGGCGTTTATATTCTGATTGCTTCCGTAACGCCGGTTTGGATTTTACTTCAGCCGAGAGATTATCTGAGCTCGTTCCTGCTTTACTTTATGATGATTGTCGCAGTTGTCGGCATTATCGGCGCTGCAATTATGGGGCAGGCAAATGTGGATATTCCTGCGTTTACAGGATTCGTTGACAATGCACAGCATGGCGTGGGCACTTCTCTTGGAATGCTCTTCCCGGCGCTGTTTATCACGATTGCCTGCGGAGCAATTTCAGGATTTCATTCCCTTGTCGGCTCCGGTACAACCGCAAAACAGCTCGATAAAGAAACAGACGCGCGTCCAATCGCTTACGGCGGTATGTTAATCGAGTGTGTTCTGGCAATTATTTCCCTGTGCGCGGTAGGTTATATCTGGAAACAGTATGTTCCGGGCGGCGTTACCACGCCGACAGCGGTATTTGCTACGGGTATTTCTCAGATGTGTGCGACAATTCCGTTCTTAAAGGGAGCAGAAAGCGTTATTTATTCCATGCTGATTTTGGCTGTTTCAGCGTTCTGCCTGACTTCTCTGGATACTGCGACACGTCTTGCGCGTTATATGTTCCAGGAATTCTGGCTCAATCCGGGCGAAGATGTCAGGGAGGCTTCCGGTTACAAGAAAGTGCTGACCAATCCATATGTTGCAACGATTATTACCGTTGTCCTGGGTATCGGACTCGGCATGACAGGTTATGCAAATGTATGGCCGCTGTTTGGAGCCGCAAACCAGCTGCTTGCAGCATTGAGTCTGATGGCTGTCGCTGCATGGCTTGGAAAAATCGGAAAGAATAATAAGATGTTCTTCATTCCGATGGCATTTATGCTGATTGTTACGATTACTTCTCTGTGCCAGACAATCATCAATAACTTTAAAAACATTTCCGCTAATACCGACGCTGTTTGGAGCGGCGTCCGCCTTGTGATTGCGGTTCTTCTGGTTATTCTTGCGATTGTCATTACCATTGACAGTATTAAGACGCTGATTAGGCAGCGCAAGGAAAAGCAGGCATAAATCATTTAGAAAATCTGATGAAAAGCGGGTGAACGGATTGAAACCGTTTTCCCGCTTTTTTGCGCGGAAAAATAATTTTTTTAAAGAAAACAGTTCCGTCTTTTTCGTTGCACTAAGATGGCGGTTATGTTAAAATGTTAAATAATTATGGGTTACTATGCCATAGGAGGCAGAACATGCTAAATAATGAAAAAATTATTTTGATGACCAAACTGTCGTTATACGAGCAGAAAAATCAAAAAAAGCAGATTAGTACGAGCAGGTATTTCAAAGGGGATTATATGTCTTTGAAGATGATTAGTTCCTTTGTGTACATTACGATTGCGTATCTGCTCATTATCGGAATGACGATTATGTATGCGGCAGATAAGCTGCTTGCCGGAATGTCGACGACAGGGAAATTTACGATATTTGTTGTACTTATCGTAGGGGTTTATCTGATTGTGACCGTAGGATACATGATTTTCTGTTATGCATTTTATTCTCATAAGTTTAGTCAGATTCGAAAAAGACTAAAAGAATATAACGGGGATTTAAAGACCTTACACAGGATTCAGGAATTAGAGTATGACGCATTGAATGATGAGTTCGGTGATGAAGAGCAGGAGGAATCGCAGTGGTAAAATTATTAGAATTGAAAGAACAGATAAAAAACTTTTATGCGGAGCACGAGGGATATATGCAGCCGCTGTTCAAGTTTTTGGTAATCTTCATTTCACAGGTGATTATTAAATTTCATTTTCAAGT
Organism: uncultured Lachnospiraceae bacterium; assembly: GCA_947624875.1. GTDB lineage: Bacteria > Bacillota > Clostridia > Lachnospirales > Lachnospiraceae > Eubacterium_G. The sequence continues at coordinate 4,674 of CANQMA010000040.1, forward strand.
GGACAATATTGTCAGCTCATGGATTATTATTGTGGCCGCTTCCGTGATTTTTGCATTTATGCCGTGGAGCCTGATTGTTACCGGTCTGCTGGCGGCAATCATTATTGATATTTTTTCCTTGTCCATGGAGCTTGCAGGATTGGTACTCATGCTCATTCTTGTCATGCTGATTCTGTTTTTCCGATTTACTCCGAACCAGGGATTGTTTTTGATTTTTGTTCCGCTCGCATTTTTCATTCAGATACCGTATCTGATTCCAATTGCAGCCGGACTTTTGTTTGCGCCGACGGCGGTTGTGTCCGTTACTTTTGGCACGCTGCTTTACTATATTATTGACACGATCAGCACCCATAAAGAGGCGATTACAAATATTGCCAGTGGAGATAACACGCCGACCGGCAGTTTTACGATTGTAAATATGGTTACCGGAAATACGGAAATGTATTTGATTATGGCGTCTTTTGTCGTCACTGTACTGGTGGTTTATTTCATCCGCAGAATGTCGATCAATAACGCCTGGATGATTTCCATTATTTCCGGCGGTCTGTTAAATTTTGTGATTATTTTGGTGGGCAGCCTGGTGCTGAAAATAGATTATTCGACGGTGGGACTCATCATTGGCGCGGTGATATCCGTGATACTTGCATATATTTTGCAGTTTTTTGTTTTTTCTTTGGATTATACAAGAACCGAGCATACACAGTTCGAAGATGACGAATATTATTACTATGTTAAGGCGGTTCCGAAAATCAATGTGACTGCGCCGGAAATGAATGTGAAAAGAATTAACGCACAGCGAAAAAAGAAAAATTTTTCCAGAGGAAATAGAAAGTAGATTTGTTTCGTTTATTAATAAAAAAGGAGAAATAAAGTGAGCGCATTTATTGACTATATGGATAGAATATTCAGCAAATATTTTTCCATACCGAATTTCTATTTTACGGATATTGTGGAAATTGTGTTGATTGCCATTTTGCTGTACTATGTTATTTTATGGTTCCGCAAGAGCAGAGCATGGTCTTTGTTAAAGGGAATCACAGTGCTTGTCGTGATTATGGTCATTGCTGCTTTATTAAATCTCTCGACGATTGTCTGGCTGGTCAATAAAACATTAAGCGCCGGAATCATCGCGCTGGTCATCATTTTCCAGCCGGAACTCAGACGGGCCCTGGAAGAACTGGGAAAGAAAAATGTACTGTTCAAAGTTTTAAAAATTGGCGGAAATCTGATGGATGATACGTTTGACGACCAGTCAATCGATGAAATTACCAGAGCAACGTTGGAAATGGCAAAAGCAAAAACAGGGGCGCTTATCGTCATCAGCCAGGAACATGACCTGCAGCAGTATATTGAGACCGGAATACAAATCAATGCAAATATTACGAGTCAATTGCTGATTAACATTTTTGAAAAAAACACACCGCTTCATGACGGCGCCGTAATCATCCGTGGCAATCGGATTGTAGCGGCAACCTGCTATCTGCCATTGTCAGAGAGCATCTCCCTGAGCAAGGATTTGGGGACGCGGCATCGTGCGGGACTGGGAATCAGCGAAGTGACAGACTGTATTGTAATTATTGTCTCTGAGGAAACAGGAAGTATTTCCATTGCCAAAGAAGGGAAACTGATCCGAAATGCGGATGCAGCAATCTTAAAGAGCGAACTGCACAAAGCGCAGGGAAGCGAAGAAGATAAAAAGTCAAAAAAATTCTGGAAAGGAAGGGATCGCAGTGAAGAAAGTAATAGCGAGTCTGAAATTCGCCCTGACAAATAATGTGGGCATTAAGATTATTGCTCTGATTTCTGCGGCGATACTTTGGCTGACAGTAGTCAATATCAATGATCCGGAAAAAACGATTGTAGTCTACAATATTCCAATTACAATAACAGACACGGAAGTATTGGCTGAGCAGAATATGGTGTATGATACGAAGACCGCTTATAAGGTCAATGTGACTGTCCGGGGAAAACGTTCGGTTGTTTCCACGTTAGATGAGGAAGACTTCCGCGCGACGGCGTCTTTAAAGGAATTATCCAAAGTAAACGCCCTGCCGGTAGACGTTGAGGTAAAGGACGCTTCCAAAGCAAGACGGGTTACGATTACAAAACAGTCGACAGAGACCATCAATTTAAATGTAGAGCAGATTAAAGAAAAAGAATATGATTTGGCGATTGAGTTTAACGGAAGTCCGGCAGGAGGTTATTCCATCGGAGGGCATACGTTATATAAAGATAAAATTTCCATCAATGCTCCAAAATCAGTTCTAAATAGAATCGATTATGCTGCCGCCGTCTGTGAAGTCAGCGGTGTGAAGGAAGATATTACCGGAGCAGAATGCAGGGTTGTGTTGTATGATGAAGATCATAAAAAAATCTCTTTGAAGAAAAATAATATTACGCTGTCAGATAAAAAGGTTTTAGCGGATGTGGAGATATTAAAAGGCGTTGAAATTCCGATTGTACCGTTGACCATAGAAAATATTGGAGAGCCTGCAAGAAACTGTAAAGTGACAAAGGTTACCATGAATCAGGAAACCGTGACAGTCGTTGGAACGCCGGAAGAGATTGACCAGTTACAGGAAATCGATATTTCCCCGCTGATTGATATTTCTTCAGAAAGTCAGAATGTCACAAAAGAAGTTGATATCTCTTCCCTGTTTCCGGAAGGTGTTACGCTGCCTGACGGAAATACGGTTACGGTTGATATTGAAATCGAGCGTTATATCAGCAAAAATGTGACCGTATCTGCAAAAGATATCCAGGTGCTTCATGCAGATACAGGTTATGAGATTTCCATTGTTCCAAAACAGATCAGTATTCCGCTTTACGGGGAGAAGACAGAACTCAGAGACTTTGACGCCGCAGATTTGAAAGTATCCATTGATATGCAGGGAATTTCCGCGCAGGGGACGCGGGATGTCAAGGCAGAGATTCAAAGTCCAAAAAATATTACGGTAGTTCATGATGTTACTGTAAAAGTAAAAATCAGAGAAAAAAATAAAGAGAGCATCTCAGAGAATTAACAGGAGGAACTTATGAGCAGTATTTTAGTAACCGGTGGAGCAGGTTTTATTGGAAGTCATACCTGCGTTGAATTAATTGAGAGCGGCTATGAAGTAGTTGTCGTTGACAATCTTTCCAATTCATCGGAAGAGTCCCTGAAAAGGGTAGAGAAGATTACCGGAAAGCCGGTAAAATTTTATCAGGCAGATATCGCAGACGAAGCGGCAATGAATCAGATTTTAGAAGAAAATGATATTTTTGCCGTAATTCATTTCGCAGGGCTGAAGGCAGTGGGAGAGTCTGTACAAAAACCGTTAGAGTACTATACCAACAACATTGCCGGTACGCTTTCCATGTGCAAGGTGCTTCGCGCGCATCATGTAAAAAATATTATTTTCAGTTCTTCTGCGACAGTCTATGGAGACCCGGCAGAGATTCCGATTACGGAAAAATGTCCAAAAGGACAGTGCACCAATCCGTATGGCTGGACCAAATCCATGCTGGAACAGATTCTTACGGATATTCAATTTGCCGATCCGGAATGGAATGTAATTTTACTGCGCTATTTTAATCCGATTGGCGCCCATAAGAGCGGACTGATTGGAGAAGAACCAAATGGAATTCCAAACAATCTGATGCCATATATCACCAAAGTTGCGGTTGGAAAACTGCCGCAGGTAAACGTCTTTGGCAATGACTATCCGACTCCTGACGGAACCGGAGTGCGGGATTATATCCATGTGGTCGATCTGGCGCAGGGACATGTGAAAGCTTTAGAAAAAATCAAGGAAAATCCGGGACTCAAAATATACAATCTTGGAACCGGAAAAGGGTATAGTGTATTAGAGATCATTGAAAATTTCAAAGAGGCGAGCGGAGTCGATATTCCTTACGTGATTACAGAACGCAGAGCGGGGGATATTGCAGAATGTTACGCGGATGCATCGCTGGCAAAAGAAGAATTAGGATGGACTGCCCGGTTTGGAATCAGAGAAATGTGCGCTGATTCCTGGAATTGGCAGAAAAACAATCCAAATGGATACAGCAAATAGGAGGAAACAAGATAGAAAAACCATGGGATATCGAATCAATCGCAGAAAACAGTTAAGAAAACTAAAGAGAATAAAAAAATTGATTGTTACACTGGAAGTCATCCTTGGACTCATTGTGGTCATGTATGCGGTATTACTTTTTGTTCCGGGAGTCCGTTCTTCATTAGTCAACGTGGCGGCCAATACGGCAATAGGACAGAAATTCCTTTCCATGATTGCCGGAGGAACGTTTAATGAAGCGGTTTACGATGCAAATTTTGACAGCAAAAAGATACAGACTAACAATTTGGAATACAAATATTCCGAAGAGTATACAAATTTTGTCCTGTTCGGGGTAGATTCCAGAAATGGGGAGGTGGATGCTTCCAATAGTGATTCTATTTTGATTGTGAGCCTTCATAACACGACGGGCGAAGCGAAAATGGTGTCTGTCTACCGCGACTCGCTTTTAGGAATCTATGATGAAGCCGGAAATTTATCAAAATATTTTAAGATTAATTCCGCATATGCGGGCGGCGGACCCGAGGGAGCCATCACTACGTTAAACAAAAATTTAGACTTGGATATCTCAGATTATGTCACAGTCAATTTTGCAGGCGTGGCAAAAATCATTGATTCTCTTGGCGGAATCAAAGTAAATCTGACAGAGGACGAGGTAGCGCAGCTTAACCATCATCTGAAAAGTACGATCAGTTCTACCGGAGAATATGCGCCGGGAATTTCCCATGCCGGAAAGAATATTACGTTAAACGGAATTCAGGCAACGACTTACTGCCGTATCCGGAAAGCGACCTTTTATGACCCGGACACCGGAGAGGCAATCAGCAATGACTTTGGACGGGCTGCAAGACAGCGCTCCGTGATGACAAAATTGATTGCAAAGGCAAAAGAAGCCGGCGTGACACAGCTGCAGGATATGGTTCAGACCGTATTAAAAGAAAATAAAAAAGGTGATAAAATTATCTCCACGAGTTTCAGTTTCGATGAAATTGTCAATATGCTTCCGATTATTATGGACTTTGAGCTTTCCGGAAGTGAAGGATTCCCATCGAACCTGACCACCGGAACCATTAACGGAACCAGTTATGTCATTCCACTCGGATTGAGCGCAAATGTTACGGAACTTCACAAATTCCTTTATGCCGAAGAGGACTATGTGCCGACGGAAAATGTCAATTCGGTGAGCGCTTATATTGTCAATTACACCGGGTATAATGAGAACAATCAAAGCGGATACAATATCAGCGGGAATGCAGAGACCGAAGAACCGACCTCGTATGTGCCGCCTGATATGGACTACGACGACCAGGGAAAGAGCGAGTATTATTAAGAACAGAAAAAAATGATGATAGTTTTTGAAATTATCATCATTTTTTTGCAAATAGAACACAAAATCAACACATCTTTTTTTTAAACTGTGTACAGAAAACAAGTTCATTAGGGTTTATATGGAAGGAGAATGATCAATGTACGAAGAAAATAATTATGAAAATGAACAGGAAAAAACAGACGAAGTGCCTGTGCAGGAAACCGATGCGCAGACTTCACAAAATTCAAATATGAATCCGGAAACCGGAGCGCAGGAAAAAGCGCCAAAGCAGGAGCAGACTTATTATAGCGCAGCAGGAAATATGAATTCGCAAACCGGATCGCAGGAAAAAGCGCCGGAGCAGGAACAGACTTATTATAGTGCAGCAGGAAATTTTGGGGCGAATGGACAAAATAATTCTTTTGGGAAAGACCGTTACAATCAAAACGGATCCCAAGATTCACCGAAAAAGAAAGGAAACGGTTTTGCAAAGCCAATCATTGCGATTGCCGTGGTACTATGCATTTCTCTGGCGGCTGCGGCAGGATTTATATGGATGAGCAGAGGCGGACAGGATGCTGCTTTTCTGGAATCAGAGACCAGGGACAGCCTTGCAGACAACTCCAGTGAAGCGTCTACTTACAATCAGACAAAAGTTTATGAGTCATCAGATGGTATTTCCATTACCGATGTATCTGATATCGTAGAACAGAATATGCCGTCTGTTGTGGCGATTACCACTACGACAGAGATTGAACGTGGAGGACAGTTTGATATTTATGATTTCTATTTTGGTGGCGGCAGCAGCGACAGCAGAACATACCAGCAGGAAAGCGCGGGCAGCGGCATCATTATTAAACAGACAGATGATGAACTCCTGATTGTCACCAATAATCATGTGGTAGAATCCGCAGATAATCTGAAAGTCCTGTTTGACGGACTGGAATCCAAAGAGGCGGTAGACGGACAGATCAAAGGAACCAACGCGACATCCGATGTCGCCGTAGTTTCCGTAAAACTTTCCGATATTCCAAAAAATGCAAATATCAAAGTGGCAACGCTCGGAAATTCTGATTCCGTAAAGGTTGGAAACGGAGTCATTGCGATTGGAAATGCTTTAGGTTATGGACAATCCGTTACGACGGGAATCATCAGCGCAAAGGACCGAAGCGTCGAACTGGATAATGGATCAATGACGCTGTTACAGACGGATGCGGCTATCAACGGAGGCAATAGCGGCGGAGCCCTGCTGAACGCCAACGGAGAAGTGATTGGGATCAATGTGGCAAAATATTCTTCCAACGGTTCTTATGCTTCCGCGAGTATCGAGGGGATGGGATTTGCAATTCCGATTTCTTCCGTAACCGATACAATCAACAACTTGGAAAATATGAAGACAAGACAAAAGGTGGATGAGGAAAAGAGAGGCTATCTTGGTATTAACGGCAGCGACGTCGATGAAGAAGACGCTTTGTTTTATAATATTCCACAGGGTGTCATCATAACATCTGTGGGAAAAGATTCTCCGGCCGCAAAAGCGGGCATTGAGGAAAAAGATATTATTACTTCGTTTGACGGACAGGAAATCAAGAGTATGTCCGAATTGCAGAAAAAATTGGAATACTATGCTGCAAATGAAAAAGTGAAAGTCGTCATTTCAAAAAATACGGGAAACGGATACCAGAGTAAGGAAGTAATCGTAACTTTGGGAAACGAAAGCGTATTGAGTAATGACTGACGTAAACCGGCAGACAGAGAGAAAAAGAGTTCCAGCGATGGCATTAGTTACCATGCGGGGACTCTTTTTCTTTTAGAAAATCTGTGATAAAATCAGAGAGGACGATTTGTAAACCATTACTAAAGGAGAGAAGAATGAAAAATATGAACGAAAATACAGAGGACTTTAGGGAAATACCGGATGCGGGTTCAGACAGCAAAGGTAATCAAGATAAAGAAATCAATCCATCAGAAAAAGCAAAGGATTCGAATGATAAGGAAAATGAATTCGAAAAGATTTGTTATGTCTGCCGCAGACCCGAAAGCAAGGCGGGAAAGATGATTGATATGCCGGGTGGAATCAGCGTCTGCACAGATTGTCTGCAAAAAAGTTTTAACAGTTTTCATAACATGGGCATGAATATGCAGATGAATATCAGCAAAGAAGAACTTGAGGAATTGTTGAATATGCCGGGGGTTCACATGATGACGCCGGACGAACTCCGTCAAAATATTTCAAAAAAACAGAAACTGAAAAAGAAAAAATCCGGGGAGAAACAAGAAACGCCGATGCTTGACATCCATCAGATTCCGGCGCCGCACATTATCAAAGGAAAACTGGATGAATATGTGATTGGGCAGGATTATGCAAAAAAGGTCATGTCTGTTGCAGTCTACAACCATTACAAGAGAGTGGCATCCGGGATGATGGACGATATTGAAATTGAAAAATCCAACATGCTGATGATTGGCCCTACCGGATGTGGGAAAACCTACATTGTAAAAACATTGGCAAAACTGCTGGATGTCCCGCTTGCCATTACCGACGCGACATCGCTCACGGAAGCAGGCTATATCGGCGATGATATTGAAAGCGTTGTCTCCAAACTGCTCGCAGCTGCTGATAATGATGTCGAGCGCGCAGAAACGGGCATCATCTTTATTGATGAAATCGACAAAATTGCAAAGAAGGACAGCAATCGGGGCAGAGACGTCAGCGGAGAGTCCGTTCAGCAGGGAATGTTAAAATTGTTGGAGGGCAGCGAAGTAGAAGTTCCGGTCGGAGCAACCAGTAAAAATGCGATGGTACCGCTTGCAACGATAAACACCAAAAATATTTTGTTTATCTGTGGCGGCGCATTTCCGGATTTAGAGGATATTATTAAGGAACGGTTAAACAAGCAGGCGTCTATTGGATTTCTGGGAGATTTATCAGATAAATATGATCAGGACCCAAATATTCTCAAAAATGTGACACAGGAAGATTTGAGAAAATTCGGTATGATTCCTGAATTTCTAGGAAGACTTCCGATTGTGTTTACGCTGGAGGGACTGACAGAGTCCATGCTGGTTCAAATATTGACCGACCCGAAAAACGCAATTATCAGGCAATATCAGAAACTGCTGGAACTAAACGAAGTCAAACTCGAATTTACGGATGAAGCATTACATACCATCGCAAAAAAGGCAATGGAAAAACATACGGGCGCGCGGGCGCTGCGCTCCATTCTCGAAGAATATATGCTGGATATTATGTATGAGATTCCAAAAGATGATCTGATTGGTACTGTGACGATTACCGATGAATATCTGCAGGGGACTGGAAATCCGATTATTGAAATGCGCGGACAGAAAATGCTGGAAGCATGATATGAAATAATCAATGAAAAAAGTGCTGGAAGCGTGATATGAAATGACCAATGAAAAAATGATGAAAGCATGATATGAAATGATTCATGAAAAAAATGTCTTACTTTTTTGGAAGTAAGGCATTTTTTGCATGAAGGACAGGCGATGTTGAATACATTGTAAAAAAAAGGTGTTAGAAAGATGCCGGAATGCAGAACCTTAATACCTTCAGAAAACGTTGCAGATTTTATTGTGCGGTACAATGGCAGTGATTTAAATATTTTTGACGGATTGGAAAATTTCTGTGTTCAGAAGGTCAACGACCGATATCTGATTTTATATTTAGATGCAGAGGAGATAGAAAAAGTACGGTTAAAAAACTTTTCTTATACCAACACGCCCAAACTGTATGGGCTGATGGATACGACTGCTGTGGCGGATACCGGCGCGCTTCGTCTGCAAAACCAGACCAGTCTCAATCTGACAGGAAGCGACGTGATTATCGGGTTTATCGATACAGGAATTGAGTATACCAGGGATGAATTCCGATATACGACAGGACAGACCAGAGTGATTGGAATCTGGGATCAGACAGATAATAGTGGAAACACGCCGCAGGGACTTGATTTTGGCAGTGAATATACGAGAGAGGATATTAACCGGGCGTTAGAATCAGAAAATCCGTATGAGCTCGTGCCGAGCAGAGACACAAATGGACATGGCACTTTTATGGCAAGCATTACCTGTGGAACGTATAATGAACAGCGGGATTTTATCGGCGTGGCGCCAAACAGTCTGATTGCCATGGTTAAACTGAAAGAGGCAAAAAATTATCTGAAAGAGTTGTATTTTATTCAGGGAGAGGAACCGGCGTTTCAGGAAAACGATATTATGCTGGCGTTGACCTACCTGCATAATCTCCAGCAAAAGTACCGGAAACCGATGGTTTATGTCGTCGGGCTTGGTTCGGGGAATGGCGCAAGAGTTGGTCATTCCCCGCTCGGAGAGGTGCTGACTGATTTTGGAAGCATCGTTGGAAGCTGTGCATTGACCTGTACAGGAAATGAAGGAAGCGCGAGACTGCACTATTCGGGAATCATTCAGGAAGGCGGTGTGGAAGATGTCGAGTTCCGGGTGGGAGAAGACAATCCGGGATTTGTATTGGAATTATGGGCAAATGCACCGGATATTTTTTCGGTGGGATTTGTGTCTCCTCTCGGAGAAAGCATCCCGAGAATTGCGGCAAAAAAGGACGTCAGCGCAACGGTGAATTTTTTAATTGAGGGAACTTCAATTCAAGTGGATGTCGTACTGGTAGAGTCGGGTTCCGGCAGAGAACTGATTTCCATGCGGTTCATCGACCCGTCTCCGGGAATCTGGATTATCCGGGTCTATGGCACCAATATTTTATCAGGAAGATATAACATCTGGGGCAATTTAAGGATGTATATGGAACCGGACTCTTATTTTTTGAAGCCGGATCCGGAAATCACATTAACCGAACCGGGAGCGACGGAAGAGGTCATCAGTGTCGGTGGGTACAATCATATTGACAATTCCATTTACCCGATGTCCGGGAGAGGTTTTTCTGCAAACGGAAATGTGGAACCGGATATCGTGGCGCCTTCAGTCAATGTCTTTGGGGCAGATATCGGAACGGAGGGCTTTATCCGCAGAACCGGAACCTCTGTTGCAGCCGCGCTGACAGCCGGCTGCTGCGCGCAGATGCTGGAATGGGGTATTGTCAAAGGAAATGAACCCTATATGAAAACAAATCTTGTCAAAAACTATCTGATCCGCGGCGCTTTGCGGGACCGTGATATTTTATATCCAAACCCGCAGTGGGGTTATGGAAAACTTGATGTCTATAACACTTTTGTCATATTGACGACCACATAAACTACTAATTTATTTTCAAAAGACCGTATGAGAAGCGGGCAAAGACAAATCGAATGGGTATAGAGTAAAGTTTTTGTCAGTTGAATAAAAATAAAAAATGAGAAAGGTCCTCTTATAGGTTATAATGGTTTCGAC
>CANQMA010000041.1 GCA_947624875.1 uncultured Lachnospiraceae bacterium
GGAAGACTTTGATTCATGGCTGCAGAAACAGCGGGCGGGGTCCCTGTATCAGTGCGAACAGCTTCCGGACAATATCAACAGTACCGTAACGCTTTCCACCTGTACCAATGATGGAAAAAATCGATTTGTGATGGTGCTTGGGAAAGTCATGGATCAGGGATGAAATGTTAGCCAAAAATAAATTGTGGTTGACAATTAAAATGACATCTTGTATACTAACAGCGGAAAACATCTTCAGGGAGGTAGAAATGGCTGTTAGAAAACAAAACTTTGAAACCCGAAAATTGGTATTAACGGCAGTAGCGGTGGCGCTCATGACAGTGTGCTCCTGGATGAGCTTTCAGATTGGCGTCATTGAAATTACACTGCAGACATTCGGAGTGTTTGTCATTGCAGGGCTGCTGGGGTTACAGATGGGAACGGCTTCCATTTGTATCTATCTGCTGCTTGGTCTTTTGGGGCTGCCTGTTTTTTCGGGATTTTCCGGTGGAATTCCATCCTTTACTCCATACACGGAGACAGGTGCAACCGGTGGATATCTTCTCGGATTTATTTTTACTGCAATAATAATTGGACTGTTTCAGATGTGGATTCAAAAAGTATCATCCAAATGGATCAGATTCATTTTATTATTTGCCGGAATGTTCATTGGTGATGTGATCTGCTTTTTCTTTGGAACCGCGTGGTTTGTGCTGTTTAACCCATGGGGAATGGGGATGAAGCAGGCGATAGCAGTCTGTGTTGCGCCATTTATTGTTCCAGACATCATCAAAATGGTTGTTGCGGCAATTGTTGTGGAGAGAGTGAAAAAATATATAAAAAAATATTAACAGGAAAAGGGTTGTTACGGTACTATACGGGATAGGACTTTTGCGTTCATGTAAAAAATCATAAACGCAGAAGGTCTATCTTTTTTTATTTGAGATACAGTCAAATTTTTGTTTTGTGAGTGGATAGAAAATACAAAATATGGTAAGATATACAGTAATGATTTTCGGAGGTGGCTATGAGGAAACAGCAGATAGAAAACGTAGAGGCTTATGAAGTAATGCTTCATCAAAAACTTGAAGAAGTCAATTCTGACGCATGGCTTTTAAAACATAAAAAGACGGGAGCGCGCGTGGCGCTGCTTTCCAATAACGATGATAACAAAGTGTTCAATATTGGATTCCGGACCCCGGTCTGCAATGACACCGGCGTTCCGCATATTATTGAACATACCGTTTTGTGTGGCTCGAAAAACTTTCCGGTGAAAGACCCGTTTATGGAACTGGTAAAGGGCTCGCTGAACACATTTCTCAATGCGATGACCTATCCGGATAAGACGGTATATCCGGTGGCAAGTTATAATGACCGGGATTTTAAAAATCTGATGCATATTTATATGGACGCAGTGTTCCGGCCGAAAATTTATGAGGAGCCGAAAATTTTTCAGCAGGAGGGATGGCACTATGAACTGGAAACGCCGGAGGGAGAACTGACTTACAACGGCGTTGTTTACAACGAAATGAAGGGCGTCTATTCTTCTGTCAAATGGACGATGGGACGGCTGGTCCAGCAATCATTATTTCCTGATACGACTTATGGGAAAGAATCCGGTGGAAACCCGGAAAAAATTCCGGAATTAACTTATGAAGAATATCTGGATTTTCATAGAAAATATTATCATCCGTCAAATAGTTTCATTTATCTCTATGGAGATATGGATATGGCAGAACGCCTGCAGTGGATGGATGAACAATATCTGAGTCATTATGAGCAGTTGGAAATTGATTCCTCGATTGCCCTGCAGAAACCTTTTGAACAGATGTGTGAAGTCCGGCATCCATATGCTATTACAGACAGTGAGTCTTTAGAAGACCATACGATATTTTCCTATAACTGGGTTGTCGGTGATTACACGGATCCGGAATTAAATTTCGCGTTTATGGTGTTGGATTATGCTTTGATGCAGATGCCGGGAGCGCCGCTCAAACAAAAAATTGTTCATGCCGGCATTGGAAAAGATATTTACAGCCAGTATGACGATGGAGTCGCCCAGCCTTTTTACAGCATTGTGGCAAATTACGCCAACGAAGATGAGGAAGAACGGTTTCGGAATCTGGTCGAGGACACCTTAAAGGAAATTGTGGAACAGGGGCTTGACCGTGAAACGTTGAAAGCGGGCATCGCATACTTAGAATTTAAAACAAAAGAGGCGGATTTCGGTTCCGATCCAAAAGGGTTGATGTTTGGTCTTCAAATGTTTTCCGGCTGGCTTTATGATGATTCAAAACCATTTGTTTATCTGGAGACAAATAAAATCTTTGAAAAGTTAAAGAAAATGCTGGACACGGATTATTTTGAAAAATTGATTACAAAATATCTGATTGAAAATAATCATAAATCTTTTTTGACTATGACGCCGAAAAAGGGATTGACCACGCAGAAGGAAAAGGCGCTTGCAGAAAAACTTGCAGCAAAAAAAGCGTCTTTGAGTGCGGAAGAAATTCAAGACATTGTCCTCCGGACAGCAGAATTGAAAGCATACCAGGAGAAACCGTCCACGAAAGAAGAACTGGAATGCATTCCGCTGCTTCAGCTCAATGATATTGGCCGGGAGCCGAAAAAACTGATACGGCAGATTCGTAAGGACGATCATCTGACCTGCCTTTATAATGATTTGTTTACAAACGGGATCGGCTATATTGATATCTGTTTTTCGTGCGACGACGTGCCGGAAGAATATCTGTCCTATATGGGACTTATGAAGCATATGCTCGGATTTTTAGATACAGAAAACCGGAGTTATGCAGATTTAAATAAAGAAATCGATTTATACATGGGCGGATTTGTGGCAGGAACCGGCATCTACGTTTCCCAAAAGACAAAGAACGTCCGGTTCAATGCAGAAGTCCGGGCAAAAATTTTATATGAAAATATGGAGAAAGCTTTTGCGCTGATTCAGGATATCTGCTGCTGCACAACATTTACGGATACAAAGCGCATCAAAGAAATCTTAGAAGAAGTCAAATCCCAGACACACGCCTATATCGTAAATTCCGGAGACCGTGTGGCGATGCTCCGGGCATTGTCTTATTATTCCAAAACCTACTATATGAGAGATCAGCTGTCCGGGTACAGTTTTTACAGATTTTTGGAACATGTTTTGGAACATTACGACGAACAGAAAGAAGAATTTGCAAAAAAACTTGAGGAAGTCATCCGGTATGCGCTCGGCTCCGCAAAGATTGTCTTAAACTATGCGGGAAATGAGGAAAGTTTTGATCAGGTAAAAGCGCTTACGAAAGAATTGATTGCAAAACTTCCCAAGAAAGAAGAAAAAGATGGATTTACATTTGTTCCGGAAAATAAAAATGAAGCGATTAAAACTTCCGGACAGGTGCAGTATGTCGCAAGAGTGGGAAATTACCAGGATATCGAAAAACGCTATCCGGGCAGCATGCATGTTCTTGGCAATATTATGCGGAGCGATTATTTATGGAATCGAATCCGCGTGCTCGGAGGCGCCTATGGATGTAGTTTCAGTTCAAACAGAGAGGGTGATATTATGATGACCTCTTACCGCGACCCGAATCTGAAACGCACCAACGATGTGTTTATCAATGCTGTGGATTATATTAAAAATTTTACGGCCGATGAGAGGGATATGAGAAAATACATCATTGGAACCATCAGTATTTTAGACCAGCCAAAGAACGCCGGCGATCTGAGTGAACGGGAACTTGCGCACTATATGTCTGAAATCGATTATGAAATGCTTGATCATGAGCGCAAAGAGGTGCTGGATACAACGGCGCAGGATATTCGCGCGCTGGCGCCGCTGGTGGAAAAGGCAATGAACCAAAACCATCTCTGTGTTGTGGGAAGCGAGAGCAGCATTGAGCAGGATCAGGAACTCTTTGGCCATATTGAGACGCTGAAATAAATGGAGGAAACGATGGATAAAAAATTTAAGTCCGGTTTTGCCGCGCTGATTGGCAGACCCAATGTTGGAAAATCGACATTGATGAATCATCTCATTGGACAGAAAATTGCGATTACATCAAAGAAACCGCAGACAACCAGAAACAAAATACAGACAGTTTATACCTGTGACGAAGGGCAGATTGTTTTTCTGGATACTCCGGGAATCCACAAGGCAAAAAATAAACTGGGAGAATACATGGTTCATGTGGCAGAAAAAACCTTAAAGGAAGTCGATGTCATTTTATGGCTCGTTGAACCGGACACGTTTATCGGCGCAGGGGAACGTCATATCGCAGAACAGTTAAAAGATATCGGCGTCCCTGTGATTTTAGTAATCAACAAGACCGACACCGTAAAAAAGGAAGAAGTCCTGACGTTTATTGACGCTTACCGGAAAATTTATGATTTCAATGAAATAATTCCCGCGTCAGCGCTGCACGGTCAAAACACGGATACCATTGTGGAGCAGATTTTCAAATATCTTCCCGAAGGACCGATGTACTATGATGAAGATACAGTGACGGACCAGCCGATGCGCCAGATTGTGGCGGAACTGATCCGGGAAAAATCGCTGCACGCGTTAAATGAAGAAATCCCGCATGGAATCGCTGTGACAATCGAACGGATGAAACGGCGGAAAAATGCGGACATCTATGACATTGAAGCGACGATTATCTGTGAGCGGGAATCCCATAAGGGAATTATTATCGGGAAAAAAGGAAGTATGCTGAAAAAAATCGGAACCAATGCCCGGTATGAAATCGAGCAGCAGCTGGAAACAAAAGTTAACCTCCAACTCTGGGTAAAGGTGCGCAAAGACTGGCGGGACAGCGAACTTCTGATGAAAAATTACGGCTATATGAACGAAAAAGATTAAGAGAAAAGAAAAATGGTAGAAACAGTCACAGCAGTGGGCATGGTATTATCCGCCATGCCAATCGGTGAATTTGATAAACGGCTGGTCATCCTGACCGGAAACTTCGGAAAAATTACTGCGTTTGTCCGCGGAGCGCGGAAAGCGCACAGTAGATTTTTGGCCGGAAGCCAGCCGATGTCCTTTGGAGAATTTACATTATACCGGGGAAGAAACGCCTATACTGTTACCGATATGAAAATTACCGATTATTTCAGTAACACGCTGACAGATTTGGAATCCATGTATCACGGAATGTATTTTCTGGAGTTATCGGATTATTATGGAAGAGAAGGCATTGAGGCGTCCGACACATTAAAACTTCTTTATCTTGCCATGAAAACTATGCAGAAAAAGGCGATTCCCATTGCGCTTTTACGCTGTATTTTTGAATTGAGGACGCTGGCGATTAACGGAGATTATCCAAATATCTTTCAATGCGGAAACTGCAAATCGCAGGAGCGGCTGGATTATTATGACAGCCAGCGGGAAATGCTGCTTTGTCAAAACTGTCATGAAAAAAAGCGCCCCGAAAACTTACTCGAAGATTCAACTGTTTATGCGTTACAGTATATCGTCACTGCCCCCGTCGGAAAACTGTTTTCATTTAATGTAAAAGAACGGGTTCTTTCGCAGATGGAACAGGTGATTCATTCCTATATGAAAAGACATCTGGACAAAAAATTTAATTCTTTGGAATTTCTGGAAATTTCATATTGAAATTCCTTAATATTCCGTTTAAAATGACTACTTAGAAGCAGAAAACTTTATAGACAGAGGAGCATATATGGATAATAACAGAAACAGAAGAAGGACAGGCAGGAGAAGGCGCAGAAGACGCAGAATAAACTATAAACCTCTGATTGCGATTGCAGTCTTGATTGTTCTGGTCATCGCAGTCATTCTTTTGATTAAGTCATGCAGCCACGACGTAGGTGATTTGGATTTGAAAGCAAATCAGAGCGCGGTTTACTTAAAGGATGACGGCAGTGTGGTTTACGGCGCCGCTGAAGACTTTGGCGGGCAGGAATTCGATGAATCTGCCCTGAAAACGCAGGTCGAAGACGAAGTAAAACAGTTCAACGAAAAAAACGGTTCTGTTTCAGATGCGATGGAACTGGATGATTTCGATGTATCAGACGATTTTGTAAAAGTAGTCTTTTCGTTTAAAACCCGGCACGACTTTTCTGTTTATATGAATCAATATAATCGGGAAAATGACTTCATTGAACAAAAAGAAGACGGAAAAAAGACCTATGAGTTTTATCTGGGAAGCATTAAAGATTATGAAGGAGACAAGAAAGTTTCCCTGACAAAACCGGACAAGAGCGGCAACACGACATTACAGGATGCGGACGGCTCGCTCTTCCTTGTGACCGGAAATTATCAGATTCAGATTGACCAGACGATTGATTATGTCAGCGAGGGTTGTTCCGTTGACGGAAATGTTGTTTCAACGACAAAAGATTCTAAAGGGTATATTATTTTTAATTAACCCAATCAGCGTACAGCAGCCTTCATCGAAGGGCAGTGTGCTTTCATTTAGAAAACAGATACAGTATCAGGAGGCAGATTATGGAAAAAACAATGGACAAAATCGTAGCGCTTGCAAAGAGCAGGGGATTTGTATATCCGGGTTCAGAAATTTATGGCGGACTTGCAAATACATGGGATTATGGAAATCTTGGCGTGGAACTGAAGAATAATGTCAAAAAAGCATGGTGGAAAAAGTTTATTCAGGAAAACCCTTATAACGTAGGCGTAGACTGCGCGATTTTAATGAATCCTCAGACATGGGTAGCTTCCGGGCATCTGGGTGGATTTTCCGACCCGTTGATGGACTGTAAGGAATGTCACGAAAGATTCCGGGCAGACAATCTGATTGAGGATTATATCAAAGAGCAGGGAATTTCAATCGAGGGTTCTGTGGACGGATGGTCCACAGAGGAAATGGCAGACTATATTGAAAAAAATAACATTGCCTGCCCGTCCTGTGGAAAACATAATTTTACGGACATCAGGCAATTTAACCTCATGTTTAAGACATTTCAGGGTGTTACGGAAGACGCGAAAAATACCGTTTACTTAAGACCGGAAACGGCGCAGGGTATTTTTGTCAATTTTAAAAATGTTCAGAGAACTTCCAGAAAAAAAATTCCATTTGGTATCGGTCAAATCGGGAAATCCTTTAGAAATGAGATCACACCGGGTAACTTTACATTCCGAACGAGAGAGTTTGAGCAGATGGAACTTGAATTTTTCTGCGAGCCGGACACGGATCTGGAATGGTTTGAATATTGGAGAAGTTTCTGCCGCGACTGGCTTTTGAGTCTGGGAATGAAAGAAGAGGAAATGAGACTGCGTGACCATGAAAAAGAAGAATTATCTTTCTATTCCAAGGCAACCACAGATATTGAATTTTTATTCCCATTTGGCTGGGGTGAACTTTGGGGAATTGCCGACCGTACAGATTATGATCTGACACAGCATATCAACACTTCAAAAGAGGATTTGACCTATTTTGATGATGAAAAGCACGAGCGGTATGTCCCGTATGTCATTGAACCGTCTCTGGGTGCGGATCGTGTCACGCTGGCATTTTTGTGCGCCGCATACGACGAAGAAAACATCGGAACAGAGGAAAAACCGGATATGCGTACCGTACTGCATTTCCATCCTGCGCTGGCGCCGGTAAAGGTTGGAATCCTTCCGCTTTCAAAGAAATTAAATGAAGGCGCAGAAAAAATATATCAGCAATTGTCCAAATATTATAACTGCGAGTATGACGACAGAGGCGCAATCGGAAAGAGATACCGCCGCCAGGATGAAATCGGCACGCCGTTTTGTATTACGTACGATTTTGATTCCGAAGAAGACGGAGCAGTGACAGTCCGAGACCGCGACACCATGAAACAGGAGCGGATTAAAATCGAAGACCTCAAAGCATATTTGGATGAAAAACTGGAATTTTAACATTGAAATATTTTTATCCATTCTTTTATAAAAGACAAATTTTAGGATAACAGAGTAAAAGAATAGCAATTGGTATGTTGAAAAATACAAATTGCTATTCTTTTTTATAAAAAAACCGATCAATTGGAGTAAATAAGAAATTTCTTTGTAAAAAAACATTTTTGATATTATAATAAAATCCGCAATAAATTTCATGGAGGCAACAGGATGGAAAATGAAGTAAAAATCCTTCAGACTGCAAAAGGAGAGAAAGAAGCGCTGCTCTGGAAAGAATTGGAACCAATCCATCTGTCAGAGGAGTACAATCTACATACCAACACCGTTTTAGTCAACAGTCAAAAAGAATATCAGAGCTTTCGCGGATTTGGCGGAAGTTTTACAGAGGCTGCGGCATATATCTGGGCGAATACAACGAAAGAAAACCAGAAAGAAATCGTGCGGGCATATTTTAATAAGGAATCCGGACTCGGTTACAATCTGGGAAGAACGACGATTCATTGTTGTGATTTTGCGCTGGAACCCTATACCTATATTGAAGAGGGAGACGAAACGCTGGAAACCTTTTCCATTGACAGGGATAAAAAATGGATTATTCCATTTTTAAAAGCGGCAATGAAAGAAGCGGGCGCACCGCTTGAATTACTTTGTTCTCCGTGGAGCCCGCCGCCATTTATGAAGACCAATCATGACGTAAATCAGGGAGGCCGTCTAAAGGAAAAATATTATAAACTCTGGGCAGCCTATATGGTACGGTATATCAGGGAAATGCGCGCGCAGGGAATTGAAATTTCCATGGTGAGCGTGCAGAATGAACCGGAGGCAGTGCAGACCTGGGCGTCCTGTATTTTTGATGCAACGCAGGAAGCGCGTTTTGCAGTAGATTATCTGTATCAGGAACTGAAAGCAGAGGGACTTCACGAAAAGGTGAAGATAATAATCTGGGACCACAACCGGGATGGAATTTACCGCAGAGTAAAAGAATCTTTCAGCTATCCCGGAGCAAAAGAGGTCATCTGGGGTGTCGGATACCATTGGTATGTTTCCGACAAATCCGAAAATCTGTCGATGGTTCACGCGGAATTTCCTGATAAACATCTCCTGTTTACCGAGGGGTGTGTTGAATTGGTAAATTATTCCGGCAAGACCAGTTCAGATGCGGGAATTGGCGCATGGCGCCACGGTGAAACATACGGGCGCAATATTATCAATGATATGAACAATTACAATGAGGCGCAGTTAGACTGGAATCTTTTACTGGACGAGAAGGGCGGTCCAAACTATGTAGGAAATTTCTGCGAAGCGCCGATTCATGTCGACACCAAAACAAATGAAATCAAATATAATTTGTCCTATTATTATATCGGACATTTTTCCCGTTATATCCGGAGAGGCGCGAAAAGACTTCAAAACTTTAATGATGTGGAAGAAAAGGTTTATGCCACGGCTTTGAAAAATCCGGATGGGACGATTGTCGTTGTCGTACAGAGCGAATTGGACGAGCCACACAAAATCGCATTGGTAGTAGATGGAAAAGGCGCGAACATCGAACTTCCCGCCCACTCTATCACGACATTCAGAATAACGGAGGATACAACCGGATAACCCAATCAGGCAAAAAAATGAATCGAACTGATTTTATGGGCGTTTGACGCTACAAAATAGGATTTTTTTATTGACTTAAAGGGCTTGTATGTTATAATCGTTATATAGGCGTTATTGCGCCCATTTTCTATGGAAATGATTTCCATTTACGGAAAATTTTATGCGCAGCGACACGCCAATATGAGCCTTATGAACCGGATTACGGAGTGCCATCCGCCGGTTTCATACGATAAAAACTAATATTAGGAGGAAAAGATCAATGGCAAACAAATGGGTATACCTCTTTACAGAAGGTAATGCTGACATGCGTGAACTCCTTGGTGGAAAGGGTGCAAACCTTGCAGAGATGACAAACATCGGCCTGCCGGTGCCACAGGGATTCACAATCACGACAGAAGCCTGTACTCAGTACTATGAGGACGGCAGAAAAATCAATGACGAAATTCAGGGACAGATTAACGAATACATCGTTAAGATGGAAGAAATCACAGGAAAGAAGTTTGGTGACGCCAAAAACCCACTGCTCGTATCAGTACGTTCCGGCGCAAGAGCATCTATGCCTGGTATGATGGACACAATCCTGAATCTCGGTTTAAATGAGACCGTAGTAAATACGATTGCTGAGCAGTCCGGAAACCCACGTTGGGCTTGGGATTGTTACAGAAGATTTATCCAGATGTACTCTGACGTTGTTATGGAAGTCGGAAAGAAGTACTTTGAAGAACTGATTGACAAGATGAAAGCAGAGCGCGGCGTAAAACAGGACGTGGAACTGACTGCCGAGGACTTAAAGGAACTTGCAAATCAGTTTAAGGCTGAATATAAAGAAAAGATTGGGGCTGATTTCCCAGACGATCCGAAGGAACAGTTGATGGGCGCTATCATGGCTGTATTCCGTTCATGGGACAACCCTCGTGCAAACGTATACCGTCGTGACAACGATATCCCTTACTCATGGGGTACTGCCGTAAACGTACAGTCTATGGCATTCGGTAACATGGGTGATGACTGTGGTACCGGCGTTGCATTTACGCGTGACCCTGCTACCGGAAATAAGGGACTCTTTGGTGAATTCCTTACAAACGCTCAGGGCGAGGACGTTGTTGCCGGCGTTCGTACACCAATGCACATTACAGAAATGGAAGAAAAGTTCCCGGAAGCATTTGCGCAGTTCAAGGAAGTTTGTTCCACACTCGAAAATCATTACAGAGATATGCAGGATATGGAATTTACCGTAGAGCATGGTAAACTCTATATGCTTCAGACACGTAATGGTAAGAGAACCGCTCAGGCAGCTTTGAAGATTGCCTGCGATTTAGTAGATGAAGGCATGAGAACGGAAGAAGAAGCAGTTGCTATGATTGATCCTAGAAACTTAGATACCCTTCTTCACCCACAGTTCGACGCAGCGGCATTGAAGGCAGCTGAACCGGTTGGAAAGGCACTTGGCGCTTCTCCTGGAGCAGCCTGCGGTAAGATTGTATTTACGGCAGATGATGCAGTAGAATGGAATGCAAGAGGAGAAAAGGTTGTTCTTGTACGTCTTGAAACTTCACCGGAAGACATTACCGGTATGAAGGCAGCTCAGGGTATCCTGACAGTTCGTGGCGGTATGACATCTCACGCAGCCGTTGTAGCCCGTGGAATGGGTACCTGCTGTGTATCCGGTTGTGGCGATATCGTTATGGACGAAGAAAACAAGAAATTTACATTGGCTGGCAAGGAATACCACGAGGGAGATTACATTTCTATCGATGGTTCTACCGGTAACATCTACGATGGAATTATTCCAACAGTAGACGCTACAATTGCCGGTGAGTTTGGTAGAATTATGGCATGGGCTGACCAGTACAGAACGCTGAAGGTTCGTACAAACGCAGATACTCCTGCTGATGCAAAGAAGGCAAGAGAACTGGGCGCTGAAGGAATTGGTCTTTGCCGTACAGAGCATATGTTCTTCGAGGAAGACAGAATTGCAGCATTCAGAGAAATGATCTGTTCTGATACTGCTGAGGAAAGAGAGGCAGCGCTTGCCAAGATTCTTCCATATCAGCAGGGAGACTTCGAAGCTCTTTACGAAGCACTCGAAGGAAATCCGGTAACAATCAGATTCTTAGATCCTCCGCTTCATGAATTCGTTCCGACAGAGGAAGAAGATATTAAGAAACTGGCTGACGCACAGGGTAAATCTGTGGAAGACATCAAGGCAATCATTGATTCTCTGCATGAATTTAACCCAATGATGGGTCACAGAGGATGCCGTCTTGTAGTAACATATCCGGAAATTGCAAAGATGCAGACAAGCGCTGTCATCCGCGCAGCAATCAATGTTCAGAAGGCTCATCCGGACTGGACAGTAAAACCGGAAATCATGATTCCGTTGGTTGGCGATATCAAGGAATTAAAATATGTTAAGAACGTAGTCGTAGAAACCGCAGATGCTGAAATTGCAGCAGCAGGCGCAAATCTTGAGTACGAAGTAGGTACCATGATTGAAATCCCAAGAGCTGCCCTGACAGCAGATGACATTGCAAAAGAAGCTGACTTCTTCTGCTTCGGTACAAACGACCTGACACAGATGACATACGGATTCTCAAGAGACGATGCAGGTAAGTTCTTAGATGCTTACTATGATGCAAAGATCTTTGAAAACGATCCGTTTGCAAAACTTGACCAGACCGGTGTCGGCAAACTGATGGATATGGCTATCAAGTTAGGTAAGCCTGTAAATCCAAACCTTCACATCGGTATCTGTGGCGAGCATGGTGGAGATCCTTCATCAGTTGAGTTCTGTCATAAGATTGGACTGGACTATGTATCATGTTCACCGTTCCGCGTGCCAATTGCAAGGCTTGCAGCAGCGCAGGCTGCCATTGCGGAACGCACAAAATAATTTAATATACCCATGGGCCCCAGTAGAATTGGGCACTTTCACGATTTCAAAGGACTATTTACAAGAGTATAAGAAGACCGATGAAAATATGAAGAAAGTAAATAAATGGAGTGATATTAAAGTTAAAATTACGATTTAGTAATTCTAGGGAAGTAAGATTCAGTTCTTGCTTCCCTTTTTCTTTTAAATCTAATCATAATAACTACTTATATCTAATTAACTAATAACAAAAAATAATCGCTAGATAATCTCATAAACAATTCTATAATTAAGTACAAAGTGTAACGAATTTTAATGAACCATCAAGAATACAAGAGGTACATATCATGATTTGGACATATTATTTGCGGTATGGTAGAATATGAATTATTTAAACAGTAGATTTACAAGGCAATATAAGTATGCAAAGTGATTGAAAGGAGTAGAGAAAACTTATGGCTCAAATTAGTGTATCAAACTTAACTTTTGGATATGAGGGTAGTTATAGTAATGTTTTTGATAATGTGTCGTTTACATTGGATTCCGATTGGAAGGTAGGTTTTATTGGAAGGAATGGTAAGGGAAAAACTACATTGTTGAACCTTCTTATTGGAAAATATAAATATCAAGGGGTCATAAAATCAAGTATATCTTTTGATTATTTTCCTTATGAAATTGATGAAAAGCAAACAAACCAAAACTGTGTTGATTTCATTGATGAATTAAAACATGGCTGTGAGTTATGGAAAGTGATGCGTGAATTAGCAAAATTACATGTAGAAGATGAAGTTTTATACCGCCCTTTTAGGACATTAAGTTATGGAGAACGTACAAAAGTAATGTTAGCAATTCTTTTCTCCAGTAATGATGAATTTCTACTGATTGATGAACCTACGAATCATTTGGATCAAGAGGCAAGAACAATTGTAAAAGAATATTTAAGAAGAAAGAAAGGATTTATTTTAGTTTCGCATGATCGAGATTTACTTGATGCATGTGTTGATCATGTTCTTGTTCTAAATCGTCAAACAATTGAAGTTCAATCTGGAAACTATACTTCTTGGTCAATCAATAAAGAAAGAAAAGATAAATTTTCAAAAATGGAGAATGAGAAACATAGGAAGGAAATCCAAAAATTAAAGAATGCATATGAGCGAAGTAAAAGATGGGCTGAAAAGAGCGAGAATAAAAAGATTGGGTTTGATCCAATCAAAGAGCATGATAGATCAGTGGATACACGAGCATTTATTGGTTCAAAAACGAAGAAGATGCAAAATCATGTGAAACAGTATGAAAATCGTATACAAAAAAATATTGCCGAGAAAGAAGGATTACTACAGGATATTGAAGAACCCATTGATTTGCAGATGAGACCAATGATTCATCATCATGAACTACTGATTCATGCAAGAGAATATACTGCTTCCTATAGTGGAAGAAAAGATGCTGTACTTAAACATTTAAACTTTGACTTACGAGTAGGGGAGAGAATCTTTTTGCATGGCAAAAACGGATGTGGTAAGTCAACTTTTATTAAGGCAATCTTGTCGCATAGCAAAGATGATTTGCAATATTACAATGAAAAAAACAACATTATTCAGGAACAGGGTGAATTATCCATTGCTTCTAAATTAGTAATTTCATATGTAAGTCAAGATACATCACATCTAAGTGGTGAATTGAAACAATATTGTGAAAATATGAATTTAAATGAAAGTTTGTTTATAGCAATTTTGAATCAATTAGGTGTGGAACATGAGAAGCTCGCAATGAAGATGGAGGATTACTCAGAAGGACAAAAAAAGAAGATATTAGTTGCAACAAGTCTTATGACACCTGCGCATTTATATATTTGGGATGAACCATTGAATTATGTTGATATATTTACAAGAATTCAAATTGAAAAAGTAATTTTAGAGCATCAACCTACGATGCTAATTGTGGATCATGATATTAAATTCCAAGAAAAAATAGCCACAAGAGTAGTTGAAATTGGATAGCATATGATGCCCACACTGAATTATAGAGATAAGCTTATTTAAGACAAGTATTGATATCAGCTGTATAATTGAAAAAAGCAGATGGATGTGTTATAACAATTAGCAATATGACATAATCAGAGGAAAATATAATGTATGATATCCATAATATGTAACAGGAGTAACACATTGATAATTGTATTTATTTAAGTGAGTATGCTTAAAGCATACATTACATTGCAAGTTTTTTCTAGAACAAGGGGGACAAAAGATATATATTTGTGATATTTTTACAGATAGGAATTTTTAATAACAGAGGAGAGGTGTTGTATGGAAAATAAAATTTATTATGAAGCTCAGGATAATTGGACAAAAGATGAATATTATTACTTGCATCGCTGCCTTCATAGAATATTATTTTATTATAAAAAATTTTCGGAAGAAATCCGTTTGTTTGATTTATCTAAAATGACAACAGAGACGAAAGTGTTAATGTATTGTATCATAAAATATTATCATTATGATTTTTTAATGGAGCAGTATGATAATTTATCTGAATTAGCTGATACAAAGCCATTAAAATATAAATTGGTATTAGATGATAGTACTATTTCTGAGAATGATATATATAGACAGATGAATGTTATTTATTAGCCTGCAAATAAAAAGTCAAGGCTCAATTAAAGAAAATTGAAAATTTTATATAGGTTGAAAATTGGGTATCAAAATAAGACCACCACACTTGTGCTGGTCTG
>CANQMA010000042.1 GCA_947624875.1 uncultured Lachnospiraceae bacterium
AATCAACGGTGGTGTTTGTAAGATTAAATTCAACGGAAAAATGAGTGAGGGGTAGAATTTAAATTTTCAAGATAATAGAACTGAAAACTTTTCTAAAATGTGTAAACGGACTATTCCCAGATGACGAATTTTCTGCTACAATCAGGGAAGAATATGAACGGATTAAGGAAAGCAGGGAATGGAGGCGAGAGTATATGACACTGGAAATGGCGCTGAAGGAACAGTTTCAGGCGGGGGAAGCAAAAGGTCGTGAAGAAGGACTCGCAGAAGGGGAAGCAAAAGGTCGTAAGGAAGGCTTCAATGCCGGTTACACAAACAGCATTGCCGTCCTTCGGGATTTAAAGGATGGCATATCTGTGGAACAGATTGCGCAGAAGTATCAGATCGATATCAATCAGATTTTGGAATTTCAAAAATTTTTACAGGATTAAGAGATTTTCATCTCTGTACAGAAAAATCCTCTTGGGCATCAAATCCCAAGAGGATTTTTTTCTTCGAATCATTGAATACCGGTGTCCCCGTAAACGGGCATCCCGCTATTGATTTTTCAGAAATTTATAACTGCCTGCCACAATCAGTTTATCAAACAGGATAAAGAACGCTGGCAAAATACAAATGACACAGAGCATGCTGATAATTGCTCCCCTTGCCATTAACAGACAGAGGGAACTGATCATGTCGATGCTCGAATAAATTCCGACGCCGAACGTTGCCCCGAAAAAGGTCAGCGCGCTTACAATGACAGATTTCATGGAAACCGCAAGCGCATCTCTTGCAGCCTCCTTCTTTGCCTTTCCGAGATTTCTTTCCAGTTTATATCGGTTGGTCATTAAAATCGCATAATCCACTGTCGCACCAAGCTGAATTGTCCCAATGACAATGGAAGCGATAAACGGCAGTGTTGTGTTGGTATAATATGGGATTCCCATATTGACAAAAATGCCAAACTCAATGAGGGCAACCAAAATTACCGGAATGGAAATGGAGCGGAATACCAATGCAATAATAATTAAAATCAGGAAAATAGACACAAAACTGACGGTCTGAAAATCCTTATTGGTAATTTCAATCAAGTCCCTTGTACATGCGGCCTCTCCGACAAGCATTCCGTCCGGACTGTATTTCTTGATAATCTTTTCCACCGCATTACACTGTCTGTTGGCCTCATCGGAACCTGTTTTATAGGCAGACATGAAAATAAACATCTCGTGTTTCTCTGTTCTAAAGTTAGAGGTCAGCTGTTTTGGAATAAAAGAATCCGGAATGGATTCGTCCAAAACACTTTCAAGGCCAAGCGCCGTATCGACGCCGTCAATCTGTTTGATTTCGTCCATCATCTTTTTCACTGTCTTTTTTGGAGTGTCTGCGTCAAGCAGAACAATATTGGCAGAACCAAGATGATACTTTTCCGATATCGTTTTCTGCGCCTGAACGCACTCCAGATTTTCCGGAAGGCTTTGGGATAAATCATAGTACACTTTCGTGTGGTTATTTCCAAAAACAGCCGGTGCCAAAAGAACGAGAAAAAGAATGACAAAAACCACATAGTGCTTTGTAATAAATTTCGGAATTCTTTTGAAGTCCGGCATCAACTGTCTGTGCCTCGTCTTTTCCAGTATTTTATGAAATACAAGAATCATAGACGGAAGAATCGTAACACAGCTGATTACGCCCAAGACAACGCCCTTTGCCATGACGACGCCCAAGTCCATTCCTAAGGTAAAGCTCATAAAGCAGAGCGCAATAAATCCGGCAACGGTCGTGACAGAACTGCCCACAACAGAGGAGATGGTGGAAGTAATCGCATCTGCCATCGCCGCATTGCGGTCTTCCGGATTTTTTTCCAGATTTTCTTCATAACTGTGCCACAGGAAAATCGAGTAGTCCATCGTGACTGCAAGCTGTAATACTGCCGCCAGCGCTTTCGTCACGTAAGAGATTTCTCCCACAACAAAATTACTGCCTAAATTGTAGACAATCGCCATTCCAATACTCAAAAGGAAAAAGATTGGAATCGCCCACGAATCCATCAGCAGCGCCAGTATCAGCACAGAGATGACAACTGCAATGCCTACATAGATCGGCGTTTCGTGCTCGGAAAGATTTTTTGTATCCGTAACAATTGCTGAAATTCCGCTGACTTTACACTGATGGTCCGTTACCGTCCGGATTTTTTCGATGGCCTCCATCGTGCCGTCTCCCGAACTGGTGTCATCAAAAATCACCATCATAATCGTAGAATCTTCCGTATTAAATGCCTCGTAAACCTTTTTTGGAAGCATACTTTTCGGGATACTGATATCCGCAACGCTGTCGTACCACAGGACATTTTTTACGTGCTCTACTCCCTCAATCTTTCCCTTCAACTCCGACACATGCCGGTCGTCCATATTTTCCACCAGAAGAATTCCAAACGCTCCGGAACCGAAATCGTCCATCAGGATTTCCTGTCCGTCCATCGTATCAATTCCGTCCGGCAGATAATAGAGCAGATCATAATTTACCCTTGTATTAAAATAACCGATTGCCGCCGGTATCAAAAGGAGTACGCTTATTATTAAAATGATATGTCTGGCTTTCACCACAAAATTTCCAAATCGTTTCATTTTACCGCTCCCTTTCTATTCTGCTGTGACTTCTGCAGTCCTGAAAATAAACTTCACAGATCCGGTCATTCCATCGCGGATCCCACTGAAAGAGCGATAATTTTTTCCTCTGTCTAAAGCGGAATTAACGGTATCTGCCACGTCCGGCACTTTTTCTCCGAAAATATCCGTAATGCGGTCAATTCCTTCATTATTCAGTTTTGCCAGTCCGCCTTCCAGTTCCTTTACGCCGTCAATCAACGTAACCACGCCGCCATCCAGATCACCGGCGCCGTCTGAAAGTTCTTTGGAACCATTCTCCAACTGCGCAGCGCCGCTGTCCAACTTGCTGATGCCGCTTTTAATCTTTGGACTGTTGGTACTGAGACTGCTGTTCATGGAGTCTGTTCCATCATACAGAGTTTTTAATCCGGTTTTTAAAGTTTTTGCTCCGTCTTCCAGCGCCGGCAGTCCCTTTGTCTTATCAGAAAGGCTGTCTGCTCCGGCAGATAACTGTTTTACGCCGGCGTATAACTGACTGATGCCGCCGGATAATGCTGCCGCTCCGGTCTCAAGTTGTGTCAGTCCGTCCGTCAGCGCCTGTATGTCCGCTGCATTTTTCTGAATCTGCTGCGTAAACGTACTCTTTACCGCCTCAAGCGTCTGCACGCTGTAATATGCCTGCAGCAATGTATAATATGCATCTGTATTCAGTCCGACAGAGGTCAATACCGCCTCCAGCGGCGCGCCGCCTTTGACCGCATTCTCAATATCCTGTATCGTCTGGTTTAACGCCGCTTCACTTCCGATAGCGCCGCCGGTTGCCTGAGAAACCTGCCCGATTACACCGTCAATCTGCGCCTGTATGGTATCCGGCGTTGCGCTGAAAGTCTGTACCATCTGGCCTACGCCTTTGTTTACGGTAGTAATTCCGTCTTTTAAAGTTTTAGAACCGCTTACGAGTCCCTGTGATTTTTTCGTATCTTCAAAAGCGGCTTCTGCACTTTTCAAACCGCTGGAGAGCTGATCCGCTCCATCTGCCGCGCTCTTTGCGCCGGAGGCGAGTGTTACCGAACCGTCGTAAAGTTTTTTCGCACCGGTTTTTAAGTCTTCTGAACCGGAAAGGATTCCCGTGTGGAATAACTGATATTTTTCTAATAATTCTGATGTCCCGTCATGCAGTTTTATACTTCCGTCTTTTAACTGTACTGCGCCGTCTTTCAGCGCGCCGGTTCCGGCTTTGAGCGTCTCCGTACCGGCAAGCAGCGTCCCTGCTCCCGCTTCAAGCTGTTCTCCACCGCTTTGCAGTTCCGCCATCTGGCTCTTGATATCGGAAAAATCCAAAGTGTCCGTCAAATCCAAATCTCCGATGTTGGAAGTGGCAATCGTGACTGCCATACTTGTGGAAAATGATTTTGTATCTGCCGTCACTGTCACGGTCTCCGGAAGGTCTATCTTATCCAGATAACTTTCTATCCCATCAAGATGGTCTGTCAGATAGTTCTGAAATTCCGGAACACCGTACCCAATTACAATCTGCTTTCCGTCCTGTCCGATGACTTTTCCGTTTTCCACAGTCACATTCGAAAAATTGTCATCAAGCACCATTCCCGTCAGAAAGAGAAAAGGAATAAAATTTCCCTCTTGATCTTTTGCATTATTTTCATACGAATAGACAATCCGCACTTTTCCGCTTTTGCCTGCCAGTTCGTCTGCCTTCATTTCCTGATCATTCAGAAAATATTTTACATGAACCGAAACCGGAGTCTCCTTGGTCGTGGTTCCCTGATATTTGATGTCGCTGCCTTTGTTTTCCCAGACCAGTTCTCCGTTTTCGTTTTTGGCAAACTGTTCTTCTCCGCTGATATTTACAATATCGGACAGCTCAGAGTAATCGCTGATATTTTCTTTTCCGGAAGTGCTGAGCACATCGCTGACCGTCGTACCTGTCACTTCTCCGTCTGCGTCCATTTCCACATAAACGGTCTCTGCTTTGTCCACAGCAGAACCGCCGGCTGCCTTACTGTCCAAAAGCGCTTCCAAATCAGCGCTTTCCACCGGAGCGGAAGCCTTTACGGCGTCCTCCTTCTTTTCCGTTCCACACCCTGCAAGACCAAGCGCGGTCACGGATACTACTAAAAATAAACTGACACCTTTTTTCAAATACCCTTTCATGACATTTTACTCCTTTGCTCAAAGTTTCTTTTTGTCTATTAAACAGTATACTTTCAGCAATTCCAATGTCACTATACATTTTTTTACATGAGATTATTTTTTAGACATTTGTCCGTTTTTGTGAAAAATATAAAACTCATGTCCCATCCGTTCAATATTATGCGCCATACGCTCCAGCATGTCGCTGAGTTCCTTCTCGTCTTTTTTCATGCCGTCATTCGCCCATTCCACAATCACGCCGCACAGTCCGTAGGCAAAAAACTTCGCATAAATTTTTCTCTCGTCCTCCACAAGCTGCCGGTACAAATCCATATCCTCAATTTCTTTGATAAACAGTTCCATAAAAACTTTCTGTAAATATTCCGCAAAAAAATTATTGGAGGATTTAATCGTATTCATAATAAATTTTCTTTGATTTTTCATATATTGTAAAAGTTCAAAAATCTTTTCCGTCCAGTTGTCGAGATTCAAATCCTCCGTCAGCGGAATAAAAAGCTCCTGCGTGTAAATCCAGCCGAGCAGTTCATATTTATCGTTAAAATGATAATAAAAGGTCTGCCGGTTTACCCCACAGTAATCTGTAATGTCGGCAACCGTTATTTTGTCAAAAATTTTCTTCGCTCCCAGTGCTTTCAGACTCTCTGCTAACGCTTTTTTTGTAATATCTGATGCTGCCATCAACTTCTCCTTTCACCTGAATCTGTTTTTGTGAAAACGATAAAAAGAGCATAAAATTTCTCCTTTTACCTGAATGTGATTCTTTGAACGATAAAAAGAGCATGGAATTTCATGCCCTTTTTTATCAAATTCTATGACAATAACATTCTGTCATTATCAAACGCTTTCTTTTTCTTAACCGAATACATGTCAATCAAATCCTGCATCGTCATATGTTCTCTCTCCTCTCCGGATATGTCAAGAATGATTTCTCCGGAATCCAACATGACCGTTCGCTGTCCCGTGTTTAAGGACTGATTGAGATTGTGCGTAATCATCATTGTGGAAATCTGATTTTCCTCCACAATGGTTTTTGTGATGTCCATGACCTTCTCGGCAGTTGCAGGGTCAAGCGCTGCCGTATGTTCATCTAAAAGCAGAAGTTTTGGAATGGACAATGTGCACATTAACAGGGTAACCACCTGCCGCTGTCCACCGGACAGCAGTCCGATTTTTGTCTTCATACGGTCTTCAATTCCCATGCCATAGCGGGACAGATTTTCCCGAAAGAACGCAATCTTGTTTTTTGTAATTGCCCTCGAAAACGGACTCGAATGTTCCCCTGCTCTCGTATATGCCAATGCAAGATTTTCTTCAATCGTCAGATTGGGAGCCGTTCCCCTCATAGGATCCTGAAATACTCTGCCGATTGTTCGCGCACGCTGATGCTCGCTTTTTAAAGTAATACCTTCCCCATCTAACAGAATTTTTCCGCTGTCCACCAGGAAACTTCCACAAATTGCATTAAATAAGGTGCTTTTTCCTGCGCCGTTGGAACCTACAATTGTAACAAACTCTCCATCTTTTAAAGTAAAGCTCAAATCTTTAATGGCAACATGTTCGTTGACCGTTCCCTTAGCGAAGGTTTTCGTAATATGTTGTATTTCTAGCATGAACCACGCACCTTCTTTCTCTCACGAATCATTTTCTTAATTGCAGGGATTGCCAGCGTGACTGCGACAATCAACGCGCAGGTAAACTTCATCAGGTTCGTGCTCAAATCGCCAAAAAGATTTTCGCGGATGACAAACGCCACAATCAGTTTGTAAATCACAGATCCGATAATCGCTGACAACAGACCAATCGTCACGCCCCGTTTGCCGAAGACTGCTTCTCCGATAATGACTGCCGCCAACCCGTAAATCAACGTGCCGTTTGCCGAGTTCAGTTCCGAATAGCCGAGACTCTGCGTACTCAGCGCGCCGGATAGCCCGATGAGCGCATTTGCCAGCGCCAGTCCGACAATCTTCATGCGGTCCACATTGATAGACGAAGCGCGCACCATATCCGGATTGTCGCCGGTTGCGCGGATACACAGTCCCATATGCGTTTTAAAAAACATCAGGACAAGAATAAACACCAGCAGGACAATCCCAAGACTGACGACGGTCTTTACCGTACTGGTCTCAAGCTGTCCGCGAAGTCCGAGCCACTGTTTTGCTTTCTCAAACACAGTAATTTTATTGTAACTTAAATTGGTCGTCGCTCCCTTGTCCGTAAAGGAATAGCAGATGAGATTGATGGAATAAAGTCCGCTCATCGTGATAATTCCCGCGAGCACCGGGTGGACACTGAGTTTTGTCTGTAAAAACCCCGTAATCAGTCCCGCAAACGCACCTGCAAAGAGTCCTGCAAAAAGCGCCAGCACCGGATAGCCTTTCAGCGCTACCAATACGGAAGTGACCGCGCCAAATCCAAAACTTCCCTCCGTCGTCAGATCGGGAATATCCAAGATTCTCAGCGAAATATAAATCCCCAGCGCAAGCAGCCCATAAATCAGGCAGTCCGGGAGATTGGATAAATAATACTGTAATTCTATCATGGTTTGATCTCTTTCTTATATAATTGAAATCCTCCAAAATTCATTGGAGGATTTCTGAATCAGCTTATTCTAAAACAAGCACTTCGTAGTCCGTTTTAATGTCTTCTTTTTTCAATCCCAGAGCGTTCATTGCCTTCTGGTTTACGGAACAGTAATCAATGCCGATTACCTGGGCCGGAATGTCTTCCACGCTCTTTCCGTTTACATATTCCATTGCCATCGTCACCGTTTTTCTGCCGATTCCCTTATCGTCAATCGCCAGTGTGGCAAAACAGCCTGATGCAACGGTTGTTGCGGAAGAAACATAAGTCGGAATCTTATTTTCATTACAGATTTGAACCAAAGTGTCGATTCCGTCCTGTATAATAGAATCATTTGGAATAAAGATCGCGTCAACTTTTTCAGATACCAGCGCGTTTGCTGCTGCTTCCACATCCCCGGAGGTCGGCGCTGTCTTTTCTACATATTCAATCTTGGCGGAATCAAGATATTCCTTTGCCTGTTTAATTGTATTGGTGGCATTGTCCTCGTTTCCGCTGTAAATCAGTCCGTACTTCTTTGCCGGAGTCACATTCTGCGCCAGTTCAAAAATCGTAGATACCGGAATTGCATTCGAAGTACCGGTAGCATTTTTGTCCGGCTTATCCATCGAAGTAATCACGCCTGCTGCTTCCGGCGCAGAAACTGCGCAGAAGAATACCGGTGTGTCAGACTCTGCGTTGACAAACGCCTGCGTCGGCGGCGTAGCAACGGTAAACACCATATCATAAGTGCCGTCTGTCATATTGGAAACGATGGAACTGAGCGCTGTCGCATCGCCCTGCGCACACTGATAATCAATCTGGTCGTCTGTGTAGCCCTGCGCTTTCAGTTCTTCAATAATACCGTCTCTCATGTCCGTAAATGCGCCGTTTTCAATCATGGCAACAATCCCGACTTTCACCGTACCGTCTCCATTGGTATCTTTACTGTTTTTTTCCTGTGTGTCACTGTCATTTGATGTGCTTCCACACGCGCAAAGCATGACAGCAGACAATACCATTACCATTAAAACTGCCAATAATTTTTTCATTGTACTATCTCCTCGTATAATAAGTTTATAGTCCTCATTCCAAGAGGCTATAGACTTATTTTTTTATGATGCAGGTATCGGATGAATTGTTGGACATCCTTCTTCTACCCACATAGTTAATAAGTTACTTTATAGTCATGGTCCCAGATGTTACAATAAGTTCTATAAGAACTGTAGCTATGGTCACTGCTTTAAATCTCCAGCAAAGCTTTTGCTATTGCCAAGAAAGCCTGCAGCCCTAATGCTACGCTAAGACTTATTACACAAATGCTGCATTCTGGTATCTAGCCACCAGCAGGGTATTTCTTACCAGATAATGCTAATAACGCGAGGTTTAGGGCGGCGTAGTGATCTGGGATAAGCCATGATTACATTTTCTTTTATTCTTGCTATGAAAGGTGGTGACCATCCGTGAAAGAACATATCGATTACCTCTCAACGCTTTTTGTTGGGATTGACATTGCATCCCGTATTCATGTTATATCTGCACTTGATTTTAACCAGGACTTTTACATCAAAATGAAACCTTTTGAAAACACGAAAGAAGGTGCAGGTATTGTTGAAAAAATGATTGCCGATGTCCTTGCTGATAATCATCAGTTCAAGTACGTTGTCATTGGCATGGAATCTACCGGCTTTTATGGAGTACATTTAGCTAACTATTTATCAACCAGTGAATTGCTTGCTCCATTCTCTGTCCGTGTTTACTGTCTTAATCCTAAAGAAGTTAAGAACTATAAGAAGTCCTTTAACGATATAGGAAAAAATGATGGTATTGATTCCTTTGTGATAGCTGATTTTGCTCGTGTTGGGCGTATTGCTATCAAACCATGGCGCGGTTCTCAATACCTTGCCTTACAACGTCTTACAAGACATCGCATGCACATCACTGAATGCATTACCAGAGAGAAAACTTACATGTTAAATAATATCTATCTCAAGTTCAGTGAGTACGCTTTACTTAGAAATGGGGAACACCCATTTTCAAACAAATATGGTGCCACAGCAGAAGCTATCCTTACTGAATACACGACTAATGAAGACATCGTAAACTCATCTATTGAGGAACTGGTGGAATTCATTAATTGTAAAAGTAAGGGGCGTATTGCTGATCCAGATGAAACAGCAAAAATAGTACAGGCTGCAGCTCGTAATTCATACAGGCTTGATAAATGTCTTTATGAACCACTTACGATTTCAATAGCTTCCTCTTTCAACTGTATTAGTTCCTTTGAAAAGGAATTAAAAGCTATTGATAAAGCAATCCTTAAAACAGTTCAGGGATTAAACCCTGATGAGTATACAGTGCTTAATTCCATTCCTGGAATAGGCAAGGTTTATTCGGCTGGCATTCTTGCAGAGCTCGGTTCAATCAAAGCATTTCAAAATGCCAATCAGCTCGCCAAATACTGCGGTATCGTTTGGAATGATAACGACTCAGGCGACTTTGAATCCGAAGATTCCCGAATGAGCAAAGCTGGAAACCGTTACTTGCGCTATTACATAATAGAGGCTACCGGCAGTGTGATTAATCACTGTCCCGAATATAAAGCCTTCTATCAAAAGAAATATGCTGAAACAAGAAATCATCAGCATAAACGAGCACTCGCGTTGACTTCCCGTAAATTTATACGTCTACTCTTTGGTCTGCTGGACAAAGGCCAACTCTACTCTCCGGAAAAGAGTAGGTAATCCATATCGAATTCCTAACTTACGTCTTTTTTAAGGAATAAGCCGTAGGTCTATTAAAGTTACCCTTTTTTCTGAAAATCATTTCAAAATACTTCTTGACTATTTACCAAATTGCTTTTTACTTTAATACTTTCATTATAACTGCTAATCCGTCATCGTCAAGTATCCGCCGCTTTTTAGATTAGCAGGCTAATTCCTCCAGACGGCTCATGGCATCGATGACCATTTCCTTTGTAATGACGTAAGGATTGTGGTCAATATCCGGCATTTTTACCGCGCCTTCCGCCAGCTTTGCGATATCCTCTTTTGTAAATTCCAAATCTGCCAGACAGGTCGGCAGCCCAACGCTCTTACTGAAATCATAAACCTTTTGGAAAGTTTCCATGTCCTTGTCCACCAGCAAAAGATTCAGCACGCCGTAACTGACCACTTCCCCATGGAGATGATTTTTTTCAATGTGCGGATACGCTGTCAGGGAATAGAAAATCGCATGCGCAAGTCCGGTATTATAATCAATGACATGCTCTGCAGTCAGAAAAATGGACGCCATTCCGGTCGATACCACGATTGCAAGAACTACCTGCTCATAGGCATAGGAAACTTTTCCCGCCCTGTTGGACTCCATTGCTTCCTTCCCATAGCGAAGTATCGGCTCATAGCACATTCTGCTCACGTCAATCCCCATCTGAATATAATGCGGAAGTTCCTCGCCTTTGGAAGACATCGCGCTCTCAAAATATTTTGCATAGGTATCTCCCATTCCCGCCCAAAGATATTTTGACGGAGAATGTACCGTAATTTCCGTATTAATAAAAGAATGTACCGGAGGCTCCGGAAAGAAGAAAGGCTCTTTGAAGCGGCCGTCCGGATAATACATAATGGAGACGCTCGTACATGCAGAACAATTGGAAGCAATCGTTGGAAATGCAAAGACCGGTTTTCCGATTTTCACGCCGAGGCACTTGACCGTATCGGTTGCTTTCCCGCCGCCGACTGCAAACAGCATATCGGCCTGCTGTACTGTCGGATTATCTGTTAACATATCGACATTTTCATAGGAAGCCTCTCCGCCGTACCAGACAAAATCAAGGATTTCCAGGTCGGAACCCTCACATGCGTTGACAATCTGATCTTTTGCAGCCGCGATTGCCTTGTGTCCGCCGATTGCGGCAATTTTTGTCCCATAAGGCCTGCAGATTTCCGGAATTTTGTCATATACCTTTGCCCCGATCGAATAACTTGGCAGATACATACTGTAATTTTTTATCATAACTGCGTCTCCTTTCCAAGAGTCCCTATCTTTATTCAAATCACATTTATATATCATACCACAAACAAAAAAAATGGTAAATGTCTGTGTGGTCGAAACGTAACTATTCTGTAACTAACCGGCATACAGCCATGCCATCTCAAATCCGCAGAGTAATCTGGCACATCGAGCTGTTTGGGTTTAACAAATACAGAAAAAACGGCTGCAAAATGCAGCCGCTTTCATCATCCATTTTTATAATCCTGCTGTAAAGATTGCGCGGACTCTGGATACTTCCTGATCCGTTGCCTTTTCTGCCGGAATATAATAGTTTTTCATTCTTGCCATCTCATAGAGTTCTTCCTGAGAGGTCTCACAGTTATTTCTGAATGTCTTTAAGGTCTGTTTTAACTGCTTGTTATCTGTCTGTGGAATCATTTCTCCGAATTTTCCTAATTCTGCATTGATGGATTCTAAGGAATCCGTAACCATATATTTTTCCTGCATCATACTCTCCTTTTCTATTTCAAATTACTTTAGCCAAGAAACTGCATTAAGGTTTTTTTATTATCCTGTGCAGACTGCGCAGCCTTGTTAAAAAACTGCTGCAGATTTTGGTCGGTAGTTTTCTCAGCATAATCTGTCATTTTGTCATAACTGGTTTCATAACCGGTAATCAGATGTCTGATATTCTGCAATTCCAATTCTGTTAAGTCTGTCATAACTTACCTCCTAAATATTTTATAATGACAGTATTTACATATAAAAGAACTTTTATACATCAATCCTTCGAAGAATACAGGATTTCTTTTAAAAATTAAATTTTTAGGCAAAAAAGAAACAGCCCTTTCGGACTGTTTCTTAAAAATGATTACCACTTGAGATCAATCGTTAATGATGCGGCATTGTCGCATTCAACCAGTGTACTCTGGTCTGCCACATCGTCATAACAGAATCCATAAGCTCTTGCGCTGACGGAATGTTCATGGAAGAATGCCGCATACTCGTTACAGATTTCCCCACTCTTATAGAATGTAGACGGCTTTCCGTAATTTTCAGGCTGCATTGCAATTCCCCGGTTAAACGCTGCGCAGAGTTGTGATTCAATCACTTTTTCCACCGCATTTCCATCATTAAATGCGCCCCTGCCTTCTAACACGTCCTGCGTGGTCGGCTTATTGACATAATAAGCAGTTCCGTCCCCGCTCTTGGTAAATCGAAGCCGGTCTCCCTCCGCGCGTCCTGTAAACGTGCCTCCTTCGCAGTTGAAAACTAAATCTTCATTCGTATATTTTGTCCAGAAACGGTTGATATAATCGTCAAAGTAAGTGCTGTACTGACCGTCCTCGCGGAATGTCGTTTTTGCCGGCGCCATAATCCGTTTGTCCCCGACCAGCGTCTTAAACGGTTCGGAGACCGTTGTTTTGAATGCATTGAAAATTTCATCTCTGGTGCCGATATCACCAACGCACCGGTCATATCCGCCGTAATCGTCTGTCAGTCTCGTCAAAATTGGGAAACTGAAGAAATCCACTCTGGTCGTATTTCCATGGAAACGGATACTTCCATTCACGTCTTCTGTCGTAAACTCTAAATATTCAAACAACGTATTATAGTTTGCGTCACTAGTATTATTTACATCCGGACCGGCATAACCGATGTTTCCATCTGCAGCCTGATTAAACGTAATATAAACCGGTTCGCCGTAACTTAAATACATTCTGCCGGATTCAATCGCCGGAAGATGCACATAGTTTGCATCCGCAAGACTGTGAATAATCGTCTTAGAATATTGTCTGCTTCCGATTTCGGCATTATTGAGCGATAAATCCGCACTGATCAGATTTCCTTTTGCATCAACATAGGACATCTTATGTGTGACCGGATGCCGTCCAATCACAATCCAGTAAATCTGGCTGTCGCTGTACTGTCCATTCGTCTTGTTATTTAACTGCAAGACCATCTTTCCGTCTTCTTTCGGAATATTCGGATCAATCTGCGGCTTCAGTTCTTCCGGATAATCGGTCGTCTCTGGTTCTGCCACGCCGACAACATTGATGTTCTCCGTTGCCCATTCCGATTCTCTTCCATCCTTTGTCGCCGTCGCTACCGCCACCTGATGCATTCCCTCTGTCTGAACCGGAATATTCTGTACTCCGGCCGTTACTTTTGTCCTTTTGCGCACACCATCAACATAAACATTGTAGCAGTTGATTTCGCCTCTGCCCCAATTCACAGAGATGATGCCGCTGTCCGGATTGGAAACAACCAGACCAAACGGTTTTTCAAGGGTCGGATCCGTGACAAAGGTAACCGGCTTCGTCGTCTGTGGAGTGGAAGCTGTCGTTGTTTCTTTTTCTGTCTGCTTCGGGGTCTCCGGTACCGAAGGCTGCTGCTCGCTTGACTGCGGAGCTGATGATGAAGGCTGCACGGAACCGCCTCCTGCTTTTGCATTGTAAATGCGGATTACGCCCTTCTCCGCTCCTGATGTTG
>CANQMA010000043.1 GCA_947624875.1 uncultured Lachnospiraceae bacterium
AAAGAAAAGCGAAGGACAGCCAATTTGTTTCATGACGCATTGGTGCCTTTCGCAGAAAGGCGGATTATAAAAATGAATAAAATCAGGAAGCATCTATTTTTTTCAGGCAGGGTGCAAGGCGTCGGTTTCCGCTATAAGGCATATTATATTGCGCAGTCTTTGGGACTGACCGGCTGGGTACGCAACTGCTATGACGGGCGCGTCGAGATGGAAGTACAGGGTACGTTGCAGGATATTGACCAGATGATTATACAGTTGAAGCAGCAGCGCTACATTGACATTGATACGATAGAAGCAAAATCTATGGATATCAGACAGGAAAATAGTTTTTCTGTACGCGGGTATTAGTTTTTCTGGTGGGTATCCGTTTCGGCTTTGCGTTTTTTGAATGTGTACATCTATTGGCAGTAATGTTTCGCACAAAAAACTTGAAAATGCGACAACCTTTGATATAATAAAAATTGCGTGTTTTTAATGGCACAGCAAAAATATCGGCGTCGGTTTTCGGACGGCCGATACAATCAATTCAGATAAGAAAAGAAAAAGAAGGAAAAAGATATGAGCAATACTCTTGAAATCAGATGGCATGGTCGCGGCGGACAGGGCGCGAAAACAGCGGCGCTTCTTCTGGCGGAAGTGGCGTTTAAGACCGGAAAAAACGCACAGGGATTTCCGGAATACGGGCCGGAACGAATGGGCGCGCCGATTACTGCGTATGACAGAATCAGCGACACGCCGATCCGTGTTCATTCCAATATCTATGACCCGCAGTATGTCGTCGTTGTAGATGAAACGCTGTTGGAATGTGTTGATGTGACGAAAGGCCTCCGCAAAGACGGCGCGATTTTAATTAACACAGCAAAAAGCAAAGAGGAAATTATACCGTTTCTCAAAGGCTATGAAGGAAAAGTCTATACGATTGACGCAAGACAGATTGCGATTGATACACTCGGAAAAAACTTTCCGAACACACCGATGCTGGCAGCGATTGTCAAAGTGACCGGCGTGATTGACGATGAAACATTCTTAAAAGAAATGCAGGGTTCTTTCGAGCATAAATTTGCAAAGAAGCCGGAGGTCATCGAGGGCAACATGAACGCGCTGAAAAAAGCATTAAAGGAGGTTCAGTAAATGGCAAAATCAGATATTACAAAGCTGGGGCAGGACGTCGCATGGCAGGACGTGACCAGAGGAAATACCATTGTGGGCTGTGGAACGACGAAAGAGTTTATCACAGGCGACTGGACGAGCGTTGCTCCGGTGATTGATGAAGAAAAATGTAAACAATGTCTGCTGTGCGTTCCGGTTTGTCCGGACAGTGCAATTTCGGTAAAGGATTATCAGCGGCAGGCAATCGATTATGACCATTGCAAGGGCTGTGGAATCTGTATTAAAGCCTGTCCGTTCGGTGCAATTTCTATGGAGGTGAAGTAATATGCCAAAGCGAGTTTTATTATCAGGAAATGAGGCAGTAGCGACTGCGCTGCGCCAAATCAATCCGGACGTTTTTCCGGCATTTCCGATTACGCCGTCTACGGAAATTCCACAATATTTTTCAAATTATGTGGCAAACGGACTGGTTGATACAGAATTTATTACGGTAGAGAGCGAGCACAGTTCCATGTCTGCGGCAATGGGAGCTTCCGCAGCGGGCGCAAGAGCGCTGACAGCGACCTCCTCCGCAGGACTGGCTTTTATGTGGGAGGTGCTTGGCGTTGCGGCATCAAGCAGACTTCCGGTGGCATTGGCGGCAGTATGCCGCGCGCTGACAGGGCCGTTAAACATCAACTGCGACCACTCGGATACGATGGGCGCGAGAGATTCCGGCTGGATTCAGCTCTATGCGGAAAACAATCAGGAAGCCTATGACAATATGGTTATGGCGTTCCGGATTGCGGAGCACGCAGACGTGATGCTTCCGATTATGATTTGTCAGGACGGCTTTGTCACAAGCCATGCCGTCAACGATATGGAGATTTTGGAAGATGACGTCGTAAAACAGTTTGTCGGCGAAAGAGAGCCGAAGGAATATCTGTTAAATTCTGAGGAAACCTTTGCAGTCGGCCCGTATGCGGTATCCGATTACTATATGGAATCGAGAAAAGCGCAGGCGCATGCGATGGAAAATGCAAAGCAGGTCATTACAGAGATTGCCGCAGAATATGAAAAAATTTCCGGCAGAAAATACGGCCTGATTGAAACCTATAAAATGGAAGACGCCGAAGTAGCAATCGTGATTATCGGTTCTGCGGCAGGAGCAGGAAAAGATGCCGCAGACCGCATGAGAGCGCAGGGGATTGCGGCAGGTCTGATAAAAATCCGTTCTTTCCGTCCGTTTCCAGGCAGGGAAATCGGAGAAAGTCTCAAAAACTGTAAGGCAGTTGCCGTCATGGATCGAAGCGAGTCTTTCTCTACCAACGGCGGTCCGGTCGGCGCGGAAACTATGCAGGCGATGTATACGGCAGGCTGCAGCGCAAAGACGATTAATATTATGTACGGCATTGGCGGCAGGGATGTCACGGTGGAAGATATGGAAGGCGTTTATCATACTCTGGATGAAATCGCACAAAGCGGTGAGACCGGTGATGTTTACAGATACATGGGATTAAGAGACAAGGAGGCAAAATAAGATGGCTTATAATTTGAAAGAAATTATGAATAAACCGGAACGTTTTGCTCCGGGACATCGCATGTGCGCCGGCTGCGGAGCGACCATTGCGGCGAGAAATGTGCTGCGCGGTCTGAAACCGGAAGACCATGCGGTCATCGGCTGCGCGACCGGCTGTCTGAATGTGTCTTCTTTCCAGTATCCGTATGTCGCATGGGAGGACAGTTACATTCACAGCGCTTTTGAAAACGCAAGCTCTACGATGAGCGGCGTGGAGGGCGCTTATAAAGCGATGAAGCGAAAAGGAAAAATAGACGAAACCTATAAATTTATCGTATTTGGCGGCGACGGCGGCACTTATGACATCGGAATCCAGTCTTTGTCCGGCGCAATGGAGCGGGGGACGGACTACACGTATGTCTGTTACGACAACGGCGCCTATATGAATACCGGTACACAGCGTTCTTCCGCAACGCCGATGTATGCGGATACGACAACAACTCCGGTAGGCAGTCAGAGCAACGGAAAAGAACAGTACCGGAAAGATTTGACAGCTATACTTGCGGCGCACGAAATTCCGTATGTGGCGCAGACGACCTTCTTTAAAGGCATGAGGGATTTACACGAGAAATCGGAAAAAGCGATTTACACGGAAGGACCGGCATTTTTAAATGTGCTGGCGCCGTGCCCAACCGGATGGAAATACCAGACGGACGATATTATGGAAATCTGCCGTCTTGCGGTGGAAACAAATTACTGGCCGCTGTTTGAGGTAATTGACGGAAAGTGGATTATCAGTTATGAACCGAAAAACAGACTTCCGATTGAAGAATTTTTAAGGACACAGGGAAGATTCAAACATTTATTCAAACCGGAAAATGAGCATCTGATTGAAGAATATCAGAAAGAAGTAGACCGCAGATGGGAAGATTTACAGTTTAAGGCAAGCAGAGCATGAAACAGTTTACATTTCAAAAAGAAAAAGGCGACTTTTTGAACGCTTTTTTGCGAAGAGGCAAAAAGAAAAATTTAAATATTATCTTATCAGGTGATAAATTTGAGATTTCTCTGCAAAGAGAAAAATTTTTAGAGGGTGAGGGCGCCATTCCTGTGAGTTTCCGCGGAAAAGTTTCTGAGGAGCGGGGCGCTACGGTTCTCAAAGGAAAATTCACTTATGGATTTTATCTTGATACGCTGGTCGCTGTCGCAGTATTTTTGATTGCGGCAAGGCTTGTCTGGTCCATTTTGAATGGACAGACAGATAATATTATTTTGTGCGGTATTGTGACAGTCGTTTTGCTGTTTGTCATGGGTTATGTCCATGAGAAAGCGAAAGCCGCAAAGAAAATTATTTTGGATTTTTTTAATGACACATTTTAATTTGCAGCATTGACATTAGACGAAAAAAATGAAATATCTGAAGACCGGTGACCGGAATTCTGCATGGATGGACACACAACGGATACTTCTTTCAAAAAAGCAGGAAGAAAATACGTTGTGTTTGGAATGCGGAAATCCGGTTCTTGTTTTTATAATGCATTTATTTCATTGCAGGAACATGGAAAAGTGCTATAATGATATGAAGCAAATGGGTGGAAGGAAAGAAAGATTATGACGAAATTTTGTGTGAAAAAACCTTTTATAATCATTGTTGCGGTCATTATTGTTATGATTATCGGCATAGTGAGCCTGACAAATATGCAGACGGATTTATTTCCTGAGATGGAACTTCCATATATGGTAGTGATTACGACAGAACCGGGAGCCAGTCCGGAAAAGGTGGAGAGCGACGTCACAAAGACGCTTGAAAGCCATCTTGGAACTGTCAGCGGCGTGGAGCAGATTACAAGCACTTCTTCAGAAAATTATAGTATGATTATGCTGGAATTTGCAGACGATACCGATATGAATGCGGGTCTGGTGCGCGTGTCGCAGGCGTTGGATTCCGTAGAACTTCCGGAAGAGTGTGGAAAGCCGAATATCATGGAAGTCAGTATGGATATGATGGCGACAATGTATGCCAGCGTCGAATTTGACGGAAAAGATATCAAGGAGATCACAAAATTTACGAACGAGACGCTGCTTCCACTGGCGGAACGCCAGGAGGGGGTTGCCAGCGTTTCAGCGACGGGTACTGTGGAAGACTCTGTGGAAATCCGTCTCAATCAAAAGAAAATTAAGAAAATCAACGACCAGATTCTTTATCAAACAAACGAAAAACTGGCAGATGCCCAAAAGAAGATTGACGACGCACAGAGTCAGCTCTCTGATGCAAAGAGTGGACTGAACAGCCAAAAAGATACGTT
The DNA here is from genome assembly GCA_947624875.1 of uncultured Lachnospiraceae bacterium. GTDB lineage: Bacteria > Bacillota > Clostridia > Lachnospirales > Lachnospiraceae > Eubacterium_G. The sequence goes on from CANQMA010000043.1 coordinate 4,915, forward strand.
GGATGAGAAACAGTCCAAGACAAATCAGCAGATGGCAGACGGCTATGTCAAAATGTCACAGGCGCAGGCGACAAAGGCAGCCTATGAATCTTCATTCAATAGTTTGAAGGCGAGTCAGTCAGCGCTGGAAGCAGAAAAGAAAATCTATGATGATGCAAAGATTGAAGAGAACTATAAGCAACTCAATCAGGTTTTCTCACAGATTAAAACACAGGCGGGAAGTTATGCAGCAATGATGAACGTGACGATTCCCGGCAGTGTCAAAGACGCTTTGGATCATCCGGACGAGTTTCAGGCGTTTCTTGCGTTTACAAAACAGGCAGGTTATGGGGAGCAGTTTCAAGATGTGACACTCGATAGCCTGCAAAAGATGTATGATATCGTGGAAACCCGTATTCCGCAGATTGATGCGGAACTTGCAAATTTAAAGACAGAAATTACCGCCGCGCAGGCAGTGGTGGACCAGATGAATCAGAAGATGAAGGGCATGGATGACCAGCAGTCGGACTTGTTTGAAGGTTCCCTGAATGCGGCAGCAGGATTTGGCGCGGGCCAGGCGCAGATTGCTTCCGGGTTGACGCAGATGGAAAATGCCCAAAAGGAACTCGATGAAAGTAAAGAAACACTCGAACAGTCCAAGCAGGCTGCAATTGACAATGCAAACATAGAATCCCTGTTGAGCCTTGAGACATTGTCAGGGCTGATCAGTGCGCAAAACTTTTCCATGCCGGCAGGGTATGTCAAAGATCAGGATGGAAATCAGTGGCTGGTCAAAGTGGGGGAGCAATATACAAAACTTTCAGAATTGAAAAAAATGGCACTGACCAAAATCAAAGGCGTTGGTTCCATCCGGCTTTCTGATGTCGCAGACATTTCTGTCATTGACAACGCAGGGGAAACCTATGCCAAAATCAATGGCAAAGAAGCGGTGCTGCTCTCAATCTACAAAGCAGGCACGGCAAATACCAGTGAAGTTTCACAAAATCTGAGGAACGCATTTGATGAGATACAGCAAAAAAACGATGGATTGCATATCACGCCGATGATTGATCAGGCAGACTATATCAGTCTGATTGTAAAAAGCATTCTTACGAGCATTTTATTTGGTGCACTTCTTGCAATTATCGTGTTGGCGCTGTTTCTAAAAGATGTCAAACCGACAGTGATTGTCGCATTTAGTATTCCATTCAGCGTTTTATTTGCGGTTGTCATTATGTATTTTGCAAAGATGACTTTAAATGTCATGTCGCTGGCAGGCCTCTGTCTCGGAATTGGAATGCTGGTAGATAACTCAATCGTTGTCGTTGAAAATATTTACCGGCTTCGTGGAAAAGGGATTGCGCCGGCAAGAGCTGCGGTACAGGGAGCAAAGCAGGTGGCAGCGCCGATTATTGCATCGACCCTGACGACCATCTGCGTATTTATTCCGATGATTTTTGTGACCGGAATGGTCAGTCAGCTTTTAATTCCGTTTGCGCTGACGATTACTTATGCGCTTACCGCCTCTTTGATTGTGGCATTGACTGTTGTTCCAACGTTTAGTTCTTTTGCTCTCCGAAAGACGCATGAGAGAAAGCATAAATTCTTTGAACATGTCAAAAATAGTTATGCAGCGGTTCTAAAATTTTGCCTGCGTGTGAAAGTTGTCCCGCTGGCGATTGCAGTCCTGCTTCTGGTTCTTTGTACTTATCAGGCAACAAGAACCGGACTGGAAATGGTCGGGCAGAGCGCAAGCGAACAGATTATGGTTACCATGACGCTTGACCGGGATACGGACAAAGAAACTGCCTATGCGACTGCAGACCGGGTGATGAATATTTTTTCGAAGATTGACGGCGTTCAAAAGACTGCCGTGATTGATGGAAGCGCGACGGTTGCGGCAAGTAATCTTGGCGTGAATGCCAATAATTATTCGACGTTCAGCTTTTTCATTATTCCGGACGAGAAAACCAATGATATTTCCGGACTGGATAAATTGGAGAAACAGTTAGAGGAAAAAACAAAAGATATCGACTGTGAGGAGATTGCCGTCGCATCTTCCGGTATGGATGCATCCGCATTAACCGGGCAGGGACTGGAAGTTCACATTTACGGCGACGAGCAGCAGAAACTGATTGATATCAGTCAGGATATTATGGGGATGATGAACAAAATTGACGGAACAGAAAATGTAACGAACGGCATTGAGGAGGGCGATAAGCAGATTCACTTAGTTCTTGACAAAAACAAAGTGGCAGAGAGCGGTTTGACAGTCGCGCAGATTTTCCAGCAGCTTTCTGAAAAACTGACGACAGAGCAAAATTCGATTACCCTTTCCAAGGACGGAGACGAACTTTCAGTAAATCTGATTGACGAGAGAAAGACGCCGGATTATGAGAGTATCTTAAAGACTAAGGTTACTGCGACGACAACCAATGAGAAAGGAGAACAGGAAAAAAAGACCTACACCCTTTCGAAATTCGCCACATCAAAAGTGGAAGATTCTCCGAAAAACTTAAGAAGACTCAATCAGTCCAATTATCTGAGCGTGACTGCAGATACGAAAGATGGTTATAATACAACGCTTCTTTCAAGAGAATTGGAAGATTCCATAGAAGAATACAAAACGCCGGAAGGATACCGGATAGAAATTGAGGGAGAGAGCGAGCAGGTCATGGACATGGTGTACCAGCTGCTGCAGGCAATTTTACTTGGATTTATTCTCATCTATCTGATTATGACCGCACAGTTTCAAAGCCTGTTGTCTCCACTGATTATTCTGTTTACGATACCACTTGCATTTACCGGCGGCATGATTGGTCTGATCCTCTTTGGAGAAACAATTTCTGCCATGGCTTTGATGGGATTTATGATTTTGATGGGTACCGTTGTAAACAATGGAATTGTGTTTGTCGACTATGTCAATCAGCTGAGAATTATGGGAATGGATAAGAGAGCGGCGCTGGTCGCAGCTGGAAAAACCCGTATGCGCCCGATTTTGATGACTGCGCTGACGACCATTCTCTCCATGAGCGTCATGGTATTCTCTCAGGACGCAGGTGGAGTCATGCAGAAACCGATGGCTATTGTGGTCTGTTTTGGACTGATCTATGCGACGTTTATGACGTTGTTCATTGTTCCGGTCATGTATGACATCTTCTATCGCAAACAGCCAAGGGTGATTGATGTAGGAGAGGACGATATTGATGATATTCCAGACGAAGTCAGCGATGATATGAATCAGCAAAATTTGAAATCATAGCAGTGTGCTGTAAGAGAAATTCGAAAAAGAGGAGAAAATGATGAAAGCAACCCAAATCAAAGATTTATACCGGAATACAGAACAGTATCTGGACAAAAAGATTACAGTGGCCGGGTGGGTGAGAAGCATTCGGGATTCAAAAACATTTGGATTTATTATGCTGAATGACGGAACATTCTTTTCACCGGTACAGGTAGTCTATGACGACAGTCTGGACAATTTTACTGCAATTTCAAAAATCAATATTGGAGCCGCTCTGATGGTAGAGGGGACGCTTGTAGCAACGCCGAATGCAAAACAGCCTTTCGAAATACAGGCAACCGGGGTCCATATTGAAGGGGAGAGTACGCCGGATTATCCATTACAGAAGAAACGCCATAGTTTTGAATATTTGAGAACAATTTCCCATCTGCGGCCGAGAACCAACACGTTTCAGGCAGTATTCCGCGTGCGTTCGCTGTGCGCTTATGCGATTCATCAGTTTTTTCAGGAGCGGGGATTTGTCTATGTGCATACGCCGCTGATTACCGGAAGTGATTGCGAGGGTGCCGGAGAAATGTTTCAGGTAACGACCATGAATTTGGAAGATATTCCAAAAAATGAACAGGGGTTTGTGGATTATACGAAAGACTTTTTCGGAAAGCCGACCAATCTGACTGTTTCCGGACAATTAAACGGCGAAGCATATGCGATGGCATTTCAAAAGATATATACGTTTGGACCGACGTTTCGCGCAGAAGATTCCAACACCACAAGGCATGCCGCTGAGTTTTGGATGATTGAACCGGAAATTGCTTTCGCAGATTTAGAGGACGATATGGAACTGGCAGAGGCAATGATAAAGTATGTGATTCATTATGTATTGGAGCATGCACCGGAAGAAATGAATTTCTTTAACAATTTTGTAGATAAGAGACTGCTTGATAGATTGAATCTGGTGGCAAATGCCGATTTTGGTCGAATCACCTATACAGATGCTATTAAACTATTAGAAAAACATAATGACCGGTTTGAATATAAAGTAAGCTGGGGCTGTGATTTGCAGACGGAGCATGAAAAGTATTTGACAGAGGAAATATTTAAACGTCCTGTCTTTGTGACAGATTATCCAAAGGAAATCAAAGCTTTTTATATGAAACTGAATGAAGATGGAAAGACTGTGGCAGCAATGGACTGTCTTGTGCCGGGCATTGGCGAGATTATCGGTGGAAGCCAGAGAGAAGAAAATTATGAAACGCTCGTTTCACGAATGAAGGAACTGGGACTGAAATCAGACGATTATGAATTTTATCTGGATCTGCGGAAATACGGAACTGCAAGACATGCGGGGTTTGGTCTCGGATTTGAGCGGATGGTAATGTACCTGACCGGCATGGCAAATATCAGAGATGTCATTCCATTTCCGAGAACAGTTAATAATTGTTTATTATAGAAAAAATCATCTCTTAAGAAAATATTAAGAATTTTACTACTTTGTTTTTAAAAAATTATGTTTATTCTATATCTGCATGGGAAATCAAACTCATGCAGATATTTCTGTTTCCTATGAATATTTTAAGGGGGCAGGAAGTCGCGGAGGTTTATATGTACAATATTTTAGTTTGCGATGATGACAGGGAAATCGTAGAGGCAATCGAAATCTATCTGACGAAGGAAGGCTATGATGTCATAAAGGCATATGATGGAATGGAGGCAATTGAAATTTTAGAAAATCAGGAAATTCATTTGCTCCTTATGGATATTATGATGCCGAGATTGGATGGGCTAAGAGCCACGCTGAAAATCAGAGAGTATAGCAGTATTCCGATTATCATTTTGTCAGCCAAATCAGAGGATAATGATAAAATCATTGGACTGGACGTGGGTGCCGATGATTATATCACCAAGCCCTTTAATCCATTGGAACTGACTGCCAGAGTAAAATCACAGCTGCGCCGTTATACAAAATTGGGGGCAATGGCCGAGCCGAAGAAAAATGTATATACGGTAGGCGGATTGGAGATTGATGATGAGAGTAAAATGGTTACCGTGGATGACGAGCCTGTCAAACTGACACCTTATGAGTACAACATTTTACTGTTTCTGGTTCAAAATGCCGGCAGGGTTTTTACCATTAACCAGATTTATGAACATGTATGGAACGAGGAAGCCATTGCAGCTGACAATACCGTTGCAGTACATATCAGACACATCCGTGAGAAAATCGAGATTAATCCAAAGGAGCCACGCTATTTGAAAGTGGTGTGGGGCATTGGATATAAGATTGAAAAATAGTAAAAGGATGGGATGATGATGAATAAGAAAAGAATTATATTACATGTATGTATTTTATTATTAGCTACTATGAGTATCTCTTGTTTTGCACGGGCATTTTATTTGGAAGATAATTTGCCGATGGATGGAGTATATGCAAAGGAAAATTATGCAGATGCTTATAATAATAATGTGGCTGAAATTATAAATTATGTCAATGCACAAATTCAATATCGAGAAGAATACAGTGACAAAAACCGTGTTGTAATAGAGAATGAAGAATTTGGAAACGTTACCGTAGCAGATCTGTTAAAGCTATATGATATTGAAAAGCGTTCCGGAGATGATGCGGATATTTCATATGAGTCCACAGTGTCTGGAAAAGTAGAACAGATGGAAATGCAAATGGAAAATGAAGAAGACATAACACAAACAAAGGAGTTTCAGAGACAGTATCAGTATTATAAAAAGTTAGAAACAGTTTTGGACGATTTTATTTACTGTGTTGATACCCTGACAAATGATCGAAACGAAAAAATTGATGAGGAAAACGGCCTTGATTTAGAACAATTAAGTTTGGAACGACAGAGAGTAGACGAGGAACAATGGGGATATCAGGAGTTTCGCTATTCAATTTGCTATCAGATTGGGGAGCAAGAATATATTTTGTCTAATGTGGAAGATGTAAATGTTTTTGAAAAAGAACAATATGAATCGGTAGCCTGTCTGGACAATGGAAGACTTGTCATGAAAAAGAATTCGTATGACCTCAATATAGATTTAATAGATCCCTTTTTCAATAGAGAACCTTACATTTCAAAAAGAATAAAGAGCATAGATTTTGCCGTTGATGCAGGTAATGAAGTTTATGAAAAATATTCTGAATGTAAAGAAGCATACGGTGAGGAAACGGCAGAGGGACGGTTTTATTTCTCTTACTGCAGAGACGGTATTGTCAATGCACCTTCCCAGGCAACAATTCAAAAAATTGAAAAGGATATTATGATTCTTTTGTGCATCGCCATTTTTACAATTTTAGTTTCTTTCATACCATATGTTTTACTAATCCTTATGGCAGGGCATAAAGTAAAGGGAGATGTGCCGCAGGCAAGAGCAATTGACAGGGGATGGATGGATGTTGGGATATTTGTCTTTATCTCAGTTTATACCAGCTTATCCATTATCGTCTTTGACGAGATTTATGAGGATTGGCAGATTGTAGATGTAGCATTGATCTGTACGTTTATCCTTGGCCTTAGTGCGGTAGAGCTGGCTGTACTGTTTAGTGAAAGTTTTGCCCGCAGGATGAAAACAAAAACGCTGTCGGATACTACTTTATTGGGAAAACTTTGGAAACTGCTGAAAAAAGAATTTGTAAAATTAGGAAAAATAATTTCGACTTTATTCGAAAATACAAAAATTGCAATTAAAGTTGTTATCGTTTTTATCATAGCTTTTGTATGGAATATCATACAGCTTGCAATGATAGAAAATTTTGAAGCGTCAAATTTCCTTTTTGGCACGCTGCTTACAATCTGCATTCCGCTATTGGTATTATGCTGTTTACTTTGGACATATTTTTCAGAAAAGCAGATTATCGTACAGGGAACAAAAAAAATCTCTGAAGGAGAAATGGATTATAAGATTGAAGAGCCAATGAAGTTTTCCAGTAATCGGGTATTGGCAAAGCAAATTAATGAGATTGGAGCGGGATTAAATAAAGCTGTCGAGGACAGTGTTAAAAACGAACGTATGAAAACAGAACTCATTACCAATGTATCCCACGATTTGAAGACACCACTTACTTCTATTATTAATTATATAGATTTGCTAAAGACCGACGGATTAAATAGTGAAAAGGCAGAAAAATATCTGGATATTTTGGATCAAAAGTCTCAAAGACTTAAAAATCTGACAGAGGATCTGGTGGAGGCTTCCAAACTAAATTCCGGTGTGGCAAAGATGGAGATGCGAAAGCTTGATCTTGTACAACTGGTTAATCAGAGCCTGGCAGAGTATGATGAAAGATTTAAAAAGAGGAAACTGCAGATTGTTAAGACAGTACAGGAAGAGCCAATTTATGTGATGGCAGATGGAAGAAAGACCTGGAGACTGTTAGATAATCTCTATAACAATGTAGCAAAATATGCAATGTCCGGTACCCGCGTTTATGTGGACATCAGCACCACAGGTTCAGAGGCTGCTGTTTCTGTAAAAAATATTTCCGAAAGCGCATTAAATTTTAACGCAGAGGAATTAATGGAGCGGTTTGTCCGGGGAGATGTTTCCAGAAATACGGAAGGAAGCGGTCTGGGACTTTCCATAGCAAAGTCCATTGCAGAACGTCAGAATGGGGACCTGGAGATTGTATTAGATGGGGATTTGTTTAAAGTGGTAGTGACGTTTGATTTATTGCAGCAGGGACAAAAATAAAGTAATTCAGCCATGCCAGCTCGAATCCGCTTCGCTGCTTCGAGCTGTATGGGTTCCCCAAATACAAAGTAATTCAGCCATGCCAGCTCGAATCCGCTTCGCTACTTCTCGCTGATTTGGGTTTCCCAAATACATAAAAACGTAAATATTTGGAAATCCTGTAAGCAGTCTTTCCGCTTATTTACGTTTTTATGTGCATGGAGTCACTTGTAAAAGTAAAATCCACTTTGTAAGATTAAATTCCATCTTGTAGGATTAAATTCCACAAGGTGGAATTA
>CANQMA010000044.1 GCA_947624875.1 uncultured Lachnospiraceae bacterium
AAGAAAAGCCTGAATTCTGCGGGATCATCCCCTCTTTGTTTATCAGGGGTCAAAAATCGGTATTAACCGACTGCCCCATTCCTACAAACGTATGAAATGGTATCTGAGTCCTAATTTATCTGCCATCAGTTTTTCTCTTGTATGACAGGAGAATAAAATCACCTGATCCATGCTCTCTGCCATAAACTTCAGTGTATTTCCCATTCGTTTGTTGTCATACATTGCAAACGCGTCGTCCAATAAGATTGGCTTTTTATCCTTTTCAAAGATAATGTCTGCCGCGGCAAGCCGGAGTGCCATATAAACCTGTTCGACTGTTCCTTTGCTGAGTTTTGATGTCGGTATCAGGTTTTTTCTTCCATTGACTGTAATATTCAACCGCTCGTCAATGTACAAACTGTCATATTTTCCGTTGGTAATCTGCGCAATATAGTAGGAAGCTTTTTCATTGAGTCTGCGTCCGAAACTATTGCGGATCTCTGTGGCAATTTCTTCGATTGTCTCTTTGGCGTCCCCAATCGCCCGGATTTCTTCTTTTGCTTTCGCAATCTTTTCCAGACGCACCTGTAATTCGTCAATCCGTCTTTCCGCGTCAATATCTCTTTCCTGTTTCTGTTCCAGCATCCACTGCGCTTTAGAAATTTCATCATTCACTTTGCGGCGGCTGGTTTCCAGTTCCTTTAACTCTTCACTGTAATCGCGCTGCGTTAGTTCGCGTTGTTCTTCCGCCTTGAGCAGATTTTGTACATTTTCCAGATTCTCTTTTTTTCTTTCAACCTGTCGCCTTGTATAAACCTCTTCATGTTCTGCTGCATCCAGACGCTCCATCATCTGACGGAGTTCCTTTACCGCTTCCAGTTTCTTCTCTTTTTTCTTTTTATTCCATATGTATCTGATAATTGATAAAAGTAAAAAAACAATAGCGGCTCCCAGAAAAATAAGCGGTCTCACCCATGCTTCAGGATATTGCAGCAATTGATAGTTCCCCACAAGCAGACCAATCATGACGCCAATGGACGCCATCATTAAAAAGATAAAGAGTACAGGCATATTGGAGCGGTTTAATACCTTTTCGTTTAATTCCTCCATCATCTGTGCGGATTCAATTCCTTTGTCTTTTAATGCCTGCTGAAGTTCTTCTTTATGCTCATTGATTTGATTTAAGGTTTCTGTATGTTTTTCCAATTCCGCAGTGATTGTGTTCATTTCCTGATACAGATTGTCTTTGCGCTCATTCTGTTTCGCCAGTTCCTCCAGCCGTTTTGCATCCAGTCCCGCCAGTTCTCTGGTCTTCTCATCATACTCTTTTACCACGTCTTTTTTCTGCTCGATTGATGCAATGATCTGCTGCTGTTCCTGTTCAGAAATCTCCAGATGATCCTTAGCGTTGTAAATCGACTTTTGAATCATATCCTCTTCTCCGATACGACTCTCAGAGGCAATGTTCTTTTTCTGGGCATCCAAATCAGAGACTGCTTTTCTGATATCAATCTCCAACGATTTTGTCGCGCCGATATTCGCAGCATAATTCTTCAAAATAGTTTCCAGTTCCTTGTCCGTGGTGCTGCCCAGTTGACTGATACTGACCGTATTGTAATAACAGCTTTCATTCAGTCCCGCAAACAGCGTCTCGATTTCATCCGGTGTAAGTTCCTGACCGGTATCCTCATTGATGACATGAAACGCCTTATTTTCTTTATGGAAAATCCGTTCAATCCGATAATTGATTCCCTCGTTTTCAATCCGCATGGTACCTTCATAGTAGGAAGGATTCTCCCAAGGCTCATATTTCGTATATAAATCTTTAGCGCTTGCCTTCCCCCGCTGTTTTTCAATGCCAAAAAGCATCCCCCGGATAAATGTATGAAGCGTTGTTTTTCCCGCCTCATTTTCTCCATAAATAATATTCAGTCCCGGCGAAAGCAAAACGGAATGATGATTAAACTTTCCAAAATTTGTTAACTCTAATTCCTTGATAATCATATCCTGTCCTCCATCGCATCCAGCAGCGCTTTTGTTCCATAATACAGCGTTCTCTTCTGTAAGGGATCCAGCGGCTCTTGTTTTAAGTATTTATGAATAAACATTCCAAGAATATTATCCTTATTATCTTCATAAAGTTCTTCAAAATCGTAATCCGGCACCGTTTCATCCTGAATTGTGACGATATTGCCAAGTTCCTCAATATCAGAAAGCCGGATTTCAAAATCCGGATTGCGGTATCCGTCTAAAATAATCCGAAACATATTTTGAATCCCCTGCTCTTCCATCCGCTGCGCTAACTGATGGCGGAGTTCCATATTCGTGATATTCGGAGTAATCGTATAATTTAAATCCATATAAATACGCTGTGCGAATGGTACCAGGCGGATATCTAACCGGTCTTTTTCAAGATTTCCGTAAATATATCCGCGATCTCCCATATCCCCGATATCGATTGGTTCCAGAGAACCGCAGTATGCCATTCTGTTTTTCTCATCAATATCCGGAATGTGAATATGTCCCATCGCCACATAATCAAATCCTGACATAGCCACTTTCCTTTTATTGATTGGAATGTGCTTTTCATCTCCTCCGTGAGCCACCAAGATATTAATCATCTCCGGATTATCCACAATAATATGGTCATACAGCGCATCATAAATCTCATTTTTGTCATAACTAAGCCCGTAAACACAGACGTTGTGCTTCGGAATTTCTACCTTTTCAATCGTGTTTTTTCCCAGAAAGACCACATTGCTGCTCCACTGAAAATCTTTATAAAAAGAACCTTTTCGAATCGCATCATGATTTCCGGCGCAGAGCACCACGGTTGTTTCCGGAATCGTGGAAAAAAGATAATCCACTTCTTTTAATTCCCGCAGCAATGGCTGTCTGTGAAACAAGTCCCCTGCAATAATCAGCATATCAACCGGATCGATTTTAATCTTTTTAATCAGTTTTTCAAAAGTATTCCAGATTTCATCTCCTCTGTTTTTTGCCCACACCTTCTTGTTTTCGGGATGCGCGCCCAGATGAATGTCTCCTGTGTGAATGAATTTCATAGTTTCCTCCTGACTGTTTTGCTTGACCTTTTTATGAATAGTTTTCCTCAAAGACCCATACTTTCTTCCCTGTTTGATCTGTCACGAGTCCGTACACGGTTCTTGCCGACTGCTGCGCCTGTGCCTGATTTTTTACAATGCCCTGAAGTTTTCCGTAACCATATACATAAAAGTTATCATCATTTTGATAATCTGTCGATAAATCGATTTCCACATGACTGTCAAAAACGACCGGTGTTTGCTTTTCTATGACAAGTTCCGTGTTGGCGTCTAAATTATGCTCAAAAGCGATGGCAAGCTCTTTTTGTTTCACATCATCTGCCCAGTGGCTTGTGTGCGCCGCCGTCACCTGTTCTTCCGTATTAAACAGAAGCTGATCGTCTGCTATTTTTTTCTTCCTGTTCCGCCGCTGAATATTGATAATCGTGTCTGAAATTTCCACATTTGTAATAAACACGCCGTCTTTAAAATAGGACTTGATTTCTCCCATATTATGATCGACAATTTTAAGCATATTTACCGGGAAAAAATTGTATCGTTCTAAATCTGCCTGTTTTGCAAGACCATACACCAGATTTTCTCCGGTGTAACCGTAAACCTTCAGGACATTTCCCTCGCCGGCTTCTTTCTCCTGCATTTCGCCATTATTCAGATTGACAATGGTCAGACTCTTTGCATAGTCTTCTCCATTAGTATTGTAAACCAGCATGGATTCGTCCGCATTTACCGCATAACTGCCATCCTGCAGATTTTCTACCAAAGTTCCGGATTCCTTTGTCCGGACATTTGCATAGCAGATATTTTCCCCGATTTTCATATAAATGGTCTCGTCCCCAATATAGCACAGTTTGTCCAATTCCTGTTCCAGAATTGAAGCGGGCAGTTCTGAGACAAGAAATGCTTTCTCCTCAGATTGCTTTTTCTCCGCGTTATATTGTAGTACGGAAATTCCATTTTTCCCCACATGTTCTTCTGATAAACTGTATCCGTAGAGAATATAATCGACATTTCCGCTATGATCTACTCTTAAGACCTTCGCCTTTGTCTGATAGAGGGACTCGGAATCAGCCGCGTCAAACTGATATATCGGAGTGACTGTTTTTGTGGTGATATCCATCCGATAAATGTCGTTATTAATATTAAAAGCAAGATACTGGCCGTTTTCACTTTCCACATAATCTGCTGTGCCAAAATTTTGTATTCCCAGGTCAATAAAACTATTTCCAATATTATGCTCATCAGCCACCCAGATCTGATTCACCTCTCTGTCATATGCAAGCACATACTGTTTTCCGGCACAAGTCCATACGGTAATGGTTTCCGCAACATTGTAATATTCTTCTACTTTTTGGGCGTTCACGGATTTGATGCGGTACGTCATCGTATATGTTCCTGCTTCTCCGGTATCCTTAATGCAGAATTCTTTTGCGGAAATGGAAGTCTTCCCGGTTTTCTGTGGAACCAGAGTGTTCCAAATCAACATGCTATAACTGGATTGGATCGTTGTTTTCCCCAGGTCGTCATTTGGGAGAGACGGATCCGGTTCAATTAAAAACGCCAGTTTCTGCGATTTGGTGCTGTCAAAAGTTTTATCGCTGAAATCCTTTGCAAACTTCAGCTGTTCTGAGACAAATTCTGTATCCGTGACCATCAACCGCGCATAGTAATTGACTGTATCGTATTTTTCCGTCTGAAGTTTAAAACAGAAGAAATATTCCTGTCCCATTTTCATAATGGCACTGGCAGAAAAGTCAAACCGAATTGTTTCATCGTTCTCCTTCCAATCAGAGACCGCGCCGCTATCCACTAACCGCTCATCACTCTGTGCATGCACTTCATAAGAAATCTTTAGAATTTTATTTTCATGTTTCTCAATTTGTACGGAAACCTTCCTGTCCGGTGCAACCGGAATAATATCCTGACGGTTCATCGCCTCATTCATATTGTCCCGGTATCCCATCAGGCTGCACACCGTTTCTGTCCCATAGAGTACATGGACATCCGGCAGCATCCCCTGATACGTATTTTCCACTTTCGTGTCGTCTTTGGAAGTGTTTCGATGATTGTAGACGAGGGCCCCTGCAACTGCGGCAGCCACAATCAGCAGAATCAGTGAGACAATAATAATTTTCTTTTTCATATAGATAACCTCTGCGAAAAAAGAGCAGTCATAAAACTGCCCTCTTTATAACTTTTATTTCTTCTTTTTGCCTGCAGGCTTTTTTGTTGATTCTTTTTTTGTTTTTGGTTTTCTATTGATAACCCTCGGAAACTCGAACGCCAGCGACTCAAACGGTCGAAGCGGAATTTCCAATCTGTACGGGAAACCGTCGCATTCCCCTGCCACTGCTTTATATGACACTTCAGCAGTATCGCCTGTTTCTGTTGTAATAATTCGTTTATATGTTCCTGCTTTCGGAACGCCTACGGCATAATCCGGCCGCTCCATCGGGGTAAAGTTACATACAAACCCAACGGAATTTTTATAATCGCGCTCCGTCGTATGGCGGATAAAACTGAAGATACTTCGGGTCCGGTCATCCGCATTAATCCACTGGAATGCGCTGTAACCCTTCGTTTCTGTATGCAGCGCCGGATATTTTTTATACATATGCAGCAGTTTTTTTACATATTCCTGCATATCTTTGTGTTCCGGCTCCTCTAAAAGATACCAGTCGAGCGCTCGCGCCTCAGACCATTCCTGAAGCTGCGCAAATTCCTGTCCCATAAACAACAGTTTTCTTCCCGGATGTCCCATCATAAAAGTATACGCTGTTTTCAGATTTTTAAACTTGTCGGACGGATAACCCGGCATCTTATTTAACATAGAGCATTTCAGGTGCACCACCTCGTCATGGGACAATACCAAGATGAAGTTTTCGCTAAATGCATATGTAATCGCGAATGTCATCATATTATGCGCGCCCTTTTTGAAATACGGATCCAGCTTTGTATACTCTAAAAAGTCATGCATCCAGCCCATATTCCATTTGTAGGAAAAACCAAGTCCTCCCTCTTCCGGCGGCATGGTCACCTTCGGCCATGCGGTAGATTCTTCCGCAATGACATACGCCCGCGGATTCCGGTATCTCATAATACTGCTTAGATGCTTGAAAAACTCAATCGCTTCAAGATTTTTATTGTCCCCATGAATATTCGGAACCCACTGTCCGTCCTGACGTCCATAATCGAGATACAGCATGGACGCCACCGCATCAACCCGCAAGCCGTCAATATGATATTTTTCCACCCAGAACAGCGCGTTTGCAATCAGAAAATTGCTGACCTCCGTCTTGGAATAATCAAACACTTTCGTACCCCAGTCAGGGTGTTCTCCTTTTCTCGTGTCCGCATATTCGTAGAGCGGCGTCCCGTCAAACATTGCAAGACCATGCGCATCTCTCGGAAAATGCGCCGGAACCCAGTCAAGAATGACGGCAATTCCAGCCTTGTGGAATGCGTCAATCAGGTACATGAAATCCTTCGGCGCGCCATATCTTGAAGTCGGCGCATAATAACCGACCACCTGATATCCCCATGAACCGTCAAACGGGTGCTCTAAAATCCCCATCAGTTCGACATGCGTGTATCCCATGTCTTTGACGTATGCCACGAGTTCTTTTGCGAGCCGTTTGTAATCATAAAAACCGTCCTCGTCTTCAGCGTTTTTAAATTCTTTTCTCCATGAGCCCAAATGGACTTCATAGATAGACATTGGCTGCTCATAATGATTTTCTCTTGCCTTCTGCTGAATCCATTTGTCATCTTTCCACTGATAAGTGTCAATGTCGGCTATACGGGATGCGTTTCCCGGACGCATTTCCGCCCAGTTTCCATAAGGGTCTGCTTTAAATAGTGTATCGCCGGTTTTTGTTACAATGGCGTACTTATAAAGTTCCCCTTCCCCAATCTCAGGAATAAATAATTCCCAGATTCCGGACTGGTTTTCCATCTTCATATTATGATTGTTTCCAATCCAGCCATTAAAATCACCGACAATCGATACGTTTGCCGCATTTGGAGCCCAGACCGCAAAATATGTCCCTTTGACCCCATTCATTTCTGTTACATGCGCACCCAGTTTATTATAAATTTCATAATGAATGCCTTTTCCAAATAAATAACAGTCGTCTTTTGTTATGACATGCCGATTTTCCATATAGCCTCCTTCATGTTTCTTAAACTCTATTATAATTGATTAAACATCCTTTTAATATAATTTCTCTTTCATCTTCCGTCATCTCTCCAAGTTTTAATGTAAAAGGAGTAATCTTTTTATGTTCATCAATCGCAAATGCAGATACTTCCGCTGCACCTTCTATTACCGCCTGAATAATATTCGGTATGAAAATATAATCATTCAGCTTGAACGGCAGTTCTTCCTGCTCATAAATAAACGGAAGCATTCCCCAGTTAATCAGGTTGGAACGATATCTCTTGGTTGCATATTCCTGCGCAATATTTGCCCATCCTCCGAGTACTTTCTGACAGGACGCCGCCTGTTCTCTCGCCGAACCGTCACCCGGTTTTACTGCATAAATCGTACTTCCGATACCAATTGTTTCCCGGTTGATCGGATATTGCGGCAATTCCTGTTTAATAAGGGAAGTCACCTCCTGTATCTCCGGCAGTACCGTGCCCGGACAATTTCCTTCCTCCCGTACCTTTTCTGCCTTCTGCACTTCCTTTGCCCTGCCGACATATCCCGGATCTTTACGGGACAATGCAAATTCAGCAAGCCCTAATGGATTGGACCGGTAAGAGGATGTCTCGCCGGATGGAATCAATTCATCCGTAGTCGTTACCGGATCATGAATTTCAGAAACGACTTTCAACAGAAGATTTTCAGTCAGCGCCACCATCTTCGGCCAGTCCTTAATGTTTGGTCCAAGTTTCAGTTCTGCATCCGGGTCGGCCACCCCTTTGGAATCAAACACACGATTTGCATAAATACTGCTGTCAAAGTGATACGTCGGATTCTGATACTCGACATCCAAATCCATTGCAGAGGTCAGATATCCTTGATTGGCTGCTGTCGCTGCAATTGAGCGTGCATCCATCAATGCTACTGAAGCAATCTGTCTGTTCTGCAATTTGCTTCCCTCACGGTTCGGGAAATTCCGCGTGGAATGTCTGATACTAAACGCATTGTTTGCCGGAGTGTCTCCGGCGCCAAAGCACGGACCGCAGAATGCCGTCTTTAACACACCGCCTGCTGCCATAATATCGGCAGCGGCTCCGTTTTTGATTAGTTCCATATAAATTGGCATAGACGCAGGGTATACGCTTAAGGTAAATTCATCGGATCCGATGTTTCTGCCTTTCAGGATATCGGCTGCTGCGCAGATATTTTCAAATCCGCCTCCGGCACATCCTGCAATAATGCCCTGCTCTACATACAGCTTTCCATTTCGAACTTTATCTGTCAGCCGGTAATCTACCTGTCCATCCAAAGAAACCAGCGCTTTTAATTCCACATCATGCAGAATATCTTCCAGATTTTGATTCAACTCGTCAATCGTATAGGTATTGCTTGGGTGGAACGGCATGGCAATCATCGGTTTGATTTTTGACAAATCCACATAAACCATTCCATCATAATACGTTACATCTCCCGGATTTAATTCCTTATAATCATCCGCTCTTCCATGAATCTCATAAAACTCCTGAATTTTTTCATCAGTTCTCCAGATTGATGAAAGACAGGTTGTCTCTGTGGTCATCACGTCAACGCCGATACGGAAGTCGGCAGACAGATTGGACACGCCCGGTCCAACAAATTCCATGACTTTATTTTTTACATACCCTTTATCAAAAACTTCACCGATAATGGCGAGCGCAACGTCCTGCGGGCCAACCCCTTTTGCCGGTTCCCCGGTCAGATAAATGCCGATCACATCCGGCATATGAATATCATAGGTCTGGGACAACAGCTGTTTTACTAATTCCGGACCGCCCTCACCCATTGCCATCGTGCCGAGCGCGCCATAGCGGGTATGCGAATCAGAACCTAAAATCATCTTTCCTCCGCCGGCAAGCATTTCCCTGGCGAACTGGTGAATGACTGCCTGATGCGGCGGAACATAGATTCCACCATACTTTTTTGCCGCGGACAGACCAAACATATGGTCATCTTCGTTAATGGTGCCACCAACTGCACATAAACTGTTATGGCAGTTCGTGAGTACATACGGAATTGGGAATTTTTCCAGTCCGGACGCTCTCGCTGTCTGAATAATGCCTACAAACGTAATATCATGAGATGTCAGTTTATCAAACTTAATCTGAAGTTCCTGCATATTCCCGGAAGTGTTGTGTTCTTTTAAAATGCGGTAGGCCATCGTATTTTTTGCCGCCTCTGCTTTTGATGGAACACCCTCCCCTAATTTACTTTTTAATAAGTCATCATGACCTTCTTCAACAACAGTAACGCCGTCAATGAGGTATGCGCCGCCTTTACTTAATGTAATCATCTGTGCCTCCTGTTTTTTTCATATTTTTCAGTCTGTTTCATGCAGCTTTCACCAAAAGGCGAAAGTTGTCACTAATATATTCAGTATACAATAATTTAAGGGGTAAAACAAGCGCAGAAGTGGAGTATTTTTGTCTGGTTTTTCCATATAAAAAGAACCCCGGCGTCAATTCCGGAGTTCCTTTCCATAGAACAGTAAAAACTCTGTTTATACGGATTTCTTTTTATTGATTTTTTTAAACTGAATATAATTGACTTGAATTCCTGCCAGCACATCCACCAAGTCCAGATTGTAAATTCCTTTATCCAGCTGTACTTTGCACAATTTCTGTGTAATCCAGTTTCCATCGGTTCCGTTGGTCTGAATGACAAACATGGTCTCATCCCCCGTCGTTACGTTGACCGTAGACTGAGAGAGATTGGATTTTTCAAACATGATATTGACAATGACAGTGTACTCTGCGGTTTCTTCAACTTCAACCGAAGCCTGCGTTCCACTGCAAAACATGACTTTATCATCTTCTGATAAATGGAAGGTCTGATATTTTGCCTTTCCATCCGGGTCTGCATCAAAATGTTTTGCCACATCTGTGTCAATCAACGGTCTGTGGATTACCGGGGCGGCAAGAATAAAGTTACAGATATTTTTTGCCGCTCTCTGCAGTTCGCCAATCGTCAATGTTCCATTTTTCACAGATTCCTCTGTGTTGTCTCCGTTGGAATTGACTTCCGCGCCATTATTGTTGACAACCATATAAACGTCATTCTGGGAGCGAACCATATCACGAATATCTTTGTTGGACTCCTCCCCGCCTTCTACGACATCGTTCATCTTTGCCCACCAGTCTGTCATGACAAAGCCCTGATATCCCCATTCTCCACGGAGAATCGTTGTACAGAGATCATAGTTTGAAGCTGCCCAGTGTCCGTTAATCGGGTTGTAGGAGGTCATCAGCGCCATTACCTCGCCTGCTTTAACAGGCAGTTCAAATGTCTTTAAGTAAATTTCCCTGATGGCTCTTTCCGAAGCTGCCGCATTGATTTTAAAACGGTGGGATTCCTGTCCGTTCAGGGCGAAGTGTTTAATCGTACCCCAAGCGCCGCCATCTTTAATGCCGCCGGTCGCCGCAGTCGCCATCAGTCCGGAAAGTAGCGGGTCTTCGGAATAATATTCAAAGTTTCTGCCATTTAACGGATTTCGGTGGATATTGACGCCCGGTCCGAGCAGGGTATCGACTTCGTTGCGTACCAGTTCCTGTCCTTCCATAGTGTAAAGTTCCCGAACCAGTTTGATATTCCAGCTTGAGGAAAGCGCTGTTCCGATTGGAAGCTGTGTCGCCTTTCCCTCGTAGCGCAGTCCACTCGGTCCGTCTGCACAGCAGGCAGCGGGAATCCCGTAATTAAACAGAGAGTCACTTAATCCGCCAAACGCGGAGGCCGTTCCCTGAGTCACGCGTGGATTGCTCATTCCTTCCCCGCGGACGATCAACGCCAGTTCCGATACGTCAAGCTGCGCGATAAACCGATCCAAATCTGCTTTCCCATCACGCACATCCTGGAGGGTAATACCCATATCTCCGGTAATTTCCATCGTTGGAGGAAGATTTTCCTCAATTCTTTTTGCCATATCAACGGTCGGCTTCTGGGCCGGTACATATGTTTCTTCATAGGTACCATCTGCCTTTCGCGTTCCCGGTTTCAGCAATGTCAATTGATCATCATCCGGACACATCGCCTCTGATAATTGCTCTACTACTTTTAATGTATCTAACTGATAAGTATAGACGAGCGTATGATTGCGCACGCTGTTTCCTAAATAAATATGATATGCGCCCGCTTCCAATACATAGCAGGATTTATGTCCGGTCGCATTACTGTCATCATAAGATGCCATACGGTCTTTTGGCAGAACAATTTCCAGCGTCTCGCTTTCCTGCGGAGCGAGTTCTTTTGTCTTTTGAAATGCTCCCAATGCTCTTGCCGGTTTTCCAAGCGCGCCCTGTGGTGCTTCATAATAAACCTGCACAACCTCTTTTCCGGAATATTCGGATCCGGTATTCGTCACTTTTGCAGTAACTGTAATGGCGTCTTCCGTCTCCCGTACCTTCGTGCTCTCAATGTCAAAAGTGGTATAGGAAAGACCGAAACCAAACGGATACATTACTTTTTCCGGCGCAAATGTTTCAAAATAACGGTATCCCACATAAATATCTTCCTGATACAAATTGTTCAGCGGATCGCCAAAATTTTTCGTTGACGGATAATCTTCAATATCATAGGCAATCGTATCCGGCAGTTTGCCGCTCGGCGTCACTTTGCCGGAAAGGACGTCAACAACAGCGTTTCCGCCTTCCATGCCGCCCTGCCATACGATTACAACGGATTTCAGCCTGCCCTGATAGACCGGATCTTCAATCCATTTCATGTCAATAATATTGGAAACATTTAACACGACGCACACATCTTCAAACGCTTCCGTAATATTTTTCAGGTTGGACTTTTCCTCCGGCGTCAAAAGGAAACTGCCATCCCATGCAAAATTGTCTTTATCTTCGCCGGCAGTCCGTCCGATAATATAGACCGCCTTATTGGTTTTTTCAGCCTGCGCCTTTGCATAGGCAGCGGTAATCTCCATATCCTTTTGGAACCATGGTTCTGCCGCCCAGCCGCCGCCGCCGTTATCAAACGGGTGGTCTTTGAGCCATTCCTTATAGTCCTTTACAATTTCCTGATTAATCGTCAGACCGCTGTTTTCAAAACCGTCCAGAATATTGGTCGCATACTCTACACGTACCGCTCCGCCGGAACCGGTACCGCTTCTGTAATATTCAATCATCGGTCGTCCGAAGACTGAAATCTGATCTTCTGTTGTAAACGGAAGCAGACCGTCTTCATTTTTCAATAAGACGATACCTTCCGCTGCCGCCTGTCTGCTCTTCTCTGCAAAGCCTTCCACCGGCACCCCTTTGAGTTTCTCCGACATGAACTAATCCTCCTAAGCTTTAAATTTTTTTCGTCCCCAAAAATTATGCTCACGCACAAAACTATAAACAATATATCATATGATTTTATGAATTTCTACAATTTGCCGTCAAAAAAATATTTTTTATTTTAGCGGTCTTTGAAACGTTTTCATACCGATAAATCCTATCAATTCAAATAATATTTGAGTTGAAATTATTTTTATGTCTGAAAAGAAAATTATTTTTGATTTTTTTACCCTTTCTCCAGCGTCTTCCGCCACATGATACCGCCGGTGTTTTCATTAAGATTTTCATAAGATTTTGTTAAAGAATTGCTTTCTTTTTTATGTTAAACTTTCCGACATATAATAACTTGGCTTTTACTTTAGTCCAGCGGTGATATGTCAAGAGTAAATTGAAATTGTTTTTGAGTTATTTTCATATCATTTGCTGAAAAAAGG
>CANQMA010000045.1 GCA_947624875.1 uncultured Lachnospiraceae bacterium
CACTATCTGACCGGCGCGGCAAGCTGGCTGCTGTTGACAGTGCTCAATGAAATGTACGGTATTCAGGGCAATTACGGCGCGTTGACGTTAACACCGCAGCTTCTAGCAGAACAGTTTGCAGACAACAAAGCGTCTGCGCAGTGCATGTTCCGCGGCGTTAAACTTCAGGTCACTTATGAAAATCCGGACGGTCTGGAAGCGGGCGCATACCGCGTCAGGGAAATTTATATTGACGGTGAAAAATACGGGGACACCGACACGATTGCAAAAGAAGATGTGGACAAACTGGGAGACGAGGCGCAGATTCGCGCCGTACTCGGTTAAACAGCAAAACGTTCTTAAAAATCAGATAAATGCGCGTAAAAAAGCAGGTATACATTCTTAAAAAATCAGATAAATGCGCTTAAAAAAGCAGGTATACATTTCTTAAAAAATCAGATATTTTACGATATAAAACAGTACAGACAAAAAGAGAAAAGGAGAGAGGTAATGTTTGAAATGGAGTATGGCAGAGCAGTCTGCTATTCAGGTTACAGAGAGGGGCAGAGTCCGGTAGATGAAACCTATCCGACTTACGACCAGATTGTGGAAGACATGAAAATCCTGCAGAAGCATGGATTCCGGTACATCAGAATGTACGACCCGGTCAGTTATGCGGAAATGACCTGTCAGGTTATCAGGGATTTGGGACTGGAGATTAAAATGATGCTGGGGCCGGGACTGATTTCAGAAGTAAACAATCCGGGCTGCCCATGGCTGAAAACCAACTACACGCAGGAAGAACTGGCAGAGCGGGCAAAATTCAATGACCGCCGGATTGAAGATTTAATCCGGATTGCAAATACATACCCTGACGTCATTAACATTATTTCCATCGGCAACGAAAACACGCCGGACTGGGGCGCAAACAATGTTCCGACAGAGCGTCTGGTAGAATTTGCAAAGCGGCTGCATCAGGGCGCAAAACAGCCGGTGACCTTCAATGAGGGCGCGTTTGAATGGCCTAGAATTCCACAGATTGCAGAGCAGCTTGATATTATCTGCGTTCATTCTTATCCGCTGTGGCATGGCGTTTCCGTCGAAGACGGACTGGCTGAAAACAAAGAATGGTATCAGAAAATCCGTCAGCTTTATCCGGACAAGCCGGTCTTTTTCTCAGAAGTCGGCTGGGCAACGAGGAGCAGAGCGGGTACGGAAATGGGAGAAGGCCAGACCACCGAAGAAAACCAGAAAAAATACTATGATGAATTTTGGGCGTGGGCAGATCGGGAAAAAATCATCGCCTATATGTTTGAAGCCTTCGACGAGCCTTGGAAAGGTGGAAACGATCCGGTCGAAGCAGAGAAAAACTGGGGAATTTACTATGTAGACCGCACACCGAAACCGGCAGCGCGGTAAAGAAAAAACGGACGATATGAAAATATTATAAAAATATACGGGACAAAAGAGGAAAATCCATGAAATCATAGATGAATTTTTCTCTTTTTTTGATAAAAACTGGCAAAATATCATAAGAATGTTTTCAAAATTACAAATTCTTTGGTTGAATTGCACATACAGTTGTGATAAAATGATTGTATCATTGGTTAATAGGGTGAAGTGCCCTGTTAAATGAGTATTAAAAAATTTAAGGAAGGAGACAAATGTTTATGAAACTCAGTAAAACAATGAGAAAAGTTGTAGCTCTTGTCAGCGCTTTTGCTATGGTAGTCGCAGGCATGACGGGTTACAGCGCAAAGACAGCGGAAGCTGCCGATACATCGGGTATGACTGAAGTCACAGGAAGTGCAGAAGTTCAGAGTCCTGATGGAAAATGGAGTTTTTACGTTGGCGGAGCAGGCGGTCAGGAAGGAAAACTGTATTACTCCGATGCAACAGATACTTCAATTAAACTGTATATTGAAAAAACTTCCGGAACACAGTGGGGTATTCAGGTGAAAGCACCTGTGACGACATTATCTGCTGGTACGGAGTATCAGTATGAGATTGGTTATACAGTAGAAGGCGATGAAGGTTATTTCAATACGAAAGAAGATATTTCAAACTCTCAAATAGTCAAACAGGAATATACTTCAGGTGAAAATACCGCGAAAGGTACATTTACCGCAGGAGCAACTACACATCTTGTACTTGACATGCAGGGAGTAAAGGACGATACGACCATCACAATCAACAGTATTACATATACTGATGAGTTTGAAAAGGAAACAACAACGGCGTCGACGGCAGACGAGGAAGGATATTATTCCACAATTGACGGTACATGGACGACTACCACTCCATGGTCTGCTTTTTCAGGCAGCGCTGCAAATCAGATGAAATATAAAGGCACTGTTGAAGGCGAAACCATTTCCTTTGATGCAAAAGTAACAGCAAACAATGGTCAAGATTGGAATCTGCAGGCAAAGATAGCAGCTACAGACAAACTCTTGAAGTTGGCTGCTCCTGCACAGGAATATAAAGTTCATGTGAACTACACAACCAATCAGGCGGCTACATTTAATATGCAGATTAACAGTGGAGATCACAGCATCGCTATGGAAGAAGGTACACATGAGGCTGTGATAGACTATACTTCAAATGCAGATTATCCGGATGTTTTCCTGAATCTTGGACAGGTTCCGGCAGGTACCGAGTTCAGCTTTACTGCGAAGTTCGTAAAAGCAGAGGAAGACACGTCGGTAGAAGAGCCGTCATCCGACGAAGAACCTTCATCAGATGAGCCGAAAGAACCAGTTGCACCGGAAGGATACACCATGCTTCCGGCAGATTGGAGCACCTACGGTGACTGGAGTCTTTATGCTGGTAACTGGGGTGAAAAGGTAGCTCATGTTGCATATAAATACGCCGAAGAAACACCGGAACAAATAGCATTAAATTTCGTTGACACGACAGCAAATGATGACTGGCTTGTTCAGGCAAAATATACTTTCAAAGACCTTCAGGTAGGAACGAAGTATAGATACAGCATTACAAACGGAGAAGAAGTTCTGGCATCAGGCATATTTAAAGCAGAGGAAGAAACAAAAGAAGTTGGACCTGTTGGTCTTGGAAACAAACCGACAGGTACGGAAATGAATCTTACCGCAACCTGTACAGAATATGTAGCACCTCCGACACAGCCATATGATGAGTGGCTGACAACAGAGAGGAACCTTGCATATCAGAAGACCGCTGACGTAAGCAGCTACAAAGAGGGTAATCAGGATTATGCAGCGCTTACAGACGGCACATGGAACAAGTGGGATGGAAATTTTGTAGGCATCAACACGCCGGGTTATTTTGAAATTGACTTGGGACAGGTTTATGAAGCATCAAGTATCGATCAGGTAGTTGTATGGTTCAGAAACGGCAGTCCAGACCTTTATCCACAGAATGGATTTGAAGTTCAGTTTGGCGATACGGTATTTAACAAAGTTGCAGAGATGACTGCAGAAGAGTATCCGGAAGACAAAGATGCCGCATGGGAAGACGGCAAGCAGTACATGGTTCCGGTTGTACTTGACAAGGAAACCGTATCCGGTACTGTAAGAAAGATTCGAATTCAGGTTAATGATTCCGTAGCTTGGGGCGCTCAGGTTACTGAAATCGGCGTATTTGCTGAAAATCCGGTAGAAGGGGAAGCACCTGAACCGGCAAGTAATCCAAAGGCAGTCACAGTATCCTCTGAAAAGACATCAGAGTTGTTTGGAGAAATCAAAGTAAACATTACTGCTGATGAAGGACAGGAAGGTTATACTTATTTTGTATATCTTGATGATGAAAAATCACCAAGATTATCCGACTGTGTTGCAGGACAGGATTATACAATTGAAGACGTTGCAAAAGGAACGCATACGGTTAAGGTCGTATCACTCTACAATGGCGGTACTTCAGAAGGTCTTGTCAGCGATCCGGTTGAAGTTAAGACGATTGAAAACGACGTGACAGATGTTTCCAGAAACTTTGCATTAAATAAGACATGGGAGTTGTCTCCTCAGCATGAAGGCAGCGAAGACGCTCATGGCAGCGCAGAAGGAAACGGAGATATTACAAACGGAATTATCAGTGGTTCTGATTATGTATGTCCTGAAAAGAACGTACCGGACGGATCATACATCATTGATTTAGGCGAAGATGTTGACGCTTCAGCAATCGAAAATATCGTTGTTTGGTATCGAGTTATGGAACCGGGCTGCGCTCCTGAAGCAAACAACAGTCAGGATATTAAATTCTCAACAGATAAAGACGCGTGGACAGATGTTGTTTCTGTTCCGGGTGCTGATATCATTGCAGCACGTAACAAACAGGGTCAAGCTCCTTACGGCATAGAGTCTGCAATCAGTCAGGAAGGCACTGTAAGATATATCCAGATTCATTATCCACAGGGTGTTACATATGGCGCTCAGGTTACAGAGATTGCAGTGATCGGAGATACGGGAGTTGAACCGGCAACGACACCGGTTGAACCAAGTTCTGATGAGACTGAAACTCCGTCAACACCTGTAAATCCTCCATATGATCCGGGATTTGACCCATCAACATTAGAGTACAATTCACTTCAGTGTGACGGAAATGAAGATTTAACGCTTGAGTATGCAGTTCAGGAAAGCACCATTGACGGTTTGAATCCATGGTACGGCGATGCAGGAAATACATTAAGTCTTCAGTTCTCAAGCGATGCCGGAGCAGTAACTTCCGTTACAATCAACGGCGAGGAGCCTGCAGAGGGCGTTATTAAAGAAATAGCAACAGGATTAGTAAAAGTTGATCCTACAAAACTTGATGACGACGCATATTCTGTCATTAAAGTTGTTACAGAAAACGGTGAATTCACATTCGTAGTTAAGAAGGGTACGCCGGCAGTTGTACCTCCTACATCAGATGATGAATCAGATTCAGAGGAGACTTCTACGGAAGAACCGGTAGAGATGACCTTTGAAGAATACGTAGGTACAGGCGCAGACATTACCGTTGGTGGTTACACTGTTTGGATTAACACGACCAATACAATGGCAATCGCAGTTGATCCGACAAATGCTGACCACATTCAGGCAAAGATTGTCAGCAATAGTAACAACTGGGATCAGTGGGGCGCTGTTCAGTACAAGGTTGTCAAAGATGGCCTTACTCCGGGACAGTCCTATACAATTTCAGTAGACTTGAAAGCTGACCAGGCAGACGGTGTGATTGTTTCTGACGGTGAGCCTGCAAGCTTTGATTTATCACAGAGTCAGGAAGTAACATTTACCCGTACAGTGGAAGCTGATGAAACAGGAAAAGTTACATTATTCATCGGAGCCGGACAGGTTGGTATTGGTGTTGTACTTGACCTTTCAAACTTGAAGATTACAGACGATGAAGGAAATGTTGTTTACCCGAAAGAAGACGAAGAATCAACACCGGGTGAAGGTGAAGATACACCTGTAGAGCCGTCTTCAGAGGAATCTACAAATCCAAACGAACCGTCCTCAGAGGAATCTACAAATCCGAATGAGCCGTCTTCAGAGGAATCTACAAATCCGAATGAGCCGTCCTCAGAGGAATCTACAAATCCGAATGAGCCGTCCTCAGAGGAATCTACAAATCCGGATGAGCCGTCTTCAGAAGCAACGACAAATCCATCACAGCCGACGACACCGAATGCAGGTGGCGAGGTAACAACTGCAGCAGGTACAGTGACTACAGCTGCTCCTACAACAGTTCAGCCGACAGCAGCACCAACAACTGCAAAGGTTAAAAAACCTGCAAAGGCGAAAATCAAGAAAGTAGCAGCAAAGAAAAAATCTGCAAAGAAACTTAAGATTACTTTTAAGAAGACCAGTGCAAAAGGCTATCAGGTAGCAATTTACAAGACAAAGAAAAATGCAAAGAAGAATAAGAAAGCATTAGTAAAGAAATTTGTAAAGAAAAACAAAGTAACGATTACATCTAAGAAGCTGAAGAATAAGAAAACATTATTTGTTAGAGTTCGTGCTTACAACTTAGATGGAAAGAAGAAAGTTTACGGCGCTTGGTCTAAAGTGAAAAAGATTAAAGTGAAATAATAGGTAATTCCTATTGGACGCCCACGGCATTTGCCGTGGGCGTTTTTTTTGAACCAAAAATAGAGCACAAAAATCTAAATGGTTCCATAAATATTTTTTTAAACTGCTTTTCAATCTTCTTGGAACATGATATATTTTTTGTATGAAAAATGAAAAAGAAAAAATTATTACATGTAGAGGAGATTGAAAACATGAAAATGAAGAGAACGTGGAAAAAGACAGTTGCTGTGTTTGCCAGTTTGTCGATGCTTGTGACTTCAATTTACATTTCTCCGGGAAAAGTAAGTGCAGGCGTATTATCTAACGAGCAAAACAGCAGTGGCTGGAATCTTGTCTGGAGTGATGAATTTGATCAGACGGTAGGGGGCGGAGTAGATACCGGCACATGGACTTACCAGACCGGTCACGGTGACAATGGCTGGGGAAATAGTGAAGTACAGAACTATACGGACAGTACGGAAAATGTTTATATTACAAATGCCGATGGCGCTACGGACGGAAAAGCACTGGCGATTAAGGCAAAAAGAGACTATGACGGTGGAGAAATTACTTCCGGACGTTTGATGTCTGAGGGAAAATTTTATGCCAGATATGGACGTATGGAAGCGCGCATCCGCATGGAAAACGGTATGCAAAACGGTGTGTGGCCGGCATTCTGGATGATGGGCAATCAGACCGGATACGGATGGCCGAATTGTGGTGAAATTGATATTATGGAGCATCGGAATAAAGAAAGCGAGATTATCAGCACACTGCACTGGAATCCGTCGCTGACGCAGTACCAACATTCCTATTACGGAAGTGAAATCAACGGACAGTACGGATACGTAAGCACGATGGACGAATGGCACACCTTCCGCGCCGACTGGTATGAAAATGAAATCCAGTTCTTCTTAGACGGACAGTGGTATGAGTCGATTGATATTACGTCAGGCGAACTGGAAGAATTTCAGCGTGCTCATTATTTTCTGTTAAATCTGGCAATCGGAAGCAATGCCTCTCCTTTCACTAAAAACATCACCGTAGATTCCGACTGGCGCAGTTCCACGATGTATGTGGATTACGTCCGTGTATATCAGGGAAGTGATGCAAACTTCCAGAGAAATAAAACAAACCGTACAGAAAACCTTCCGGAACCGGAAGTTACGACGCCGGTACCGGATGGATTTATCACTTGCGTGCAAGATGTAGAGACCAACGTAGGACAGTGGAATTATTACTTTGGTAACTGGGCAGGCGCAAAAGGCTCGTACAAGGGCGGAGAGCGTTTAGATGACTTTTCATTAAAGGTCACATCAAAAAGTAATGCGGCATGGGGTGTGCATGCAAATACAAATGAACTCGATGTAGAAAAAGGCAGCTCCTACCGGTATCGTATCAACATCAATGCAAATCAAAATACCGGAGCAGTATTATTGAAAAATGATATTACAGCAGATAATTTTCCAAATGGCGAGGATTTGCAGACGAAAGGAATTGTTGCCGGTGATAATGTCTACGAGGGTACTTTTACCGCATATGCGGATAAAGTGAAGTTCATGTTGGAACTTGGTTCAGTAGATGCCGGAACAATTTTAAATATTAACAGTTTCACTTTGGAAAAAATAACTGATGCACCGGAATCTACACAGACACCGCCACAGACGGATCCGCAGACGACCCCTTCAACACAGCCACAGCCGGATGTTCCGGACGAAACGACGACTTCAGATTCACAGGAACAGGGTTTTGATGGAGTAGATTGGTTGCTGGATGGAGCAAGAGCAGGTGCGTTGAGCAATACGTTTAAGGCATATTTTGAATCCGGAGAAAATTGCAATGTTGTAAATATTCAGAATAAAGATGGTATTGCAGGCATTTATGTAGGCCTCAATGATGCCAATATTGGCGATATTACCGTAAATGGAGAAAAGAAGACAGAGATTATAGAAGGCGCAGGAGTCTGGGTAAATGTAGATCACTTAACAAAAAGAGAAAATGAAGTGATTTTCTACAATCCGGATGGAAGTGTAAAGGCTGTTTTGAAAATTCTCAATACAAGTATTGCGGAAGGTGGAGACGGTCCGGTGAATCCAACACAGGAAGAGACAGAGAAGAAGCCGGAGAGCACACCGGAAGAGACCAGTAAAAAAGAACCGGAAAGCCCTCCAACAGAAACTATAACAACAGCACAGGAAAGTCTCCCAACAGAAACTACAACAACAGCACAAGATGTGGAACAGGAAACAGATCCGCCGTATCAGTGGGATTTTGACCCATCTACATTGGACTATAAAACAATACCATGTAATGGAAACAATGAGTTATCTATTGATGTGGCAGAACATGAAGTATCTGTACCCGGTTTTGTGGTATGGTATGTCGATAATGGAAATACATTATTATTCCAGTATTCAGCAGATCATGGTTCGGCGGTAGAAGTCTTAGTCAATGGACAGCAGGCCGGTCCGGGTCTTTTGACGGAAAATTCTCCAGGTGGAATTAAGCTAAATCCAAATCAGTTTCCGGATAATGAATATATAATCATTCAAGTGACATTAGAAGAGGGGAGTTTCGTAGTAGTTGTACGAAAAGGAAATCCGGTGACGCCTCCGGTAGAGACTGCTACGACAAAGCCGGAGAGCATACCGGAAGAGACAAGCACAAAGGAATCGGAAAGCAGTTCAGTAGAAACAAGTACAGCAGAACCGGAAAGCAATTCGGCAGAAGTAAGCACGAAGGAACCGGAAAGCACACCGGCAGAAACAAGCACAGCAGAACCGGAAAGCAATTCGGCAGAAGTAAGCACAACAGAGCCGGAAAGCACAACAGAGCCGGAAAGTATTCCGGCGGAAGTAAGCACGACGACACAGGAAGGTAATGAACAGACCCAAGGTGCGATTCAGACTGGCACGCAAAACCAGAATGTCGCTGCAACGACTACAACAAATATTACACAGAAGACCACAACAACAGACCAGACAAGCAGCAGATTAAACATATTCAAAAAGAGTGGAAAGTCAAAAATCAAGAAGATAACCAAAAGGAAATCTGCAAAAAAAGTAACGATTATTCTCAAAAAGAAAATCAATGGAGCAGACGGTTATCAGGTACGGTTCTACAAAACGCGGAAAGCCGCAAAGAAGAACAAAAAAGCTGTTGCGCGCATTACCTATAAGAAAAATAAAAAGAAGTTTACGGTAAGCAGTAAAAAAATTAAAAATAGGAAAAAACTGTTTATCAGAGTACGCGCTTATGTTGTGATTGATGGAAAGAAAACATATTCCGGCTGGTCTGCAGTTGCAAAAGTAAAAAAGTAAATTCAAATGATTTCCAAAGGAAAAAATGATTGTGTAAAGAGATAAAAATCATGTTTGACATTCCATGTCTCATATAATATAATCAGAAACAGTGGCGATGACGAAGAAAAGTAACCGCATTAATCGCTGACAGAGAGCAGGCGATGGTGGAAGTCCTGTAGAATGAATTGCGGCGAAGAACACTTCCGAGCTGTGCACTGAAAGCCTTTGGTTAGTAGGGAATCCGTATTCTGCACGAGACGCAGAGGGTTTTTAAAAGTGTATTTACTTTGCGAAGACCATAAGAGACTGCGATAGCAGTAAATCAGGTGGTACCGCGGACTTATATAAGAGAGTTCGTCCTGAAAGAGTCAATCTTTAGGACGGACTCTTTTGCTGTATGTGGAAATGAATCCAAGACGGAATAGGACATTTCCTCAATAGGTGGAAATGGAAGTCGAAATGAAATAGGACATTTCCTCAACGCGTCAGCGTAAAACGTATCATGGAGGTAGAATGATGGATACCAATACAAACAACATTTATCGAGATGTCACCATAGAACAGCTCAGCGAGTCAAACGTAGGACAGACTGTAAAGGTTGCAGGGTGGATTGAAAATATCCGTGACCACGGAGGAGTTTCTTTTATTGATTTGAGGGATATGTATGGCGTGATGCAGGTGGTTATGCGGGATACTTCTCTTTTGGAGGGGTTGAGCCGCGAGGATTGTATTTCTGTGGAAGGCCCGATTGAACACCGTGACGAGGAAACTTACAATCCGAAAATTCCAACGGGAACAATCGAGCTGGAAGCAAAAAGTATCAATGTTTTGGGAAAAGTTTACAGACAGCTTCCGTTTGAGGTGATGACGTCGAAAGAAACGAGAGAAGACGTTCGGTTAAAATACCGTTATCTGGATCTGCGGAATGCAAAGGTAAAGGATACAATGATTTTCCGTTCAAAAGTAATCTCTTACCTTCGCCAAAAGATGGTGGATTTGGGATTTTTGGAAATTCAGACGCCGATTCTGTGCGCTTCTTCACCGGAAGGTGCCAGAGATTACATTGTCCCGAGCAGAAAATTCAAAGGAAAATTTTATGCATTGCCACAGGCGCCGCAGCAATATAAACAGCTTTTGATGGTGTCAGGATTTGATAAATACTTTCAGATTGCTCCATGTTTCCGTGACGAAGACGCAAGAGCAGACCGCTCGCCGGGAGAATTTTACCAGCTCGATTTTGAGATGAGTTTTGCCACGCAGGAAGACGTTTTCCGTGTTGGCGAAGAAGTGCTCGCAGATACCTTTAATAAATTTGCGCCGGAGGGCTTTTCTGTGACGCAGACGCCGTTTCCGGTGATTGGTTATAAAGAGGCAATGTTAAAATACGGTACGGATAAACCGGACCTCAGAAATCCGCTTGAAATCATTGATGTGACGGACTTTTTCCAGCGCTGCAGTTTTAAGCCGTTTCATGGAAAAACAGTCCGCGCGATTAAGGTAGAACAGAAATTATCGAAAGGGCAGCATGAGAAAATGCTGAAATTTGCCCAGAGTATCGGCATGGGCGGACTCGGATATCTGGAAGTGCTTGAAGATGGTTCTTATAAGGGACCGATTGATAAATTTATTCCGGACGATATGAAAGATGAAATCAGAAATCAGGCAGGGTTAAAGCCGATAGATACGATTTTCTTCATTGCGGACAATGAGAAAAATGCTTCTCTTTACGCCGGACAGATTCGGACGGAATTGGGAGAACGGCTCGACCTGATAGAAAAGAATAAGTTTATGTTCTGCTATATTAACGACTTTCCAATGTATGAATATGACAATGAGACCAAGCAGATGATTTTTACCCACAATCCGTTTTCTATGCCGCAGGGAGGACTGGAAGCGCTTGAGACAAAAAATCCGGAAGATATTCTGGCATATCAGTATGACATCGTCTGCAACGGCGTGGAGTTATCCAGCGGCGCAGTCAGAAACCATGATATGGAAATTATGGTCAAAGCGTTTGAAATTGCGGGATACACAGAGCACGACCTAAAAGAAAAGTTTGGTGCGCTCTACAATGCGTTCCAGTTTGGCGCACCGCCGCACGCAGGCATGGCGCCGGGCGTAGACCGTATGATTATGCTTTTGCGTAATGAAGAAAATATCCGTGAAGTCATTCCGTTCCCGATGAACGGTAATGCGCAGGATTTGATGTGTGGCGCACCGGGAGAAGTGACAGAGCAGCAGCTTCGGGAAGTCCATATTAAGGTAAGACAGTAAAAAGGAAAGAAGTTGTACCATGAACATCTTTAACTTTTACTTTATTGCATCCGGCATTGACACAATCGTCATATTCGGGGAAAAAGACTAATTAAAAAATACGACCGTGAAACGTATGAAGAGTTTCATAGTCGTATTTTTTTAACTTCTCCGGCTCATTTTTTCCTAAAATTTTTCTTCGGATCATCCCGCTTTTTAGCTGCATTTGAAATATGCTTCTTCTGCTATCTGTTCCACAATCGCATCACTTAAATTACACAGACAATCAATCACTCTTTCCATTTTCATGAACCTGTTTTTGGAATTGACTGCTTCTGTATATTCTTCTAATGTTTTATAATTTTATAAAGCCTGACCCTGTTCAATCTTTTTCAGTTCCTCTTCGGTCAGTCCTGTCGACGCAAGGATTACCTGCCGGTCTACATGATTTTCAAGAAGTTTTTGTGCAGTAGTAATTTTTCCAAGTTTTTCGCCCAATTCTTTGCCGCGTGCTTCGCCGATTTGTATGCCTTCTTCTCTTCCGCGTGCTTCGACCGTCTTCAGATATTTCTCCTCATCAAA
>CANQMA010000046.1 GCA_947624875.1 uncultured Lachnospiraceae bacterium
GGCACGCTCCGGGGAGCAATTGAATTTCAGGAGGAGGGCGTCAATACAATTTGTATTCCGGGAACGATTGACCGGGATGTGTCCTGCTCCGAATACACGTTGGGTTTTGATACGGCGGCAAATACAGCGACAGAGGCGATTGACCGCATAAGAGATTCTTCGGTTTCCCATGGCAGATGCAGCGTCGTGGAAGTCATGGGAAGAAAACGGGGATATATTGCGCTGTGGGCAGGTATGGCAGCTTCTGCGGATGCGATTATCCTTCCTGAAAAGTGGGACGGCAATTTTGATAGTATAACAGAAGCGTTAAAGAAAAGACATGCAGAGGGAAAAAACAGTTATCTGGTGGTTGTCGCGGAAGGCGTGACCGACGCGCCGGAATTGGCGGAACTGATACGGAAAAAGACCGGAATTGAATCGAGAGTTTCTGTTTTAGGATACATTCAGCGGGGCGGCAGCCCGACCGCTAAAGACCGGATGTACGGGTCGCTGATGGGCGCATTTGCTGTGGAACTTCTCCGTCAAAATAGAAAAAACCGGATTGTTGCCATTAAAAATGATCTTTTGATTGATTATGACATTACGGAGGCGCTGCAAATTCAAAATAATCAGCTGGATGCATTCCAATACCAGCTGAGTCTGCGGCTGGCAGAATAAAATCAATAAACAGAAGCAGAATCATCAATGGCGTAGACAAATCTTTTGCGATATGTTATGATTCTGCTGTAAAAAAAGAATAAGATATGCAGAGTAGAATGTTATGCGTCAAGTGCCGGATATACAGGGAGTTGATATCCGGACGAAGGAATATTTCCGCGGTGTAGCGTTCGCATCCCGCTGCTACGTAAAGAAGGTCACTCCTTTATGTAGTTTCAGGAACTACTGCGAAAGGAGTGTTTTTATGTTGAAAAATGTGAAACTTTTGAAAACGTCCTTCCGCGAACTTTCCGAGACTAAAAATTTAGTTTTGTGCGGTTTGATGGCAGGATTGGGAATTGTGCTGGGATATGTGGCGACCATTCAGGTTGGACAGTACATCAGGATTGGCTTTTCGATGATACCGAACCGGATTATCGATTTTGCTTTTGGCCCGGTAGCCGGAGGCATCTTCGGCGGCGTACTGGACATCTTAAAGTACTTTCTGACGCCCGCAGGGTCTTCCGGCAGTTTTTTCCCGGGATTTACGCTCAGCAGTATTCTGACCGGAATCCTGTATGGATTCATATTATATAAGAAACCGCTGACGCTGTCGCGGGTGATTGTGGCGGAAGTGCTGGAGAAAGTTTTGATTGACCTGATTTTAAATACCATCTGGCTTTCCATTCTCTATGGAACGCCGTTTTGGGTCAATCTGTTTGGAACGGGAAGAATTGTTGCAAAACTGATTCAGCTTCCGGTAGACATTGTGATTGTCTTTGTACTGCTGGGGGTGATGCAGAAAATTCTAGTGCAGTTAAAGTTTGTATCCGGTTATAAAGAGGCATAATCATGATAGAAAATGTATTTTTTTGGAACTGGGAACCGGTTTTGATGGAGTGGCTCCAAAATCATATGGGGGAAGCCGGTATCCGGATTGCTTCCGTATTGACGACGCTCGGAGAGGAGACGGCGCTGATTCTGATTTTGGGATTTATTTATTGGTGCTATGATAAAAATTTTGGGAAGTTTCTGGGAACAAATATCGTAGTTGCGATTGTCCTAAATCCCATGCTGAAAAATCTTGTGTTTCGCACCAGACCATATTTTAACCATTCAAAGATCCGGTGTCTTAAGCCGGTTAATGCGGCGGCAGATATTTACGATATATCCGCGCAGGGGTATTCGTTTCCGAGCGGGCACGCGACAAATGCGTCGGTCGTATTCGGCAGCATTGCAATGAAAACAAAAAGGAAACTCTGGATTGTTTCAGGTATTTTGATTCCGGTTCTGGTGGCGTTATCCAGAGTGATGCTCGGCGTTCATTATCCGACGGATGTCTTGGCAGGCCTAATCCTCGGCTACGGAATTGCGGGACTTCTTTCGTGGATTCAGAGTAAGGTCAGCAGGCGTTGGATGCTTCATCTGATTTTATTTCTGCTTGTTTTACCGGGCTGTATTTATTGCAAAACGGCAGATTATTATACGGCATTGGGAACGATGGCGGGTGCCTTTTTGGCAATGCCGTTTGAGGAACGCTTTGTCCGGTTTGAAAACACACGGAAAGTTTCTGTTTCCATTCTCCGGGTTGCCGGAGGCATTGCAGTTTATCTCGTTCTAAACAGGCTTTTGAAACTGCCGTTTTCTAAAGAATTTCTGGACTCGGGCGCATTTCCTGCACTTCTGATCCGAACGGTGAGATATGCGGTTGTGGTATTTGTGATGCTGGCAGTATATCCTTTCTGCTTTCGTTTTGGAAGAAAGAAATCCAAGGAAAGTTCCAATGAAAAAATCAAAGGGGAATGAAATCTTCCCGCGCAGATGAAAAGAATAACATCAGATAAAAAGAGAGTGGAATATACCAATCTCCAATCGTACGATTTTAAGTCGAACTTTTTGGGGCTGGTATAAAAACAAACTCTCTTTTTTTTGGTGAATGTGTCCAAATTTTAGAATTTATACAGTTTGATTTGTACCGTTTAAAAATTTCGTACTTTTTTATAAAAAATACTACTTTTGTGAAAAAATGAACGGAATATACTTGAGATGTCAAATCGATGGAACGTGAATATGTCATAAAAATTGAAAGGAAAAAGAGGAAAGTAAAATGGGAAAGTTCACAAAAAAAGTTGTTGCGGCAGCAACAATCTGTTCTATGGTGTTTACCATGACGGGAATGATTATGAAAAGCAGCGCAAAAACAGTCAGCGCGGTATCCGCATCATCAAAATTAGTCTGGAGCGATGAATTTAACGGAAGTTCGTTGAATACATCAAAGTGGGGCTATGAAACAGGCACCGGTTCATGGGGCTGGGGCAACAACGAGCAGCAGTATTATACCGATCGGAGAGACAATCTTTATGTGTCTGACGGAGTGCTGCACATTAAGGCAAAACGGGAAAATTATGGCGGTATGAATTATACCTCAGCGCGAATCAATACCTCAGGGAAATTTACCTTTACCTATGGTTATGTAGAAGCGAGAATGGCGCTTCCGGCATCTTCCGGAATCTGGCCGGCATTCTGGATGCTCGGTGCAAATATCGGCAGCGTAGGCTGGCCGGCGTGCGGCGAGATTGATATTATGGAAGCAATTAACGCAGAATATAAGACCTATTCCACCTGTCATTGGAATGCCAACGGGCATGCGGAATATGGAAAATCCACAGGAAACTTTGATATTACGCAGTATCACACCTATGCGCTTGCATGGGACAGCAATAATATCAGAATGTTTGTGGACGGCGGACAGATTTATGAAATGTATATCGGAAATAATTCCGGTGACACCGACGAATTTCACAGACCGTTTTATCTGCTCTTAAACGTTGCAGTCGGCGGAAACTGGCCGGGATTTAGCATTGACGAGGGTGCGCTTCCACAGGAAATGAAAGTCGATTATGTCCGCGTATATCAGGACAATCCGTCTTTTAGCAGTGCTTCCTCCGACAATGTGGATTCAGGAAATACCAATCAGAATCAGAACAATAACAATAACAACAATAATAATAATAATGGCGGTGCAAATTCCGGAAATGTACAGACCCCGGCTTCCGGTATGGGAATGGAATCTGCAGGAAACAACGCCGCAACAGCGTATGTCAATGATTCCTCATGGACGGACATTCATTATTCCGTCAATAATGGAGGACAGCAGAATGTCCGCATGACGCAGAACGGAACAAAAGCAACTTACACCATTCAGGGATTAAATGCAGGAGATACCGTTAAATACTGGTTTACATACTGCAATACTTCCGGATATGTACAGGATACGCAAAGTTATACTTACACACATCAGGCAGGAGGCGCTTCATCTTCCGGCAGCCAGTCAGGAGGCGGAAACAATGCGGGCTCTTCTTCAACGAATACTGCTTCCGGCGACGTCTATATTTATCAGGATATCAATTATGGCGGCAGAAGCGCATCTTTGGGACTTGGCAGTTATAATCTGGCTTCCCTTCAGGCCAAAGGATTTTACAATGACGACCTTTCTTCCATCAAGGCGCCTTGGGGATATAAGGTAACCCTTTATGCAGACGATAACTTTAGTGGAGCGTCAAGAGTGATTACCGCAGACACTTCATGGATTGGAAATGACTGGAATGACAGGGTATCTTCCATCAGAGTAGAGCGGGCGCAGTATAAGATTGTTAACCGTAACAGCGGACTCTGCCTTGATGTAAGCAGTGGAAGCGCCGACAACGGAGCAAACATCCAGCAGTGGACGGACAACGGAACCAACGCACAGAAGTGGGAAGTACACTTCAATGCATCAGATTCGACGTATGTATTGGTGAATGTCGGAAGCCGGAAGGCGATGGATATGGACGCGTGGTCTAAAGACAATGGCGGAAATGCCATTCAGTGGGATAACAATAACACCGATAATCAGAGATGGTTTATTACGGAAGTGGACAACGGATATTCATTCTTAATCAATAAAAACAGTAACAAGGCGCTGGATGCGGCAGACTGGGCTACATGGGACGGCGGAAACGTACACCAGTGGGATTATCAGGCGCAGGCAAACCAGCAGTGGAAATTTATACAGGTAAACTAATCAGAAAACCCCTTAGCAAAAACTAATATGCCCCTGTCAAGCAGGCAGGTCAAATATTTAAAATCAGATGCTGAAAAACGACCATACAGATTGTGTGGTCGTTTTTCTATGCGCATCATGGTTCTTTATGTTTCTTAATTCGATTGTTTTCAGGAATAGACCTCCCTTTTGGGATCGTAATCCTTCAGTTCTCTACTGGCATTATAACGCAAACTGCAGTCTAATTTCTGATAGTATACTTACCATATAGAAATGGAAAACATTTTTACCCAACCTATGCATTTGATTTGTTGACTGAAAATAAAAATAGATATGCGAAGGTTCAATGTGCATTATTCAAGGGAACGACAAGAGACATATTTATTGACAGGAAAGAATTTGACGGGCCGCTTTATGAACAGGTAGATGATGCATATCAGTTTATATTGAGACATATTGATATGGGAGCAGACATTGAAGGAGTTTATCGTAATGATGTATATGAGCTTCCTATTAAAGCTTTGCGAGAAATGGTGGCGAATGCAATTGCACACAGAAGCTATTTGGACAATTCCTGTACCCAGGTCAGTATTTATGATGACAGAGTAGAGGTATCTTCTCCGGGAATGCTTTATGGCGGTTTAGACATAGAAACAGCAAAACAGGGTAAGTCCAGATGTAGGAATTCTGCAATTGCAGAGGCGTTCCATTATATGCATATTATTGAAGCGTGGGGAACAGGAATTCCTCGAATTATCAATCGGTGCAAAGAGTACGGGTTGAAAGAACCAGTTTTTGAAGAATTTGGTGATGGATTTCGGGTGACGATATTTAGAAAAGACTCTGGGAAGAACGGAAAAGCAGTAGATTCCCATAATAAAAAAGCGACGATAAAAAGTGACGATAAAAAAACGACGACAAAAACACAGGAAAGCATGAAAACAGTATTAGAATATATGGAGTACGAGAAAGAATATGCGTTAAGTGAAATCTGCAAAGTACTGAATTTGAAACCCACTAGAACAAAAGAAATTTTGAAGAAATTGATTAATGAAGATAAGGTTGAAACATTGGGAGAAAATAGAAATAGAAAATACAGAAAAATATCATCAATGAGTAGAGCGCAAGTTCGATACTAAAGAAAGAAAAACGCAGTGGTGTTTACACGAAACTGCGGTTTTCTTTGTATAGGACAAGTCCCTGTTTATTACTGCGAAGTTTCTTGTGTAGAAAAACAGGGCTTTAATTGGAAAGATAAAACGCGTGTGCTTTTTAATAAACGCATTTTTTCTTTACCGCGTCTTTTTAGATGCAATGTATACTTTTAATAAACTGTAAAGCATCAACCGTTCTTCAATGGACAACTTGTGATATAAATTGAGAATATCTTCTTTGTACTTATCCCGTCCCAGCGAATTGGAGCCGGTTATAAAATCAGCCACATCGCAATTTAGAATGTCGGCGTAATAGAACAAGCATATACCAAAAATATGCTGTAAGAAATGGACATAAAATATGGACAAGTAAAATTAATTCAGTGGTAAGAAATTTTCCTTAAGTTATAGATTGTGAAACAATAGGAATAGAAGATATTCAAGAACAAGAAGTCCCTATATTGTTTGTTGTTTTTTCTGACCTTGTTAGTGAAAATGAAAAACAGAATATTTTAAACAATATAAAATTAAATTTACAAAAAGAATTTGATGCGTTACATATACCAAAATATATCAAAGAATTAGATGAGATACCAAGGAATTTGCTGCTTAAATCAAAATTATCTGAATTAAGAAAATTGGCAGAGAAAGAAAAAAATAATTTTGAAAAAGAAAAAAACAGCAAATTTAAACGTTACTAGAACAACAAAAAAGTTTAGAATTTCTAAACTTTTTTATTGTTTACTAAAAAATGAAATGGTCTAATCATTATTAGAATAGAGGTCTTATAATGAGGGAAATCTTTTATGTTATTTGAGAAGGAAGAAAACAAGGATAGTCAAGAAAATTGAAAGTCAGCCAAAATAGCGGGTTTACACTACCGGTTTAAAAAAGACGGCTTCCCAGAACGCACTTTTTTTGGTACAATCATAATGGTGTTTTTAAAATTGCTTATGAAGCGCCGGGAGTGTTTCATAGATTATAAATGAAAAAATCACAGACGGAGGAAACTATGATAGGCGATAAAAAAGTATTATATAGCGCGATGCAGAGTACGGGAACGCTGACTTTAGGAAATTATCTGGGGGCGCTCGATAACTGGATTAAACTTTCAAATGAATATGAATGTTTTTACGCGATTGCGGATTTACATTCCCTGACGGTGCGGCAGGATCCGAAGGACATCAGAAAGCGGGCGAAAGACCTGTATACATTGTATGTGGCTGCGGGACTGGATCCGGAAAAAAACTGCATTTATTATCAGTCCCATGTATCGGCGCACGCAGAACTGGCATGGATTTTAAATTGTTTTACTTATATGGGAGAATTAAACCGCATGACGCAGTTTAAAGATAAAGCGGCAAAACATTCCGACAATATCAACGCGGGACTGTTTACGTATCCTGTGCTGATGGCCGCGGACATTCTTTTATATCAGGCGGACGTTGTGCCGGTCGGGGCAGACCAGAAGCAGCATTTGGAAATCACGAGAGATATTGCGGGACGTTTTAACGGAATTTACGGGGACGTCTTTACGATACCGGAGGCCTATATCGGCAAGTCCACGGCAAAGATTATGAGCCTTCAGGAACCGACGAAGAAAATGTCAAAATCAGATGAAAACGTCAATGCAAGCATTTTGCTGATGGACGATCCGGACACGATTATCCGCAAATTCAAGAGAGCGGTGACAGACTCCGGCAGGGAAATCCGTTACACAGACGATAAACCGGGAATTCAAAATCTGATTAACATTTACACCTGCATTACAGGAAAGACGATTGAAGAAACAGAAAAAGAATTTGACGGAAAAGGGTACGGTGAGTTTAAACTTGCGGTCGGCGAAACCGTTGTCGGCAGACTGAAACCGCTGCAGGACAAATTTTACGAACTGCAGAAGGAGAAGGATTACATCAATCATGTCATTAAGGAAAATGACGAGAAAGCGGCTTACTTTGCAAATAAGACTTTGAGAAAGGTGCAAAAGAAAGTCGGCCTGATAGAAAAAATCAGATAATCACAGGGGCATCAGACAGATGTCCCTTTTTTTATTTGCGCCATAATAAAATCAAGCATATAAATGACCGCATTGATAATCATCATGACTACCGTCAGCATCAGAATGTAGCCTGAAAAAGTCTGCGTTCCGAGCGTCTCATAGTCCATGAAAAAGTAGGGAAATTTATCTGCCTGCGCGGAAGCGGAAAAATTGCCGAAGTTTGTATGCGTTAAAAAACAGATAAAATAAAAAACGGGAAACGCAAGCCATTGAAAAATATACTGTTTTTGGAACAGGCCTTTTTGCTGAAACAAAATCCAGTCCAGCACAAATAGTACCGGAATAAAATAGTGCGCAAGTAAATCCGGAAGCGGAATGGAAAAAATCCCCTGTTCTTCCAGCGGATATTTGTTGATTGCCTCAGCAAAGTGGTAAATGTATCCGGTGCAGATAATAGCGGACGTAGACATTCCTTTAAAAAATATGCAGGCCGGCGTCGACAGACTGCGCCCTTTCAAATCTCTGACGACAAACGTAAGCATTGTGACAAAGCATAAAATATTGCTTTGAATGGTAAAATATCCGAGTTTTTTGATGTTATGGACTTCGTCGTTGAATTTAAAATGCAGCAGAATACAAGCTCCGCAGACGATTAAAAAAGCCAGACGATAAAGAATCACCCTGCTTTTCAGTTTTTCTTTTATTCTGATATTTGTGTTCATATTTCTTCTCCTCATAATATTGTTTCCAGAGAACAGGCAGATATAAATGTAAAAAATTAAAAAAATATTTGCGCATTTTTTGGCAAAACGACGGAGAGGCGGAAATTTTTTCTAACTTTTGCTTTTTTAAGAAGTTACGCCTGACAAACACAACTTTTAGATACAAACCTTGAAGAAAACCCCAAGATATAGTATAATATATAAGTTAAAATATGCCTAAAAAACTGATACGGGAAAGAGCAATGATACTAAAAGAAAACGAATTGGATTTGAATACATATCTGATGCTGAGAAAAAAAGTGGGATGGGTGCCGTTGAGCGCCGGGCAGGCAGAAAAAGCGATTGAAAACAGCCTTTATCTGCTGGTTGCCTATGAGGACGGAGAGCCGGTCGGCATGGGACGGCTGGTCGGAGACGGCGCAGTCATCTGCTATATTCAGGATTTAATCGTAATTCCCTCCCATCAGGGAAAGGGAGTCGGCGGGCGGCTGATTGAACAACTGATTACCCATGTAAAAGAAATACAGCTTCCGGGGACACAGATGATGCTTGATCTGATGTGCGCTACGGGGCGGCAGGAGTTTTATGAGAAATACGGGTTTCTTGCCAGACCGACGGACAGGCTTGGCCCCGGCATGATTCAGTATCTTGAAAAAGAAATCTGACATCTCTGTATTCTTTTAGGGAAAACAGGAAAAGATAAACGGTATCAAAAAGGAAAATGATATGAATATTTATTTGATCAGGCATGGCAGGCAGAAC
Organism: uncultured Lachnospiraceae bacterium; assembly: GCA_947624875.1. GTDB lineage: Bacteria > Bacillota > Clostridia > Lachnospirales > Lachnospiraceae > Eubacterium_G. The sequence goes on from CANQMA010000046.1 coordinate 9,316, forward strand.
AGCAAACGCTGTAACGTGGATGTGGAGTTGTCGCCGGAGGGACGCGAACAGGCAGAGATTACCGGAAGACGGTTACAGAATTACGGGATAGAGGCAGTCTATTCCAGCAACTTGAAACGGGCCGTGGAAACAGCCGATCTTATCAATCAATATCTGGACAGGCCGCGTTTTTATGACGACAGGCTCCGGGAGACAGAGTTTGGAGACCTGACCGGATTGGAAAATTCCGTACTGAAACAGAGGTATCGGGAATTTCTGGAAAAGCGGGCAACGATGACGGAAGACCTGCCGTATCCCGGAGGCGGCGAAAACAGCGCGGAGGTTTATCAAAGGGCGATGGAGGCTTTGCGTGAAATCGTACAAAAAGATTACGAAAACGTCTGCATTGTAACGCATGGCGGCGTCATTCGGGCGCTGCTTACGGGAATTGTAAAAGCCCCGCCGCAGCGGTGGCTCACGTTTGGCCGGCAACTGGAAAACTGCAGCATTACAGAATTATTATACGATAAAGACATGGGTACATATCACATTGAAAGATTCAATGACTACGCCCATTTTGAAAAAGAGGATCGACTGCTTAGAAAGCATTTTGGCACCGGCTTCTTTTCACAAAAAGGAGAGTAAAGATGGCAAACAATTATGATGGAAACAGTATTGCAGTCCTTGAGGGACTGGAACCGGTTCGGAAAAGACCGGGAATGTATATTGGAAGTGTCGGCACTAAGGGACTCAATCATTTGATTTATGAGATTGTGGACAATGCAGTGGACGAGCATCTGGCAGGACACTGTTCAGAAATCAGGGTCACACTGGAAAAAGACGGGTCCGCCACGATTGAGGACAATGGAAGAGGAATTCCGGTGGACATCAATGAGCAGGTCGGACGTCCGGCAGTGGAAGTCGTGTTTACGACTCTGCATGCAGGGGGAAAATTTGGAGACGGAAATTATAAAATTTCCGGCGGACTTCATGGAGTGGGTTCTTCGGTTGTCAATGCGCTCTCCCGGTGGCTGGAGGTTGACGTCAAAAGAGACGGAAAAATCTACCACCAGCGTTATGAGCAGGGAAAAATCTGCGATGACCTGAAAGAAATCGGAAAGTGTAAAAAAGCCGATACCGGAACAAAAGTGCGCTTTTTCCCAGATGCGGAAATCTTTGAAAAAATTTATTTTAAGGCAGATGCCATCAAAAGCAGACTGCATGAAACGGCATATTTGAATCCTGAACTGACGATTATTTTTGAAAACCGGCGGATTGGTGAGGAAGAGACGATTACATTCCACGAGGAAAATGGAATTAAAGCGTACATTGCCGATATCAATCAGGGCAAAGAGGCAGTGACCGATATCATTTATTTCAAAAAAGAACTGGAAGGAATTGAAGTGGAAATTGCCTTCCAATATATCAATGAATTTACAGAAAACATTTTTGGTTTCTGCAACAATATTTACACACAGGAGGGCGGCACGCATATTACCGGATTTAAAACGGTTTTGACGACGACGATGAATCAATATGCGCGGGAACTTGGAAATTTAAAGGAAAAGGACGCGAACTTTACCGGCGCGGACGTACGAAACGGATTGGTGGCGGTTGTGGCAATCAAACATCCGGATCCGCGTTTCGAGGGGCAGACCAAGACAAAACTCGACAATCCTGATGCGGATAAGATTACGAAAGCAGTCGCGGGAGAACAGCTGACGCTCTACTTTGATAAAAATCTTGAAACATTAAAGAATGTCCTTGCCTGTGCGGAAAAATCTGCAAAGATCAGAAAGGCAGAAGAGCGGACGAAAACCAATATGCTCTCAAAAAGCAAATTTTCTATTGACAGCAATGGGAAGCTGGCAAACTGCGAGAGCAGAAAGCCGGAGGAGTGTGAAATCTTTATTGTAGAGGGAGACTCTGCCGGCGGCTCCGCAAAAACAGCGCGAAACCGGAAGACACAGGCAATTCTTCCAATTCGTGGAAAGATTTTGAATGTCGAGAAGGCGTCCATGGATAAGGTGCTTGCCAATGCGGAAATTAAGACGATGATCAACGCCTTCGGCTGTGGCTTTTCTGAGGGGTATGGAAATGACTTTGATATTGATAAGTTAAAGTTTGACAAGATTATCCTGATGACCGATGCGGATGTCGATGGAGCGCATATTGATACACTGCTGCTGACATTCTTTTACCGGTTTATGCCGGAACTGATCAGTACGGGACATGTGTATATTGCGACCCCTCCGCTCTATAAAGTTGTGCCGAAAAAGGGAGAGGGAGAATACCTGTATGACGATAAGGCATTGGAAAAGTATCGAAAAAAACACACCGGCTTCACATTGCAGAGATATAAAGGATTAGGGGAAATGGATCCGGCGCAGCTTTGGGAAACCACTCTAAATCCAAGCACGCGCATTTTGAAGCAGGTGGAGATTGAAGACGCAAGGATGGCGTCGGATGTGACGAGTATGCTGATGGGCAGCGAGGTGGCGCCAAGAAGGCATTTCATTTACAGTCATGCCACAGACGCAGAATTGGATGTATAAAAGAATTCGAAAGAATCATCGGAAAAAATTGGAGGAAACATGGCAGAACAGATCATAAAGACCGAATATTCGGAAGTGATGCAGAAAAGTTATATCGACTATGCAATGAGTGTCATTTGCGCCAGAGCCCTGCCGGATGCCAGAGATGGATTAAAACCGGTACAGAGAAGAGTTCTCTATGCAATGGATCAATTGCATTTAAGTCACGATAAACCGCACCGTAAATCGGCGCGTATTGTCGGGGATACCATGGGTAAATATCATCCTCACGGAGATAGTT
>CANQMA010000047.1 GCA_947624875.1 uncultured Lachnospiraceae bacterium
CCTTTTTTCAGCAAATGATATGAAAATAACTCAAAAACAATTTCAATTTACTCTTGACATATCACCGCTGGACTAAATTCTAATTTCCTGTCTGTAAACGGTAATATGTTCCCTTTTGAGCCATCAGCTCGTCGTGGCTGCCGCGCTCGATAATATTTCCCTGCTCCAACACCATAATACAATCGCTGTTTTTGATTGTGGAAAGCCGGTGGGCGATAACAAATGTCGTCCGCCCTTTCATCAGGGAATCCATTCCCTCCTGTACAAGACGCTCTGTTCTGGTATCTATGGACGACGTCGCCTCATCTAAAATGAGCGCCGGAGGGTTGGCTACTGCGGCTCTTGCAATCGCCAAAAGCTGCCTCTGCCCCTGACTCAGATTTCCGCCGTCTCCCGTCAGCATAGTGTTGTAACCGTCAGGAAGCCTGCGGATAAAACTGTCTGCATTCGCCAGTTTCGCAGCGGCAATCACTTCCTCATCTGTGGCTTCCAGATTTCCATAGCGGATATTTTCCATGACAGTCGCCGTAAACAGATGCGTATCCTGCAATACCATTCCAAGAGAACGGCGCAGGTCTGCTTTTTTAATTTTATTGATATTGATTCCGTCATAACGGATTTTTCCGTCCTGTATATCGTAAAAACGGTTAATCAGATTGGTAATCGTCGTCTTTCCCGCTCCGGTAGAACCGACAAAGGCAATCTTCTGTCCCGGCTCTGCATACATTTTCACATCATGGAGTACGATTTTATCATCGGTATATCCGAAATCGACTCCGTTAAAAACAATTTCTCCCTTCATCGGAACATAAGTCGTCGTCCCCTGCTCTTTATGAAAATGCTTCCATGCCCATAAGCCGGTGCGTTCCTTACATTCCACAAGACTGTTTCCTTCTTTTTTCACGCGCACGAGCGTAACGTATCCATCGTCCACCTCCGGCGCTTCGTCTAAAAGTTTGAAAATTCTCTCCCCGCCTGCAATCGCCATTACAATACTGTTCATCTGCATTGTAATCTGATTGATTGGCTGTGCAAACTGTTTGTTAAAGGTCAGAAAACTGATCAGGGAGCCCGCTGTCATCTGAAAACCAAACGGGTGCACGATTGCAAGCATCGCGCCAAGACATGCACAGAGGACATAACTGACATTTCCAAGCTGCGCGTTACATGGCCCCATCACGTTGGCAAATTTATTTGCATTGTTTGCCGACTCGCAAAGCCGGTCGTTAATCACATTGAAATCCTGCATTGTCCGTTCTTCATGACAGAATACTTTTACGACCTTCTGTCCGGAAATCATTTCCTCAATATAACCGTTGACGGTTCCGAGATCTTTTTGCTGCGCAATGAAATATCTGCCGGAAAGCGATGTCAGCGTCTTTGAGACGAGCAAAATCACGACAATCATAACCAGCGTAATCACTGTGAGCGGAATACTCAAAACAATCATGGAAACAAACACGCTCACGACCGTAATCAGACTGTTTAACATCTGAGGCATTGCCTGTGAAATCATCTGCCGTAACGTATCAATATCGTTCGTATACATGGACATGATATCCCCATGCGAATGGGTGTCAAAATATTTAATCGGGAGTCCCTGCATATGGTTAAACATCTCGTCACGCAGATCTTTGAGCGTTCCCTGCGTCACAAAGACCATGATTTCCGCCTGTAACAGCGCCGCGCCGATTCCTAATCCGTAAAAACCGGCGACGCGGAGAATTGCGGCGGATAAGTCCCCAAAAGTTTTTGTTCCTTTGATAATTCCGTCAATATAAACGTCCACAAGGGATTTGGTAAACCATGTCCCCTGAATGTTTGCAAAAACACTTGCAATAATACAAATCAGTACTACAATCAACTGAAACGCATACCGTTTTCCCATAAACTTTAACAGTCTGCGCACTGTTCTCATCGGGTGATCCAGCTTCGGTCTCGGCCCGCGGGCGCGTCCTCTTGGCCCTTTTACTTCCCTGACTCTCTGTTCAGCCATTACTGCTCACCTCCCTCTTTGTCAAAGTCCGCATTATTTGTTGTCTGCTGGGTATAGACTTCGCGGTAAATCGCATTATTGCGGAGTAACTCCTCGTGCGTGCCGATACCGTTGATTTTTCCGTCGTCCATAACGACAATCCGGTCGGCGTCCTGAATACTGGAAATTCTCTGCGCAATAATGATTTTTGTTGTCTGAGGTATTTCCTCGCGGAATGCCTGACGGATTTTACGGTCCGTAATGGTATCGACCGCGCTCGTGCTGTCGTCAAGAATCAGAACTTTCGGTTTTTTCACCAGCGCCCTTGCAATACAGAGCCTCTGCCGCTGTCCGCCGGAGACATTCGCGCCTCCCTGCTCAATATAAGTATGATACTTTTCAGGCATCTTTTCGATAAATTCATCGGCGCAGGCAAGACGGCACGCCCGGATACATTCCTCCTCCGTAGCGTTTTCGTCTCCCCAGCGGAGATTGTCGAGAATCGTCCCCGAAAACAGAACGTTCTTTTGCAATACCACGCTGACCTCGCTCCGAAGCGTTTCCAAATCGTAGGTTTTTACATTTTTTCCGCCGACCAAAATCTGTCCCGACTCCACGTCGTAAAGTCTGGAAATCAGATTGACAAGACTGGATTTTGCACTGCCGGTTCCGCCGATAATGCCAATCATTTCACCGGATTCGATATCCAAATTGATATGCTCCAAGACCGGTTTCTCACTCGTCTGATTGTATCGGAAAGATACGTCCCGAAAGCTGACGGCGCCATTGACCACCTCAAAATCAGGTTCTTTTGGATTTCTGATATCCGGCACTTCATTTAAGACTTCCGCAATCCGCTCTCCACTCGCAACACTCATTGTAACCATGACAAAAATCATGGAGAGCATCATCAGGCTCATTAAAATATTCATGCAGTAGGCAAGCAGCGACGTCAAATCGCCGGTCGTCAGGCCAAACAGCGGATTGTTTCCGCTCTCCACAATCAGATGCGCGCCAATCCACCCGATTAAAATAATACAGGTGTAAACCGTCATCATCATAAACGGGGAATTTAAAACGACAATGCCTTCCGCTTTCATAAACATTTTGTAGATATTATAACTTGCTTTTCCAAACTTTCCTCGCTCATAGTCCTCGCGGACAAAAGCCTTTACGACGCGCATGGACGTCACGTTTTCCTGAACGCTTTCATTCAGGTCGTCATACTTTTTAAAAACCTGTTTGAAATATTTATGCGCATTGACCGTAATCAGGAGAATGATAACGCCTAAAATAATGACGGCAATCAGATAAATCATCGCCATGCGCGGGGATACGACAAACGCCATCACCATCGCCGTAATCAGACTGAACGGCGCCCTGACGCACATACGCAGAATCATCTGATAGGCGTTTTGGATATTCGTCACATCGGTCGTCAGTCTGGTCACAAGACCTGCGGTACTGAATTTATCAATGTTGGAAAATGAATAGGTTTGGATTTTTTCAAACATCGCCTTTCTCAGATTGCGCGCAAATCCGGTGGACGCCTTCGCACCCCAGACTCCGCCCATAAAACCGGCAATCAGTCCTGCCAGCGCCAGTAAAAACATAATTCCGGCGGTCGCATAGACCGTATGTAAATCTTTTACCTTAATGGAATCAATAATCGTCGCCATTAAAAGCGGAATAAAATTTTCTACAATTACTTCTGCAAGCATTCCGACCGGAGTCAGAAAAGAAACAAGCTTGTATTCCTTAATTTCTTTTGCAAGTGTCTTAATCATAAAATGCTCTACTCCTTTCACATCATCATCTATCAATAATCATTTCTAAAAACCACATGGCAGGATACATAACAATCTGTCAATCTGTTCTTTCATGTCTTCTATCGAACCGGAATTATCAATCATATTGGTACAGGCTTTCCGGTAGTCTTCGTCTGAAGGCTGGCTTTTTATAATGTTTTTGGCTTTTTCCATGGAATAATTTCGATTTTCCATTAATCGTCTGATCCTTGTCGCCTCATTACAGTAGATATACCACAATTCATCGCACTGATGCTCTATGCCGGTTCCGAGAAGCAGGGCGGCTTCCACCACAGTCAGTTCCGCCTTAGACCCGGCAATCCTCTGGTTGATTGCTTTAATCGTACCGGGATGTGTGATCGAGTTGAGCAATTCCCGTTTTGACGAATCTGAAAAAACAATTTGAGCCAGTTTCTCTGCATCAATTTTTTGACCGCATATCACTTCCGGAAAACAATCCGCAATTTTACAAAATACTTCTGTTTTGTATTCCATGATTTGTTTTGCCACATCATCTGCCTTGATAACGCAGGCAAGATAGTTTTTCTCCAAATAGTCGAGTACTGTGGATTTTCCACTTCCCACTCCACCGATAACACCAATCACCATAACTTTCTCCGTCAGTGCGCCTCATCCCAATTTGAACCGGTTTCGATATCGACTTCCAAAGGAACCTGCAGGGATGCGGCGTGACTCATATTCCGCGCAAGAAGTTCCTTTACGGTTTCCAATTCTTCTTCATAAGTTTCCAAAAGCAGTTCATCATGCACCTGCAGAACAATTCTGGATTTCAGATTTTTTTCTTTTAATTCTCTCGCCACCAAAATCATGGCAATCTTCATAATATCGGCAGCGCTACCCTGAATCGGCGCGTTCATTGCGACGCGCTCGCCAAACTGGCGCTGCATAAAGTTTCCGGAATGCAGTTCCGGAATCGGACGTCTTCTTCCAAACATCGTGACAGAATATCCTTTTTCTTTGGCGTCCGCCACAGAGCTGTCCAGATAATTTTTGATGCCGGGATAACTTTCAAAATAATCATGAATATATTGTTCAGCTTCTTTTCGGCTGATGGAAAGTCCCTGACTCAATCCAAATGAACTGATTCCATAAACAATCCCAAAATTTACTGCTTTTGCATTTCTGCGCTGTTGTTTCGTCACCTGATCGAGAGGCGTTTTAAAAACAAGCGCCGCGGTCGCTGCATGAATGTCTTTGGAATTTCGATATGCTTCAATCAAATTTTTATCGTCAGACAGATGTGCCAGCAGGCGCAATTCTATTTGGGAATAATCGGCGTCAACAAAAACGCAGCCGTCCTTTGGAACAAACACTTTACGGATTTCTCTCCCCAAAGGCATTCGTACCGGAATGTTTTGCAGATTTGGTTCCGTACTGCTGATTCGTCCGGTTGCAGTGATGGTCTGATGGAACTTCCCATGAATCCGCTGGTCTTCTCCTATATAACCGGCAAGACCGTCTGCGTAAGTAGATTTCAGTTTGGTCAGTTGACGGTATTCCAGTATTTTCCCGACAAACGGATAATCCGGTTCAAGTTTTTCTAAGACTGCAGCGGATGTAGAATAGCCCGTTTTCGTCTTTTTTCCTCCCGGAAGATTCATTTCTCCAAACAAAACTTCTCCCAGCTGTTTTGGCGAATTAATATTAAACGGCCGCCCTGCATCCTGATAAATTTCTTTTTCAAGCTGGTCAATTCCTACCTGCAGGCGTTTTCCATATTCCTTTAATTCATTTGCTTCCACGCAGATACCTGCCTGCTCCATATCGTAAAGCGCATACGCCAATGGAAGTTCGATATCCCGATAGACAGAATCCATCTGCTTTTCTTTTAACTGTTCCAGTAAGACCTTTTTAGCATTTTTCACGACGTAAGAATGGTAACATGCATACCGGAGCATATTTTCCAAAATCTCTTCGGAAGGAGTCTCTCCCTTTTTCACTTTTGGGAAAATTTCAGCATGGGATGGTATGGTCAGTCCTAAATATTCACGTGCAATATCATCATATTCATAAGTCTTCTGCAGTGGATTTAATAAATAAGCCGCTAAGGACACATCAAAAATATCACAATGCTCGTCTGCATTGAAAATGTCGTTATCTTCTTTAATATCCATCACCGATAGTGCGGTTTGATTTTCAATCAGTTTCCGTATCTGTCCGGTTAGATATTCTTTGGTAATCCGATTGTCTGTCATCAGAAAATAATTGTTTTCACCAAAAGAAACTGCCATGCTGAAAGTATGCGATTTGTCAATAAAAATCCCGGCATCCGAAGCCGCTTTCGCCTGTTCAAACATCTGGTCTGCCTCAGATAAGTCAGCAATCTGTATGAAATTTTTTTCTAAATTATTTTCTGAAGATCCAAGGGAACCATCCGCAAATTTTGGAATCATACTCTTAAATTCCAGTCGTTTAATCATCTCCAGTGCCTGCGGTGTATAAATATCTCCAAAAGCGCAGGCGTCAATTTCCAAAGATACCGGAGAATTGCGGTCAATCGTGGCAAGTTCCTTGCTCATTTTTGCCAGATCATAATGCTCTAAAAGCGCATTTTTATTTCTCATATTGGAAATCTCCCCGGCATGTTCATAGGCATTTTCAATCGAACCAAACTGCGCAATCATCGCAGTAGCGCCCTTTTCACCAATTCCCGGCACTCCGGGAATGTTATCAGATGAATCGCCCATCAGCGCTTTGACATCAATAAATTCTTTTGGAGTAACCTTGTAAAACTCTTTTACTTCGTCTGCACTGTATTGCTCCACCACCGTCTGCCCTTTTTTGGTCTTTGGAATACAGATAGTAACTTTTTTAGAGGCAAGCTGTAAAAGGTCGCGGTCACCGGAAATCACAAAAACGTCCAGACCGCGTTCTTCCCCTTTCAGGGACAGCGTTCCAAGAATATCATCTGCCTCAAAGCCCGGCAGCGTTACAATCGGAATGTTCATCTTTTTCAACAGTTCCTGAATCAATGGAACCTGCTCGCGCAGTTCCGGGAGCATTGGTTTTCTGGTTCCTTTATATTGTTCATACATCTGATGCCGAAACGTCGGCTGATGAACATCAAAAGCAACAGCCAGATAATCCGGCTGTTGCTCATCAATAATCTTAAATAAAATATTTAAAAAACCAAATATAGCATTGGTATGGATTCCCTCTGAATTTGTAAAGAGAGGAACCCCATAAAACGCCCTGTTTAAAATGCTGTGTCCATCAATTAAAACAAATCTTCCCATAATCTGTCTCCTAACTACCACATTGCATTCTTATATTATAACGTCTTATTATTTTTCTGGCAAGATTTTCAAACGATTTCAACAAAGTGCGTTCAGGAATGACTCCGCTTTTTCAGATCGGGGCACACTGCTTACTTGATTCTTAGCCTTCTATCTTTTCTACGGTGTACTCAAGCGCTTCTACGGTCTGCTTTAAGACATCATCCGCAACCTCTGAGTTTAGCCGAACGACTGCCTCATTTCTTTCATGACTGACAATTGCCTCATCAACCTGCGGCAGCGCCTCAAGTGCTTTCTTTACTGCCGCCTCACAGTGTCCACACATCATTCCGGTGATTGTCATTGTTTTTTCCATTTTTTTCTTCTCCTTTTCTAATAATTTTTTCCTATTTATTTTTTTATCTTTGGAGCGGTCATATATATTGACCAGATTCAACCGCAGCGCATTCGTGACAACGCTGAAACTTGAAAGGCTCATGGCAAAAGCTCCAAACATAGGACTCAGTTTAATGCCAAATGCAGGGTACAGTAATCCTGCGGCAATCGGAATCCCGACTACATTGTAGATAAATGCCCAGAAAAGATTCTGGTGTATATTTGTAAGTACCAGGCGGCTGAGTCTGATAGATGCCGGCACATCAGAGAGTCTGCTCTTCATCAGCACAATATCGGCAGCCTCTATGGCAATATCGGTTCCAGCGCCGATTGCGATACCAATGTCTGCACGTTTTAGGGCCGGTGCATCATTGATGCCGTCACCGACCATTGCTGTTTTTGCATTGCCTAAACACTCTCGTATTACGGCTTCTTTACCGTCAGGCCGCACCCCGGATACCACATGAGTGACTCCCGCCTCTTTTCCAATCGCATCGGCCGTATTCTTATTATCACCTGTAAGCATAATAACATCCATGCCCATTTGCTGCAGATCCATGACGGCCGCTTTGCTGTCTTCTTTTATCTGATCTGCCGCGGCTATCATACCAATTACCTTATCTTCTCTGACAAAATAAAGCGGGGTCTTTCCATTTTTTGAAAGTGCGGATGCGCGCTCTAAAAAATCTGCCGGTATGGCGGCGTACTGCTCTACAAATCTCTGATTGCCACCATAACACATCTTCCCATGAATACATCCTGATACACCGCTTCCCGTGTGAGATGTAAAATCAGTAATATTACCGCTGGTCTGTTCTTCATTCGTGAGAGTTTTTCCGGCATATGACACGACTGCCGTGGCAAGCGGATGTTCGCTGTTTTTTTCAAGCAGGAATGCAGTAATCAGCAATTCCGTTTGTTTACATCCGTCTGCGCAGAACACATCTGTCACTTCCGGCCTTCCGGTCGTGATTGTTCCGGTTTTGTCAAGTGCCACAACTTCCATCTTTCCTGCATTTTCAAGTGCAGCAGCATTTTTGAACAGGATACCGCATCTGGCGCCTACGCCGTTACCTACCATGATTGCGACAGGCGTTGCAAGACCAAGCGCACAGGGGCAGCTGATCACAAGCACCGATATCGCACGGGCAGTCGCAAACCCCACCGTCTGTCCGGTAAGCAGCCATATTAAAAATGTCGCGGCTGCAATAGCAAGTACAGCGGGTACAAACACACCGGATACCTTATCCGCAATATGCGCGATGGGCGCTTTCCCGCTTGCGGCATCACTCACCATCTGAATAATCTGTGACAGTGTGGTATCCTCACCTACTCTTACCGCCTCGCACTTTAAAAATCCTGAGCAGTTCGTTGTAGCGCTGGTCACTCTGTCCCCTGTATTTTTGTCAACAGGGATGCTCTCGCCGGTAATGGCCGACTCATCGACCGCGCTGTATCCTTCAACGACAACGCCATCCACCGGTATGGACGCTCCGGGCTTTACAAGAAACAAATCACCGACCCTCAATTCTTCAATAGGAACTTCCACATCTCTCTGCATTCCATCCGCATCAGTGATTACCTTAACTGCAGTCTTTGCTTTCAGTTTCATCAGACTTTTCAGTTCATTGGTCGTCTTTCCTTTAGAGTAAGCCTCCAGCATCTTTCCAACGGTGATTAGTGTCACGATCATGGCGGCAGATTCAAAATAAAAATCATGCATATATGCCATTACTTTTGTCATGTTGCCGGTAATCTGCGCATCTGTCATCAAAAACAAGATCGCGACGCTGTATAAGAGCGATACGCCGGAACCCATAGCGACTAACGTATCCATATTGGGCGCGCCATGGATTACGCTCTTGAAACCGCTGATAAAAAACTTCTGGTTAATGACAAGAATAATTATCGTAAGCAGCAGCTGAAGTAATCCCATTGCTAAATGATTGTCTGCAATATAAGATGGCAGTGGCCATTGCCACATCATATGCCCCATCGAAATATACATGAGTGGAATCAAAAAGATTAAGGAAGCAATCAGTCTGTTTCGCAGTTTTGGCGTTTCTTTATCCGCAAAACGGTCTTCCTCTTCTGAACTGTCTTTTTGAACTTCTGTACCCGCAGGGCTTATTCCATATCCTGCATTCTCCACAGCATGAACGATATCGCTTCCCGATGCAGTCCCATCAACCTGCATTGAGTTGGTCAATAAATTTACTGAAACTGAAGTGACCCCTTCAACCTTTCCTACTGCTTTTTCAATTCTTGCCTGGCATGCAGCGCAGCTCATGCCTGTAATCATATATTTTTCCATATCAATACCTATACGATAAACATATTTCCTTTCTTTATACGAATCAGACAAACATCTTTTGCCGTTTATTATGTGATTTATCTGAGACTATTGTAGACTTTAGGAATCTCTTGATAAAAAACGTCTTATTTCATCAGTTTTTGCAGTGTCGTTACCAATTCATCAATGACATCGTCATTGCCTTCCCGGATATTATCGGCGACGCAAGTCTTGATGTGATTTGATAAAAGCACCCTGTTAAAACTGTTAAGCGCAGCAGTTATGGCCGATACCTGAATCAGCACATCCGTACAATAGGCATCGTTGTCAACCATTTTTTTAATTCCGCGAATCTGTCCTTCAATACGGTTTAATCGATTAATTAAGTCCTTATATTCCTTTTCATCCCGCTTTTTTGTTTTACAGACACAGCTTTCTTTTTTCTTACAGTAATTACACTCTGACATTTCGTTGATCTCCTTAGCGCCTTTTTATAAATTATATACCCCTATGGGGTATACGTCAAGTTCCTATATGGATTTTTTTTACATATAAAAAGCCTTAAATTCCTCATTGGAATTTAAGGCTTTTTCATGCGGATGGCGGGACTTGAACCCGCACGCTTTGTGGGCGGCAGATTTTGAGTCTGCTGCGTCTGCCATTCCGCCACATCCGCACAACAACAGTAGAAATATTATCATTGTTAAGAATAAATGTCAAGATTTTTATTCCATGCTGTCCAGTTGATAATCGTCTCCACTACCGGAAACTTTATAACAGGTTCCCGTATCGCAGGAAACTGCATATTTTCGACTGTCACTACCGTCGTCAAGCGAATAACTGATAATATAATAATCCTGTTCATCGATTTCTGCAATTTCATTATACGTAAATACAGCAATCTTTCCATCTTCATACTCATTGTATTCATCAATCCCCGGAAAATATCCTCTCAGTTTTGATAAAGCGCTTGCATAACTGCATTGATACGTAGGTGAATAATCATATATTTTTGTTACGACGTCACTCGAAATCCCATCTTTATTGATTGCAACAAATTGATACATCAGATTTCCCTTTTCCAAATCCAATGGCTCTGAATATTTTTCGGACGATTTTGTCGGAGTGCTGCCATCTGTCGTGTAATAAATGCTGCAATCATTATCTGCGGTCACTTCGATTTTTTTGGCTTCCTTATAGGAGCCGCTTTCCAAGGAAACAACCGGCGCATCCACATGTACGAAAGAAATCGTATAGGTATAAACTGCCTCTTTACTGGAAACTCCATACGAATCAATGGAATAAGTCCGAATCGTAAAAGTTCCCTCGTCTTTTAATCTGATTGGCGCAGAGTATTCCTTTTTCGAATTACTATCGGTCACGTCGCTTCCATCCGTCGTGTAGTAGATTGTCACGTCATTATCCGCTTTTAGAGAAACTTTCATGACATTGTTGTAAGTTCCCGCATCCGGGTCTGCTTTCGGAATCGTGCCCACATAATTTTCTAATTCCGACTTGACAGAATCTGGCGCAGAGGCTTTTAATGCGTCAATCTGCGCATCCATATCATGATTTTGATACAATACAATCAAATCTTTATAGTACTGTGTCTCATTTTTATTTAAATCCACCAGAATTTCAAGAAAATCAATTTTTTCTCTATAATCTGCTGTTAAGATTTCATCAATCCGATACAAAAGAGAATAAACTTCCGATTTCTGACTGTTTGAGGTGGCATTTCTTGCCGCTTCAATAAACCGGGTTCGCGCATTTGTATAGTCTTCCTGCTGATAGTAGCCTTTTCCCTCTTTCATATATTTATCATATTTATTGTCCATGATATGTTTTCTGACAAAAAATGTGATTAGCACTGCGGCCAATACAGCAACCACAGTAATGACGATGACGAGAATAACTTTTTTTCTGTTTTTCTTGGGGTCGATTGCAGAAGAATGACTTTTATCTGTTGATTTTTTTGATACGTTCTTTTGCTTCTTTTCCTGGCCTGCCTTCTTTTTTGCTTTCCCCGGATATTCATCTAATAGTTCATCTTCCAAATCAAGTCCCTGCTTCATTGATGAAACGGATTTTTGCTTTTTCAACTCGGAAGTCCTTTGTAATTCCTTTATATTTGCACCACAATGGTCGCAAATCATTTGATTTTCTTTTAACGTGTTTCCACAAACTGGACAGATCATAAATCATTCATCCTTTCTAAAACACTTACTTTTTCTTTGAATATATCACATTATGATTGCTCTTGCAAATTACTTATTTTCTTTGTTTCTGTCAAGTAATCGTTGGCACGATTCCTATCACATAAAAAATCTTGTGTTTAACTGCCTTTCCGGGCAGTTTT
>CANQMA010000048.1 GCA_947624875.1 uncultured Lachnospiraceae bacterium
GTTTGGAAAGTCCCGAAACCCGCATAAATACTGGGGTTTTCTTACTTGTCGTTCGGTAAGGACTTCATTGTCGGGAATAATAGCACGTCCCTGATTGCCTGCGAATCCGTCAGCAGCATGACCAGTCTGTCGATACCGTATCCGATTCCGCCGGTCGGCGGCATACCAATTTCCAAAGCATTCAGGAAATCTTCGTCGGTATGGTTCGCCTCATCATCTCCTGCTGCAAACGCCGCCTCCTGCGCAGCAAAACGTTCGCGCTGGTCAATCGGGTCATTCAACTCAGAGTATGCGTTGCACATCTCCCATGTATTGATAAACAATTCAAACCGCTCCACCTTTTCCGGATCGTCCGGTTTTTTCTTTGTCAGCGGGCTGATTGCGACCGGATGGTCCATCACAAAAGTCGGCTGAATCAGATTTTTCTCACAGTACTCTTCAAAGAATAAATTGATGATATCGCCTTTTCCGTGGCGCTCTTCATATTCAATATGGTGCTCTTTTGCCAGCGCTTTTGCCTCTTCGTCTGTCTTTACCGTATCAAAATCAATGCCCGCATATTTTTTAATGCAGTCATTCATTGTAATACGCTCAAACGGTTTCCCGAAATCAATCTCAATGCCATTGTAAGTAAACTTTGTGCTGCCGACCACTTTTTCAGCCAGGTAACGGAACATTTCTTCCGTCAGATCCATCATGCCGTAATAATCGGTATATGCCTGATACAGTTCCATCAGGGTAAATTCCGGATTGTGTCTTGTATCAACACCCTCATTACGGAACACGCGCCCGATTTCATAAACTCTTTCCAAACCGCCGACAATCAGCCGCTTTAAATAGAGTTCGAGGGAAATACGAAGTTTCACATCCTCGTCTAACGAATTGTAATGCGTCTCAAACGGTCTGGCAGCGGCGCCGCCTGCATTGTGTACGAGCATCGGCGTTTCCACTTCCATAAAATCCTTGCTGTCTAGGAAATTTCGGATTTCTTTCAAAATCTGAGAACGTTTGATAAACGTTTCTTTGGATTCCTGATTCATAATCAGATCAAGGTATCTCTGACGGTATCTCAAATCCGTATTGGTCAGTCCATGATGTTTTTCCGGTAAAATCTGAAGGCTCTTGGAAAGCAGCGTCACTTCCGTGGCATGAATGGAAATCTCGCCGGTCTTGGTTTTAAAAATTTCTCCCCGAATGCCTACAATATCGCCAATATCCATCTTTTTAAAGTCCTTGTAGGAATCTTCACCGATATTATCTCTGGCAACGTATGCCTGAATATTTCCATCCCTGTCCTGTACGTTACAAAAGGATGCCTTTCCCATAACACGCTTGAGCATCATTCTTCCTGCCACAGAAACGGTCTTACCCTCCATTGCATCAAAATGTTCTTTAATCTCTACACTGTGATGGGTTACATCATACTTTGTAATCTGAAAAGGATCCTTCTCCCGCTGCTGCAGATCAGCCAGTTTTTCACGACGTACCTTTAATAACTGCTTTACATCTACCTGCTGTCCGTTATTATTCTGCTGTGCCATTCTCATAAACTCCTTATCTTAAAACTTTCATGCACTGTGTCATCTTCCAATAATTTCTATCTTACTTTTTGATATCCAATACTTTATATTTGCTGACTTCTTCTCCCATTTCCACTTCGACAACGTCCCCGACCTCATGGCCAATCAACGCTGCGCCAAGCGGCGATTCATTGGAAATTTTTCCTTTCATGCTGTTTGCCTGTGTAGAACCGACAATGCTGAATTCCAGATCTTCATCATAAGCAAAATCGTGAATCACTATATGACATCCAATATTTATTTTTGTATCATCAACGTCGTCTGCTGTAACTACTTCAGCATTTTTCAAAATATTTTCAATTGCTTCAATTCTGGCCTCAATATCTCTCTGTTCATCCTTTGCAGCGTCATACTCTGCATTTTCGGATAAATCGCCCTGCGCTCTCGCCTCTTTTAATTTCTGTGCGATGTCTTTTCTTTTATTGACCTTTAAATGCTCGAGTTCTTTTTCCAATTCTTCGAGTCCTTCATGGGTCAATATATTTTTCTTGTTGTTATCTGCCATTTTTTTATTTCCTCCGTTCGCTTGTTCCAAATAATTTTACTCATTATAATAGACCACAATGTCCGTATTGTCAATGAAAAGAGCCCCTCTGCCGCCACAAAAGAGCCCTTTTTTCTGACATTTTATAAATGAAAGTGTTTCGATTTCAAAAATAGTATAAGCGCTGCATGGACATCTATTCCTGGTAGATGATTCCATTCTTTGCAGCAATTTCAATGATTTCAGTGGTGGCGATATTCGGACGGCGACATTCCCACATGATTTTTAAAAATTCTTGAGAAATGCGCCACATCGACAAATCCCACCTGTTCTGCAATGTCCTGGATTTTATCCGGCGTCGTCAACAAAAGTTTTTTTGCCTGATCCAAGCGAATGATATTGATAATTTCGAAAAATCCTTTCGCTGTATAGCGGTTCAGCAGTTTGCTCAAATGCCAGCTGCTGACATAGCAATGCTGCGCGACATCCTGCAGGGACAATTTGATTGTATAATGATCATAAATATAGCACAGCGCTGTTTTTACAATAAAATTGTTTGCCTCGGATTCCTTAATTTTATTTTCTGCATTTTCCTCCAGCGGCGGACGGTTTTTTATAAAAGTTTCATAAAGATATTGTTCTTTTTGGTTTTGGGCGTTCCAAAGGCTGCCCGATGCCGGTTCCTCCTGCTTTTTGCTGTCTTTCAGATTTTCCGTCATGCACGTAATTGCTTCCTTGATTTCACTCATTTTAGAAGGCTTTAGCAAATATCTGGTAACGCCGAGTTTAATCGCGTTTTGCGCATAATCAAAATTGCGGTAGCCTGTCAACAGGCATACTTCCATTTCCGGAAATTCCGACTTGATGGCGGCAACCATCGTCAGTCCGTCCATGCGGTTCATACAGATATCAGAAAAAATAATATCCGGTTTTAAACTTCGCACTAAATGAAGACCTTCTTCCCCATTTCCTGCTGTTCCTACAACTTTGCAACCATAGTTTTCCCAAGGGACACTAACTTTTAGTCCCTCGCAGATAATCGGTTCATCATCAACTATTACTACTTTATACATCACTGCTCCCATGAATTCAAAAACTGTTCTTATTTTCAAGCGCCGGTTCTGCATCTATTCCTGCAGAATGCGTTCCAGTACCTGTTCTACCGCTGTTTGCGGAGAAGTTTTTCCTTTTACAATGGAATTCATTTCCATAAAAATCGGTTCTCTCTGCGATTCAGAGAGCGCGTCCTGCACTGCCGGAGAAAATCCGGTAATCTCATCGACAAACGCTACGGCGTCCCGTCCGAGAGAGGAAAGGGTGATGTTCTCCGTAGAGACGCCCTCTTTCAATGCGGTGACGGAAGACCCCGCAAACTCTGATACGATTTCATTGCTTGTCATATAGGTAATGAAATCGACTGCGGCGGCGCGTTTTTCCGGATGGTCCCACGCTTTTTTTGTGATATAATAACCGCTTGAAATTCCGCCAATCGCCTCGGTTGCTTTCCTGTCTTTTTTTGCCGGAACATGCGTAACCGTAAAATGGTCAATCTCTTCAGCCTCACTTTCAAGCGCGCCGACTTTCCATGAACCGTCTATGAGAAACGCCGCCTGATCCGTGGCAAACAGACGAAAGGTTTCATCATCCGTCGCCATACAGGTGTTTTTCGGATAAAATCCTTTCTTATATAATGTTTTTATATCTTCCAGTCCATCCACCCATGCCCTGCCGCTTGTATCCTGAACCGTTTTCGGGACGATGGCGTGGTTCTTTAATGTGCCGTTGTTAAAGGCTGCATACTCGAACCAATAGTGCGGCACCTGTTGAAGAGATGCTGCAATCGGCGTATAGCCTGCCTTCTTTACTTTACTGCAGATATCCAAAAATTCTTTCCAGGTCGTATCTTTGGTCGGCATTTCTGCCTTTGCCTTTTTCAAAACTTCTTTGTTGACAAACATTCCTTCCCAATAGCCGTTTACCGGCACAGCATATGCCTTTCCGTCTACCGGAGATTTTGGCAGTCTTTTTTCCATCATGTTTTTGGCATAATCGGGATACTGCCTGCGGATTTCATCAATTGAGACTACTTTTCCCTGTTTTACAAACGAATTTGCATCGACGCCGGTAAAAAAGAACAAAACGTCCGGCTCCATGCCGGTTTCGAAATCCGTGACCACTCTGTATTTAAAATCTTCTCCGGATGTCTGGGAACGATCACTCACATGATTTCCTGTTTTTTCTTCCCATGCCTGAACCGCCTTTTGAAAATTTAAGGCATTGCCGTCTTCCCCTGCATAGGTTGTCGTCACATTTAACGTAACCGGCATTGGTTTTTCTGTTTGCTGTGTGGAATCTGTACTTTGACATCCTGACAGCATGACGGTCATCACGGAAATCAGCGCAAGTACAGTCAGATATCTCTGTTTCATTTTTCCCTCCCGGATTTTCTTTGAATTACAATCTCACTGACGGTAGTATGATTCTGCTCAGTGATAATTTTCAACCCGCTCTGTTCCCCATAAATCATTTTCAATCGGAGATTTACGTTGCGGATTCCAATGTTTTTGTGCAGATCTTCCACATTGTCATCAGACAACAGTCTTCGAATCCGTTCTTTGTTTTCTGACGTCATATCCCCGTTATTGACCACTTGAATTCTTATGCAGTCTTCCTCGCCGGCAATCACCAGTTTCCCTTCGATTTTTCCCTTTTCATCACCGCCATGCTCTACTGCATTTTCCACCAGCGGCTGTATAATCAGCCGGGGAACTTGAAAGTCTAAAACAGTTTCATCAATCTGTTTTTCAAATTGGAATTTTTCTCCAAACCTTGCAAAAATAATATATAAATAGGCGTCCACATACTCTAATTCTTCACGGATTGAAATAAATGCCTCGTTTTTCCGGTTCATCGTTGCTGTCAGCATGACATTCAGCGCAGAGATCATCTCGCTGACATCCTCATTTCCGCTCATACGCGCTTTCCAGTTAATGATTTCCAGCGTATTATTTAAAAAGTGCGGATTGATCTGTGACTGAAGCGCTTTCATTTCCGCGTCACGCACAGCTACCTCCTCAGCATAAATGCGGTTAAAAGATTCTCTCAGGCTCACCGACATATGATTAAAAGTCTTTTCGAGATGCTTAAATTCATTGTCCTTTTTCAATGGCTCGACCTCGTATCCGTACTCCCCATTTTCAATATGCTGCGAAGCGTTTACAAGGCTATTGATCGGTTTATTGATATTCCGGTAAAAATATAGGAATGTTGCAATCAAAAGCGGAATCAGCATGACAAACACAACCAAAAAAATTAACATATAAATATATGTCTCTCTCGAGATGGCCATCCCGTCAAGTTTTGCCATACACACAATTTTCTGTCCGTTTAAATAAAACGACGCGCCGGTTATGGCTGCATCCCGGTTATAAATAACTTTAATTCCTTCCGCTTCGCGCACCGCGCTTTCACGGAACTTACTTTGATAGAAATCGTTGACCGCCTGATTTTGTTCATCGGACATGGTTTCAGAAGTATAAATCTGTTCGTCATCTACATAGACTGCTGATGACCGCTGCCACATCACGTCAGACAGACTGTCAAACACATAATTTTTATTTGCTTCGAGGGCAAGAATCGCGAAAGGGCGGTAATCCGCAGTCACGAGATTTCTGACGACAAACAGATGTCCGTCCGTATTGACCAGTTTTGTGTCTGTCTCCAAACTGTCTGCAATGTTTTTCACTTTGGGCGCGGACTTTTCAAGAAACGTTCCCACATTCAGATAAGCGGCTCCCGCCACACTGCTGTATGTATAATAAGACCGGTCAGTTTTTCCATGATACAGCAGGTAGGTACTTGCAATCAGTTTATTGTATTTATATGTCCTGTCCAGATATTTCATCGTGGAAGCATACATCCGGGATTCGTCATTGTCCGCAAGAAATTCCTCATAACTCTGGCGAATCACTCCATCGTAAGAAGCCTGCAGGGAAAGTGTAATGGCGTCCTCAATTTTATTTTTGCTGATTTCTGCCACGTTTTCAATCGAAGTGTAAATTGTCTGGGAAAGCTGCTCTTCACTTTTTCCATTCATGTAATACAGCAATAATCCTGATACTACAACATAAGGAATCAGCCAGCAGGTCAGGATAATCCAAATCATTCCCATCGAAAGTTTTGACCTTCTGATTTTAATCGGTAGTTTCCTTTCATGTTTCATTGTTTCCTCCACTGTTTCCGAAAAATCAGAACAGTTTCCAATTTCCAATCGTCTTCCGGTCACAGCCGGCTCTCAAGAACGTTTTCTAAAGTTTCCATATCCGTAATTTCATTGCAGCGCCGCCGGAGTTCTGCAGAATGCGGCAGCCCTTGTGTATACCATGCAATGTGTTTCCTCATTTCCCGCACAGCCGTATACTCTCCCTTGTAATCTGAAAGCATTTGCGCGTGGCGCAGAATCATCTGCTTAATTTCCTCTGCAGATGGTTTGGGCAGAAGTTCTCCCGTTTCCAGATAATGCCGGATATCCCGGAAAATCCATGGGTTCCCACGGGCGGCGCGTCCGACCATGAGCGCGTCGCAGCCGGTATATTCTTTCATTGCCTTTGCGTCCTCCGGAGTGAAAATATCACCGTTGCCAATTACGGGAATTTTCACAGCCTGCTTCACTTCGCGGATAATATCCCAGTCCGCCTTACCGCTATAATACTGCTCCCTTGTGCGCCCGTGCACGGCAATGGCATAAACGCCGCACGCCTCTGCAATCTTTGCAATTTCAACCGCCTCACTGTCACCATGCAGAAATCCTTTTCTCATTTTGACCGTAACGGGTTTCTTGATTTTCTGAACCATTTTCGTCAACAGTTCTTCCACCAGTTTCGGCTGGGTCATAAGGTAAGAACCTTCATGATTATTGACGATTTTCGGTACCGGGCATCCCATATTGACGTCGATAAAATCGCAGTCGCCCTCAGCCGCCTGCGCCCCGATTTCTGCCATAATGTCCGGTTCGGAACCAAACAGCTGCAGTCCTATCGGATGCTCGCGCTCGTCCAGATTCATCAGCAGTTTTGTATTTTTATTGTTGTATAAAATCGCTTTGGCGCTGACCATCTCCGTATATAAAAACCCGCAGCCCTGTTCTTTACAGAGCAGACGAAATGGCAGGTCTGTCACTCCTGCCATTGGTCCCAATGCAATTTTATTTTTTATTTCTATTTTTCTCATAAATCAGCCGCATCCCCTGTAATGTTAATTCGCTGTCATACACATCGATGCAGTCCGTATTTTCATATATAATACGTCCCATACCTCCGGTAGCAATCACCTTGACATCGGAAAAAACGCATTCCTCTTTCATATGCCGGACAATATATTCTGTCTGTCCGATATATCCGTAGACAATTCCTGCCTGCATACTGGTAATCGTATCTTTTCCAAGGATACTTTTTGGCTTGAGGATTTCTACTTCCGGCAGTTTTGCCGTTTCATTCCAAAGCGCCTTGGCGCTGATGCGGATTCCCGGCGACGTGACTCCTGCCTCAAACGTGCCCTCCGGTCCAATCAGATCATATGTGGTTGCCGTGCCAAAATCAATGACGATACATGGCCCGCCATACAACTCATACGCCGCTACCGCATCAACAATCCGGTCCGAACCCACTTCTCTCGGATCCGTTCTGTTGATTTTAATCCCGGTTCTGGTTCCGATACCGACCACCGTCGGCTCCACGCCCAGATATTTTATAATGCCACTGGTCAGCGAGTACATGATTTTCGGAACCACAGACGAAATGATTACGTCCTCAATGCCTTCCACCGGAATCCCTCTCGCTGTCAAAATATCGAGAATCAGGGAACCATACTCGTCAGACGTTTTGTTATTTCTGGTCGTGATCCGGAATGTGGCAAAAATTTTTTTCTGCTGGAAAAGTCCCAGCGTAATATTCGTATTTCCTACATCAATCGTCAATAACATTACATTTCTTCTCCCAGTACAAAGACTCTGTAAAACAACTCCAGCGACTCCAGCAAATCTCTCTTGTCTGCCTGCATCTGGTGAACTTTCAGCCCGCTGCCGATATCGTCATATAAAATATCGTCTTCTTTTGCCTGCGTGACAAACTGCAGATTTCCATCTTCATCAAACTGGAGAATCAGAATTCCCCCAATTTCTTCCGTAAACATCACGCACATAATCTGCAGTTCCTGCTGAATCTGCTCCGGCAGATTGGAAAACCGGTCGTTCAGATAATACTTTTTTTCATAACCGTTGGAACCGCACAGCACGATTTTTTCGTCAAACATATTGCACTCCTAAAGGTTTCTCTGTTCTCAGTCCTTAATCACTTCCGTAATTGCTTTGATACTTCCGGCAAGTCCCTGGATATCCGATGGAATAATAATCTTGGTTGCCTGTCCGTCTGCTGCGGCAGTAAATGCTTCCAGGCTCTTTATCGTCAGCACGGACTGGTCTGCGCCCGCTTCTTTAATCGCACGGATACCATCTGCATTGGCCTGCTGCACTTTTAAGATTGCGGCAGCTTCACCTTCCGCTTCAAGGATTTTCTTCTGCTTTTCTGCATCTGCCTTCAGTACTGCGGCTCTGTTGTCTGCCTCTGCATTTAAGATAGCGGCTTCCTTTTTACCTTCGGCAATCAGCACTGCAGACTTCTTTTCACCCTCTGCGCGAAGAATCTGCTCACGCTTTTCACGCTCTGCACGCATCTGTTTTTCCATTGCTTCCTGAATATCTCTCGGCGGAATAATATTTTTCAATTCGACTCTGTTGACCTTAATTCCCCACGGGTCCGTCGCTACGTCTAATTCTGTACGCATTCTTGCATTGATCGTCTCTCTGGAAGTCAGCGTCTCGTCCAGTTCCAGATCCCCGACAATATTACGAAGCGTCGTCGCCGTCAGATTTTTAATCGCTACAATCGGGTTTTCCACACCGTACGCGTAAAGTTTCGGGTCTGTAATCTGATAAAAGATAATCGTATCAATCTGCATCGTTACATTATCTCTGGTAATTACCGGCTGCGGTTCAAAATCAGCTACCTGCTCTTTTAAATTTACTCTTCTGGAAACACGATCCAAAAACGGAACTTTAAAGTGCAGTCCGACAGACCATGTGTCCTTGTATGCTCCAAGTCTTTCTACGACATACGCGTGCGCCTGCGGTACAATCTTTACACAGGTGCAGATAATCACAATCAATAATACTACAATTAATAAAATTGCAACATTCATAATACTTCCCTCCAATATTTGTTTTATATTTATTTTAGTATCCATATAACGGTCCATGTTTTTCCTCCTGGTCAGCGCCCTTATTTTTCATCTGCCTGCTGCACAATCAACTTGACTCCTTTTACGTCGACCACCTTGACGAGCGTTCCTTCCGGTATCGTTTCATTATTGACATTTCTGGCAGTCCACTCAACGCCGTCGACCACAACCATGCCGGCAGCGGCAATATTGTCAATCGGAACAACCACTTTAGCCGTCTTCCCAATCAGGGCGTCAATATTTGTTTTTTCTGTCCTGTTGTTAATATACTTGAGAGCGTAAGGCCTTATCAGTACCAGAACCAGAACCGTCACAACTGCAAAAGTAATAATCTGCACGACGAAATTTCCGCCAAGAAGATAGGCAACACATGCAGCCAGCGCTCCAATCGCAAACCAGATACTGGTGAGTCCTAAGGAAATCAATTCAATGGCGACAAAAAGAATAAAAGCTCCAAGCCATACCCATGACATATATTCCATTTTCGTCTCTCCTCCTTTCCTGATTTTGAATGTTAAAACAGGATTTTTCCTGTATTTTAATCCATTCAAAATGAATTACAAACATTTTATCATTTAAATAAGAAAAAAGAAACCCTATGATTCATAGGATTTCTTTCTTTCGATTCTTCTATTCATCTGTTGATAAATTTATTCCAGAATATCGACATAGGCAGAACTGATATAACCCTGCTGTCCTTCAAATTCAATGGTGACCCACCCGCCGGAAATGCTGACCGCATCAAGCGTGTCATCCTGATCGAGGGTTCCTAAAACCTGCGCGTCCTCAGACGGAGCGCTTCTGACCATGAGTGTATCCGCAGTGACTTTCACCTTTGCCGCATTGGAATCTGCCTTGTTTGTTTCAGCAGCCTTTGTAGTATTTTCAACGGTGGTTTCTTCCTGTCTCACTTCGTCCTGTGTGGTTTCTTCCTGTGTCATTTCTTCCTGCGTGGTTTCAACCGTCGGTTCGTCAATTCCCGTCGCAGCCACTTTGATGCTTTCTCCATTGTGCACTTCAATCGCATCTTTCGCAACGGTAGACAATGTATTTTCATCTACATATTGCACATCATTTCGAGAAACAGCCGCCACAATCGTGATTGCAGAAGCCATCACAAAAATCAGTGTATACATAATCGCATTTGCATGTTTATAAATATTTTGCTTTACTCTTCTTTTTTCAAAACGGTTCATCTTTCCATCCTATCCTGACCAAATCCAGAACAATGATTCTACATAATTTATCCTATTGTGTTTGAGGATTTTAACAAATTTTTTTTAGAATGTCAAATCATTTTTTGTCGTATTATATAGTTATTTGTAACAAATTATACAAAAAAACAGATTTCTGTTGGTACGATTTACCATTTAAAATACAGGTTTTCAAAAGAATCAAGTAATTAGTTATGCATAAAATCTTTCAATCCCGTTACTTTTTGTAACATTTTCATGAAATTTTTTTATATTCTTGCATATTTTAAATGGTAGATGTATGATTATCAACGTGAAAAAAATTTGATTGGTTGATATTGACAAACTTAACAACGATGGACAGACAATCGACCCACCTAATTAAAGGAGGATTTATATTATGGCAACAACAACAAAGACAACTGCAAAGAAAGTTGAAGCAAAACCGGTTGAAGCAAAGAAAGCTGAAGCAGTAAAGGCTGCTACTCCGGCTGCAAAGAAGGAAGCTGTTAAGGCCGCTGCTAAGAAAGAAGCTGTTAAGGCTGCCGCTAAACCGGCTGCAAAGAAAGAGGCTGTTAAGGCCGCTGCTAAACCGGCTGCAAAGAAAGAGGCTGTTAAGGCTGCTGCTAAACCGGCTGCAAAGAAGGAAGCTGTTAAGGCTGCTGCTAAGCCGGCTGCAAAAAAAGCTGCTGCTCCAAAGAAGGCTGCTGCTAAGAAGGATTCCGAACTTTATGTAGAGTTCAGCGGAAATCAGGTAAAGGTTGACGTAATCAAAGAAAATGCAATCGCTGATTACAAAGCAAAATCCGGAAAGAAGACAGCTCCAAAGTCTGTTAAGATTTATATTAAGCCGGAAGATGCAAGAGCTTACTACGTAATTGACGACATATTCGGCGATATCTCTTTATAAGATAACGAAGCATCATTAAAAAGCACCCGTTTCCGATGGCATGACATAAGACCGTATCATTAATCATTTTATGACAGGCTGTCGGACAGGGAACAAGAAAAGGCATACCGCTTGAATTGCGGTATGCCTTTTCTTTACTATATAGCAGAAAAAATCAGCGGCAGTGCCGCTGATTTTTTTGGTTGCGTAAAGCCGTTTTTCCGGGTGGTGTGAGAAAAAGAACTACAAGTTTCATATTTTTTTATTCGACTTATGCGCGCCGTTCGTCTTTTCAAACTTCTTTACACGCTCCGAAAGCTCTGCAAGCTCCTCTTGCGAAAGCTCCGGAAGCCTCTCCAGCTTTTCAAAGAACTGCGATATGGTCTCATTTTCCTTTGTTTTCATAAACTCCATATAGTAGCTTACGACAACGCCGGGTATCATGGCCGTGACGACTATCGC
>CANQMA010000049.1 GCA_947624875.1 uncultured Lachnospiraceae bacterium
AACTATCTTTTTATCATAGTTTTTATCTTCGGTAGAATTTAATCTTACAAAGTAGAATTTACTGTTTCAAGTCAGCTGAATTTTCGCTTTGAAAGCGAAGCCGCTTTGTATTTCTGCGCTGCGCTCTTCAGGCAATCCCTTATTTTTCAGACATTTCTGCCGGATTCACATGCACCATGATATGTTTAATCTTTGGAAAATCTGATTCAATACTGTCATGGACTTCTTCCGCTATTTCGTGTGCCTGTACTAGAGTATAATTTCCATTGACTCTGATTTCCACGTCCACATAAATCTTATTGCCGAAAATACGTGTATGCAGTAAATCAATGCCCTGTACCTCGCGGTTACTCATCACACATTCATAAATCTGCTGTTCCGTTTTCTCATCGCAGGAGTGGTCCACCATTTTGTCCACAGCGTCTTTGAAAATGTCGTAGGCGGCTTTTGCAATAAATAGAAAAATCACGAGACTGGCAGCCGAATCCATTACCGGAAAACCGAGCCTCGCCCCTGCAATACCAATCAGCGCCCCGATAGACGACAGCGCATCGGAACGGTGATGCCACGCGTCTGCCATCAATGCTGCCGAGTCAATTTTTACCGCATTGATTTTTGTGTACCGAAACATTGCTTCTTTGACGGCAATCGAAACAACCGCTGCAATCAGCGAAAGCAGTCCCGGAATCGGCAGCAGCGCATAATTCCCCTCGATAATATCTTCCAGCGCCTTGAGTCCGATGCCGCATCCGGTCAAAAACAAAATCATCGAAAGCACAATTGCTGCGACACACTCCAACCGTTCATGTCCATAAGGGTGCTCCTTATCCGGCTGTTTTGCCGCAAGTTTCACACCAATCAAAACAATCACGGTACTGAGTACGTCCGATGCAGAATGAATGGCGTCGCTTATCATGGCGCTGGAGCGTCCGATAATTCCCGCCACCAGTTTAAAAATGGAAAGCAGTATATTTCCTGCAATCGTGACCGCAGACACTCTCTTTGCTGTTGTCTCAAATGTGATCTCTGAAATGTAACGATCTCCTGCTGACATTTTTCTTTTCACCCGTCTCTTTTCTTTCATCCGGTTTCACCATTTTTTAGCAATACGAATTTTCTGATATCATTATATTACAAAAAAGCATTCCCGACCACAAAAATGTCATCGGGAATGCTTTTCTTTGATTATCTATTTTACTTACTGTATCAAACGCGCCTTTCTTTTTGCCTCGCCGGATTCGCTTTTTTTCTTTATTTCAAAATCTAATTCCTTATCCAGCGGATGTACCTTTACATTTCCGGACTGCATGGACACCGTATTGCCGATAATTTTTCCGTAGATTTCATTATTTGCCACGATATCAATGTCTCCATACGGCGCAAAGATATATCCATGGATATCTGAGTAATTGGTCCCGAACTTGATATTGCCGTGCCGCGAATATACGGACAGTGTACTGGAACTGTAAACTCCGTTACTTCCGCCCATGACCTCGGCATCATATTCCGTAATGATTGTAGCGTTAATATCTGTACTATTTCCTGTCTTTAGCGAATTTGCATACACATATTTCGCGCGGATCTGCGTCAGTCCGCCATCAGTCGTCATATTCCCGGCGCAGTAGATGTTTCCATTGACTGCGGCATTGGCAAGATTTAAATTGCCGGACATGACATAAATATTTCCATTGACTGTAAAGCCGTTTCCGTAATTGACCAGCCCTGTTGTATGTCCCGGATTGGTAATATAAATATCTCCGTTGATGACATCGGTTTCGTTACTGCCATATTGAGAGAAAAACTGGATGGAAACATCGCTGTTTAAATCAAGATACAAATCTCCTTCAAAATTTACAATCTGATTCATGTATCCGTTTGGAGTTCCGGTTGTCTTGATATGTGTGTTCTGATTCTTTTTTAATGTATCATACAACGCGGTATCATCAAATCTGGAAGTTGTGACCGTATTCACCCAGTAATCATTGGACGGAAGACTCGGTTCGACAATCAGCGCGTCAATATTGTCTCCCAGATAATATGGCATTTCAACGACTTCCGCATGATCGACTTCTCCGTTCTTTCTTTCCGTTTCCACTTCTCCGGTTGCGTCTCTGCTGGTAATAAAAGTATTGTATTTGAGATCCCCGCCTTTATCAGAAGTAATTTTGTCCGCGTAGACATAACCGCCGGTCGTCACCGTGCCATTTGCATGAACTTTTCCGTCAACCCAGTAATTACCCCAGCCCATGTTTAAGTCCGCATCCGGGTCTCCGGAGAAAATGGCATATTCAAAATCCTCATCAAAACTCATTTCCTCATAAGCCGCGACTGCCTGACAGGATACCTCTAAACTGTTGATTCCCATCACCCGCGCAAAAAAGGTCGGTTTATCATTTTTAATCGATACCCTTACTTTATCTGCCGCGCCAAGTACAGATACGCTGACATCTTCCTCACGGAATCCATTTTTTGCCGCATTCTCTTTTGCGGCCGTCAGCACCGCGCACGTATCCGGTAATTTTTTTGCCCCGGCCAACGCCGCCAGATCGCATGCCGACTGTATTCTTACTTTCAGGTTATACGCAGAACCCAAATCAATCGCCAAAGCGGTAAAGGAAAAAATAACTGTAATCAGCAATATGACAAGTACTGCAGACGCGCCGTCTTCCTCTTTCCATTTTCTTTTGATTTTCATATGCATTCCTCCTTCAACTTTCCGGGAGCGGCTTTATTTATGCGGGGCAGATTTTCCATTACTGCGTCGGGTCTTCCATGCTTTTTGCGGTAACAGAAAACTGCTGCTCCCATGCAGAAATAATGCTCTCACATTCTGCCACCTTTTCCTGAAGCATTTCCTTTAACTTTCCATTCAGCCCAATGAGCATGGATGTATATTCGGACACATCGGTCTTAATATCCTGGATATGCTCTTCCAACTGAGTAATTTTCATTTCCTTCTTGCGGTTTTCATCTGCTAATCTGTTATTTGCCTCGCGCATTCCCGCCATAACAGTTTCGCGGACTTTCTTTTCGTTTTCTTCCCGATTTTCCAATTTCTTACTGACATCTTCTAATTGTTTTGTCATCCCTTCCACCTGATCATGCAGCTGCACATTTTCTTTTCTTAAGTCTGCAATCAGCTTATCCGTTTCACTCTTTAATTTCTGATATTGACTTTCATTTTTCTGTTTCAGATCTGCAATCGTTTTTGTGGAATCGCTCTGCAGTTTTTGAATCTCACTTTCTTTCTTTTGTTTCAAATCTGCAATTGTTTTTTCGGAATCGCTCTGCAGCTTTTGAATCTCACTTTCTTTTTTTTGTTTCAAATCTGACAGAAGCGTCTCGTAACTGTTTGAAATATCACGGATACTGGTATCCCGCTTCTGATTCAGATCATCGATTGTTTTCTGATAATTTTCTGCCAATTCCTGAAGATACTCATTGACATCCTTTTTATCATATCCCCGGAACACTGTCTGAAATCTGTGTTCGTTTTCCACACCCGCTCGTAACTGCTCAATTGAAACTGCATTCTGCTTTTCTTCACTCATATTTTTCTCACCTCTGACTTTTTTAAAGTCTCCTTTCCGAATGGATTTCTATAAACCGAATACGGTTATCATTTCAATGATATCAATTAATTGAAAGTCAGGCAATCCTCTGTCTTGATATGAAGTTTTTCTGTTTGAAAAGCCGGAAATTCCACAACGGCTTTCGCATGTTTGACGCTTTTCTGACATCTTGACGGTGGAATGTTCTGTTCAATTTTTAAGACTCTGCCGCTTTTGTCAAGATAAACCACATCAATCGGAGCAGACATCATAAACGTATGTATCTGGGAACACGGTTGAATTAAAAGCGCTCCGACCTCCTCAGGATTTCTACCGATCAGTCCCCGAAGTCTCAGGAAAAAATTATCGGCAACATATACTTTTCCTACTTTTTTTTCATTTAGATAAATATCTTTCTGTTTCATTCTGCCCCCTATAAAACATCCATGATATTGAGTACGGCCGGTCCCAGCAGAATAATAAAGATGACCGGAAAAATAAAGACGACCATTGGAACCAGCATCAATACCGGCGCCTTCAATGCCTTTTCTTCCGCTTTCTGTCTTCTTTTCTCTCTGAGCGTTACAGACTGAACCTTTAGAACAGATTTTACGGAAATTCCCATCTGGTCTGCCTGCACCATGGAGGTCAGAAACGATGTCAGTTCCTTTACATCACACCGTTTTGCCAGATTATTATAGGCCTCTTTTTTACTCATTCCACGGTTAATGTCACGGATTGCCTGCATCAATTCTACCATCAGCTCTGATTTATCTTTTTCATATAACCGTATCAATGCGGCATCAAACCCAAGGCCTGCCTCAACGCTTACGACCAATAGGTCAATAATATCCGGAAGCTGTTCCCAGATTTTCTTCTTCCGCTTTTGAATTTTTGATTTTAAAACTCTGTTTGGGGCAATCAGTCCGATTAATCCTGCAAAAGCAATCAGAAGCAGGGATACGGCAAAATTCAAATGCAACAACAGGGAAATAATAAACACCAATACAATTCCAGACATGCAGATGGTGATTTTCAAGGTTGAAAACTGTTCTGCGGTCATATCTATATCTGCTGTCTCCAGCATAATCTCCGTCGCAGATTCCTTTCGGTTATTTCGCTCCCTCTTTGCTTTTTCCCGATTAAACTTCTGCTTTCTGTCAGTTCTTCTCTGTTGAAATTTCTTTATAAAATTCTGCTTTTCCGTTTTTGGCTTTTTCTCTTCTGCTTCCCTCGTCTCTGAAACATCGTTCAATCGTTTATGAACCTGATCCTTTGCTCCAAAGCTTTCATAGATTGCAATGATAAAAAAGAATACTGTAACCACAAATACAATTGATATGAGTATTTCCATCATTTTCTCCTAATCATTTCTTCATCCATCACCTGATTGTTTTCGTTAATATTTCACTGTTACCACTTTTTTTATGACAAGAAAACCGATGACTTCCATAACCACACTCACAATCAGCATGATATGTCCCGGGCCTTCTTTAAACAGTAATGATACGTAACCTGGATTGATTACGCTGATCGCTCCTAAAATCAATAACGGTAATGCTCCTACGATATATCCGGAAATTCTTCCGCTGGCGGTTTTTGCCTTGATTTCACCGCGCAGACTGATCCGCTCCTGAATGGTTTCTGAAATATTTTCCAACACCTCTGAAAGATTTCCACCGACCTGCCGCTGAATAATAATGGCGGTACACATAATGCCCAAGTCCTCGCTGCCGGTTCGTTCCACCATCTGATTTAAACTGTCCTCCAACGTCAGACCTCTCTGCGTTTCCCGAAATACTCTGCCAAACTCTCCGCTGATCGGCTCTTCCATATCTCTAGAGATTGTATTCATTGCCATCTGAAACGAATGTCCTGCTCTCAGCGCATTGACTAAAACGCTGATTGCGTCAACCAGCTGGGATTCCAGATCGCTTTTTCTTTTTTTCTTTTTCTTCTGAATGACCATCACGGGAATAAATGCAATCGCAAACGCCACGATCAGACATAAGAAAATATTATGGAAAATCAGATAAAACAAAATCGGAATTACTACCGTGATGCTGATCCACAGCATCAAAAATGTCTCTACCGGCATTTTTATGCCCACGCTGTACAATTCTTCTTCAACTTTCTCCATTCTTTTCTTTGTTTTTGCAGAAAGTTCGCGTTTCTGTTTTTCTTTTGTTTTTGTTTTCTTTCTGCGCTCTTTGCGCTTATTCTGCTTTTCCGGCTTGTCATAGGCAATTCCCTTGACACGCTCTTCAATTTGCATTTTACTTTTCTGAAATTTACTTAACAGAATGGTAATCACGCAAAAACACAGAATGCCCGCAAAAATTGCGATTCCGCTAATTAACATCTTTTCTCAACCCTCTTTTATGTTTGTATGCCATCGGCAAAGAACCAATGATTTTTGATTGCCACACCATTTGCCGTCATTTTTTCACAACATTTCGGTTTTACTCCGGAACTGACGAACCGGCCTACCGATTTATTATTTTCATCATATCCCTCATTGGTATATCGAAATACTTCCTGCGTAGTGATAATATCGCCTTCCATTCCGGTCACTTCCGAAATGCTGATAATCTTTCTGGAACCGTCTCTCAGCCTTGCCTGCTGAACAATTAAATCCAGCGCGCCCGCAATCTGCTGGCGGATCGCGGAAACAGGAATTTCCATTCCCGCCATCATAAACATGGTTTCAATACGAAGCAATGCGTCTCTCGGGGTGTTTGCATGGGCAGTTGTCAGGGAACCGTCGTGTCCTGTGTTCATTGCCTGAAGCATATCCACGGTCTCTCCGCCACGCACCTCGCCGACAACAATTCTGTCCGGTCTCATTCTCAATGCATTTTTTACCAGGTCACGAATGGTGACCGCGCCTTTTCCCTCTAAGTTTGCCGGACGGCTTTCCAGTGATACGACATGGTCCTGCATCAGTTTCAGTTCCGCCGCATCTTCGATGGTTACAATACGCTCGTCCGCCGGAATATAGGCCGACAATACATTTAAAAGTGTTGTTTTTCCCGAACCGGTACCTCCGGAAACTAAAATATTCAGTTTCCCATGAACGCTCGCCTCCAAAAACTCAGCCATATCTTCTGAGAGAGAGCCAAAACTAATTAAATTATCAATCGTCAGCGGCGTATCTGAAAATTTTCGAATTGTAATGGTAGAACCGTTTAGCGCTACCGGTGGAATAATCGCATTGACACGGGATCCGTCTGCAAGTCTTGCATCGACCATCGGGTTGGAATCATCAATTCTTCTTCCCAACGGAGAAACAATCCGGTCAATAATCCTGCGTACATGCTCCTCATTCTGAAAAGTTACCCCGGACAGGGTCAGCTTTCCTTTCTTTTCCACATAAATCTGGTTTGGTCCGTTGACCATAACCTCACTGATATCCGGATCATGCAGTAAATCTTCTAAAGGGCCGAGTCCGGTAATTTCATTGAAGACTTCTCTCGTGATTTTGGTTTTATCCACAATCTTTAATTCCGGATTGTTTTCATCAATGACCTCGCTGATTAACTGCTCAATCTCCTGACTGTTAATCTGCTCGGTCTTGGAAAGAATCGCCGCTACTTCCTTGTGGGTACCTTCTGCAATCTGTGAGTATTCTTCCTTTCTCGCATTGTTTCCCTTCTCCGTATTTTTCGGCGCATTTCCCTGCTCTTTATTCTTCGGTGCAGTTTCAAAAGAAGATCCCATGGAACTTTTTTTCTGCTGCACATCCTTTGGCTGCTGCTCCTGTTTCAGTTCTTTATTGATCTCAGAATCCGTATTCGTCTTTTGAATATCAGATTTTCCCATTCTTTCCAATAATGACATCTTTTTTTCTCCTCAACAAACCCTGCGCTTATAACAATTCCGCATAACTTTTAATTGCTTTGCTTACCTTAGACTTTGGCGTGGCGATCACAATCGGAATTCCTCTGTTGATAGAGGCGATTACGTTTCTTGTTTCGCTCGGAACGACAACGGTCATCGCCATATCCAGCGCCGCTTCGACATCCTTAATTTTAATATCAGAACTTCCTTCTTTATTTAAGACCATTTTTACTTTAGACGCCTGACCCAGCGTGTCTAAGACATGCATACACACCTTTGTATTTTTCAAGGTGGATATCTCCGGATTTGTCACAAAATAAATATCATTGCAGATTTCCAATGCCTGCAGCGCCACCTCGTCGATGGTCGGTCCCAAATCAAAAATAATATAATCAAAATCCGTACTTACAGCAGATACGATTTTGTTAATATACTCCGGTTTTACCAATTCCGCATATTCCGGCGATACCGGCGCGCACAACGCGTGCACTCCGCTTGAATGCTTGTAAAGATAACTGTTTACCGTTGCATTTGAAAATACTCCCTCCTCGATCAGGTCGGAGATGGTATCAAATTTCGGAATATCAAAAAAGACGCCCACATCCCCAAACTGGAGGTCTAAATCCACAACCAAAACCTGTTTTCCAATGCTCTGCAGCGCAACGGCCAGATTGACGGAAAGCATTGTTTTGCCTGTGCCTCCTTTTGTTCCAAAAACGGAAATAATATGCGCCCGATTCATGGAACTGCCTGACGGATCATATTTTTTCTGCTGCCGAACGACTTCTGTCTCAATTTCATGACATATTTTTTCCGGAACCGCGTCCATGGTAAAGACGTTTCGAACCCCGCACTGCATAGCTCTTGTCAAGGTCTCCATGTCGCAGTTTTTTGTAACCAGGAAAATCATGCTGTCGCTTCTTGCAATATTTATCTTTTCCAGAAAATCTGCAAGAATCGGAGAAAAGTCTCCATCATATACAACCACTGCATTCATCGGCTGTTTCACAATATACGGCAGATTTTCATTCTCCGCTTCCACGACGTCAATACATTCAAACTGTTCATATTCTAATAAATTTTTTAATGCTCCGGCATTGCCTTCCGAAGCGATTCCCAAAATATTAATCTTTTCCATTCTCATACCTTCTTATTGTCACTAAATTAATGATCTGTTTTTTCCCTCAGCAATAATCTAATCTGCCCTGCCAGCTGCGCGTCAAAAATCTGCCTGCATTCACTCTCGGAAACTTCAAACGTAATTTCTGAATATAATTCCCCATCTTTGGATAGTTTGTTTCCGACCTTCAATACTTTTATTTTGCCGGCAATTTCTTTTGATGTTCCTGCGCTGTTTTGTCCTAAAACATCGACATAATCCCCTTCGCTGATAAATCCTGCAACGCCGGAGACATTATCCACAGATATGGTCATGGCTTTCATTCCTTTTGTAATTTTAAAGGACAGCCCATTGCTTTCTCCTTTGGACTTGTCATACAGTTTTTGGGATAAAATCTGCTCCATCGTATAAACTTTTGTATTTACGAATTTTCCCACAACATCTTCCATCTTTGTCACTGCGTTCGGATTGACCGCATCTTTCGGTATTTTCACAACCTTTAACATTTCCTGTGTAATCTGCGTATTTTCAGCAATTTCTCCGACAGAAACTACGACGTCCACCGTTTCAACCGCATTCTGTACGGCGGTTTCCTCTTTCTTACTACTGAAACCTCTTAAAAACAAGAAAAATAATGTACCGCATATGATTGCTGATATGAATGCAATAATGTATATCTTTTTCATTGTAAATCTCCATTCTGTATCTTTATTTTATATTGTTGCCACACTGGTAGATGTCGCATAATAATATTCTCCCATTAATGTCCATCCCACAAACGTTAAGTTTTTTACGGGATAGGATACCGTAATGCAGGCCTCATTTTCATTTACTTCCACCTTGACGCTTGCTCCTTCTCCATGGTTCGGAAGATTTTCTTTTACCAAAGCCTCGGTATCGTTTGTCAGCTGTTCCCCCGTTCCAGCATCTTCTGCTGCGATTGCCGCATAACGTGCCGCTTCATAAGAAGCCTCTCCAACTTTATATTTATTATAGTAAATCCATCCGAAATCTAAGATTCCGCAAATAATAACGATTAATATCGGTATGACAATAGCAAATTCTACGATTGCCTGCCCGCTTTCCTTATTTTTCTTCCTCATAATCATACCTTTTCTTTTAAGGGTAATAAGCATTATAGGGCGAGTCCTCTGACCCGCCCTATATCCTTCATGCCATAGAACGGTGATGTTAAATCATCCCTTTCTATAACAATTTTCTGCAAATAATATCGATAAATTGACTAAGTAATAATCTTATTTATGCACCAGCAGATGTTGTCAATTCATCTCCTGCAGAACTGAAAATGTCTTTAATACGACCACCTAAAATAACTACTGCTCCAATAACAACTACTGCAATTAAAGCAATAATTAAAGCGTATTCAACCATTCCCTGTCCACTTTCATCTTTAAAAAATCTCCTCAACATATTTTTGTCCTCCTTTTTAATATGTTTATATACTAACAGCATTTGTATGCTGATAGATATCTTTTTTGTGTTCCCTAAATTGGAATTCCTCCAAAATTCATTGGTAACAACAATACCACCATCATTGAAACTGCGAGAAACGGTCCCATTGGAATCATTGTCTTTACAATTACCAGAATCGGCATCTGTTTTTGTAAAATCACATAAATGATAACCAGAATCCCCATCAGTACGATGGTAACCATACAGCCCATCAGGCCGAGAACAAATCCAACTGTGGCGGCTAATTTAATATCGCCTGCCCCTACCTGTTTGGATAAAAACGCCGGTATCATAAATATGATAAATCCTACTATCAGTCCGACGAGGGAATCCACAATATGAAATGTAGGAAATCCTTCCAATCCCAATAGGTCCGGAATACCAAATGCGATTTTTGATATCAGTGTCGCAAGCAGCAGTCCGTTTGGAATAATTCTGTGGTGAATGTCGCTGACGACAATCACTTCGCAGATAACTAATAAGATGTAAGCAAAGATGGTTTCCGCAGAAAGTGGAATCCTCCACATGATCAGTCCTCCAAAGACAGCCATGACAGCAGTGATGAAAGAATTTTCATATTGGACTCTTTTAACTTCCAACTTTCTTCTGTCTAAGAGAATCTTTTCTACTACATCACCGATGAACTTACAGCCTATTCCAATTAGAATTCCTGCAACAATCTTTAGTACCAGTGACTCCATGAAGTTCCTCCCAACTGTTGAAATTTCATCTGCTTTCTTATTTACCCCAAATTTACTACGTGCAACTCTTTAAAACAACTCGCTACTTTTTATTTTGGTGCTCTTTTTCATGTGGAAAAGGTGTCAATTTTTTATTTTGGAGGATTCTTTTTTGTGTTTTCTTGATAATCCTGCCATAAGAAAAGCCTCCAAACTATGTAGTTCATTGCTTTTTCCCATGCTTTTCAAACTTTTTTACATGTGTATTTCTTCTTTTTGAGGAAATTGATATGTAATTCATTCCTTTTTTCCATGCTTTTCAAACTTTTTTACATGTATATTTCTTCTTTTTGAGGAAATTGATATGTAATTTATTCTCATTTCCCATGCTTTTCAAACTTTTTTACATGTGTATTTCTTCTTTTTAGGGGAATTGATATGTAATTTATTCTTTTCCGGCCTACCAGATAAATTTACTATAAAAATTTAAGGGGCTCTTAACATCTTACTATATAAAATCGGACTGATACTGCTAAAAAGGGAAGCAAGAACTAAATCTTGCTTCCCTGAAATTACTAAATCACAACTCTAAAGTCTTTGGATTACTATATGTGTTTACCGGTGCTATTTTAATTCATGAATTTTGAATTGTTAACTGTTGAATTCCTGTCGGCGCAATGCGGCGGTATAAATTTCCTCTACCGGAAACGATATTTTGACCAACCCAATTGAAACGAATTCTCCACTCATTTTTCTAAACTCGCGTAAAATCAAGTCGCTCGCTTTATAAAAAATTTCTTCGTCATCATCTTTTGTAAGAGCTAAAGTGCAATGTGGAACCCATCTATTTGGATAATACCATTCCCAGCCAGTTGAATCAAAATCCTTTAAATGCTCATGCAAATCTCTTTGAAATTGATACATACTATCGTTCATCATAGGTGATGCAAAAATTGTCTTTGTGTCAGTAAACATTCCAATAGAAGCGATATATGCCGGCATTGTTTTATGCGTATGAGCAAAACTTTTTAATTGTTCAGAACATTTTGTTTCATCAACATCATTGAAACAAGCCAATGTAAGATGCGGTCTTGTTTTCCATTCTACTACAATATATTTATGGTTAATATCCCTTACAGCCAGTAAGGAATTACCCATCTTGTTGCTTAAGCTGTATAATGATGGGGCAATAGGTATATCGGTTCCTTTCTTGGAC
>CANQMA010000050.1 GCA_947624875.1 uncultured Lachnospiraceae bacterium
AAAAGCCTGAATTCTGCGGGATCATCCCCTCTTTGTTTATCAGGGGTCAAAAATCGGTATTAACCGACTGCCCCTTTCTCTGTTTGATTATTCACTGACGAAATCATCTTCGTCATCATATTCATCATCGTAGAATAAATCGTCGTAATCGTCCTCAAAATCATCGAAGTCATCTCTGTGAATCAACCGGTAAATCCCATACGCGAGTCCGGCAATCGCAGCCGCAAGAGTAATCGCTCCGGCAATGATTGCGATAATTCTTGCCGTATCTTTTTTTTCTTCTTTCGTGAGCAGTTTTCCGATTTTGACTCCCTTTAATAATTCATCCATTCTATCACCTCACTTATCTGGCACTTACTATAATGATTATATTATACCACGAACCAATGGCTTTTACTACAATTTTTTCAGTTTAGCAAACGACGCCATCATGACTTTGCGCCCTGCCGAATCAAACTGCACAGTCACCTGATAGTCTCTTGGCCCGTCCTCAATATTTAAGACTGTTCCCGTGCCAAATTTCATATGTTTTACACGGTCTCCCACAGAATAGTCAATTGCCGCCTTTGTCACGGTAAATTCTTTTCCAAATGCCGGCTTTTGAGACGGCATTCCATAAGCAGGCTTTTTTGCCATAGCCTTGAAAGCGCTTCGGTGTTCATCGGTTGCAAACTGTCGGTTTCCACCGGGTTTTCTCTCTCCAAAACCGGCGCTGCCACTTCTCCCCACACCGGCGCTGCCGCCAAACCCACGAAAAGACGTTTTTTCATATCCGGCGGCAACACGGTCTGTAATATTTTTGCTGTTGACAATCTCAGCTGGGATTTCCTTCACAAAACGGGAAATAATATTGTACTGTGTCTCGCCGCGCAGCATTCTTCTTTTTGCGTAACTGATTGTCAGATGTTTCATTGCTCTGGTAATAGCCACATAGCACAACCGCCGTTCTTCTTCAATTTCCTCTTCATTATCTGCCATAATACTGAGATAGCCCGGAAACAGACCGTCCTCCATCCCGCACAGAAAGACATTTGGAAATTCGAGTCCCTTTGCGCTATGTATCGTCATGAGCACCACATAACTGCTGTCCTCGTCTAAGTTGTCAATCTCAGAAACCAGCGCCACTTCCTCCAAGAACTCAGATAAGGACGGGGTATCCGTTCCACTTTCATATTCCGCAACTTTGCTGACCAATTCATCAATATTTTCAATTCGTCCGTTTGCTTCGTCTGTATTTTCTGCAGCAAGTTCCGCTACATAGCCGGTCTCTTCCAAAACCTTGTCTGTCAGTTCTTTCAAACTCAGCCGATCCATCTCCTCACGCAGGTCTTCAATCAGCTGCGTAAATTGACTGATTTTTGCTGCGGCTCTTTTCAATTCCGGTATATTCTCAGCCTCAAGCAGCGCATCATACAGGTTCATTCCATTGGCGGCGGCAAAATCTTTCGCTCTCGTAATCGACGTTGCCCCGATTCCTCGGCGCGGAACATTAATTACGCGCTCCACTGCAATATCATCCGTCGCATTGGCGATAATCCGGAGATAGGCCAAAATATCTTTCACTTCTTTGCGCTGATAAAAATTTTGTCCGCCAATAATTTTGTAGGGAATATTTTTCATGAGCAGTTTTTCTTCCAGTGTCCTGGACTGCGCATTGGTTCGGTACAATATCGCATAATCACTGTAATCTGCCCTCCCAAAGTCGACTTCTTCCTTAATCGTCTGCGCGATCATCTCTGCCTCGGCATAACCGTCCTCTGCCTGATAAAGATCAATCTTATTCCCCTCATCATTATCGCTCCACAGGGTTTTATCTTTTCTGCCCATATTATGGTGTATGACTCCATTTGCCGCGTTCAGGATATTTTTTGTAGAACGGTAATTTTGCTCCAGTTTAATGACGCGGGCATTTGGAAAATACTTTTCAAACTGAAGAATATTGGTGATATCTGCTCCCCGGAATTTATAAATGGACTGGTCATCATCCCCGACAACGCAGAGATTCTGATGTTTGGA
Source organism: uncultured Lachnospiraceae bacterium (assembly GCA_947624875.1). Lineage (GTDB taxonomy): Bacteria > Bacillota > Clostridia > Lachnospirales > Lachnospiraceae > Eubacterium_G. The sequence continues at coordinate 2,017 of CANQMA010000050.1, forward strand.
AGAAAGCAGCCTGATCAGGGCAAACTGCGCTGCGTTCGTATCCTGATACTCGTCCACCATGATATACTGCAATCTGTCCTGATAACTCTCTAACACTTCCGGTTCCTGTGTAAATAATTGAACCGTCACCATAATCAGGTCATCAAAATCCAGGGCATTGTTTTTTTTCAACGCCTGCTGATAATCTTCATACAGATTTGCAATCTGCGCCTGACGAAAATCCTGCTGCGCCATCATGTGCACGTCTCCCGTAGTCATTAATTTATTTTTAAAGTCCGAAATTTTTCCCAGAACCGAACTTTCTTTGTACATTTTCGTATCCAGATTCCGCCTTTTAATAATGTCCTTTAGCAGACGTTTTTGATCGTCCATATCGTAAATAACAAAGTCATTACTGTAACCAATCCGGTCTATATAACGCCGCAAAATTCTAACACAGGCAGAGTGAAAAGTACTCACCCAGACCTGCTCAGCGCCAAAGCCCACAATCCGGTTAACTCTGTTTCTCATTTCCCCTGCCGCTTTGTTTGTGAAGGTAATCGCCATAATATGATACGGCTGCACTTTCTTCTCCTCAATCAGGTAGGCAATCCGGTGCGTCAGAACTCTGGTTTTTCCGGAACCGGCTCCTGCCAAAATCAAAAGCGGCCCCTCCGTATGATAGACCGCCGCCTTTTGCATTTCATTTAAGGATTCATATGTCTGATTCATGATTCTTGTTTCTCCCTGTTCTGTTTTTTCTCTTTCTTTTTTGCCTTTTCTGCTTTTTCCTTCTCAGCCTTCTCTTCCGCTTTCTTTTCAGGTTTCGGTAAAGAATCCACCAGTTTTTCAATGATTAGTTTCCGAAGAAACATATCGTAACTGAGAATCGAAATAAAGGATAAGATTTCTAAATCTTTGTTTGGAGAATCCGTCAGGCGCTTTACCATTTTCTGTGATTCCTCATATTCTTTGAGAATCGGTTTCATCATCTTTTCGCTTTGAACATGCTCCAGAAAAATATGAACGGCATGTTCTAAAGAATCATCCTTGGAGTTGAAACTATCTGACATCAACGGATTTAAAATCAGATCGACATCATTCATAGAAACTACATTTTTAAACAAAAAAATCAGAATCAGTGCAAGCAGATGATCTTTAGAATATTTTTTCTTTTCAGGAGGCGGAAGCAGTTGAATTTTCACATAATTGTTGATCATCGTTTTGGTGAGCAGTTTATCCTCTTCATGTCTTTTTGAAATCTCCAGCTTATCATTCAGATAACTTAAAACCTGATCCATATATAAATCAATGCCCGGCAGATCATCCAGCTGGAAATTCTGCATGGACTGATATACTTCCGTAATAAAATGTTCTATATCCATAACTCTTCTCCTGTTTTTGATTTTATAACAACGTCTGATATGGTTTTATTTTATCATGTAGAAATAAAAGCTACAAGATGCAGTATTGATATAAAGAAAATATGTCAAAAAGGTAACAAAGCATCCTGCCCTGTTACCCTTTCATCGTTTTCATCATGTTTAAAATATACCTGCAAACCTTAGCGCAAAATTGGGGTCTGCTTTTGCAGACAACTTCTGATTTTACTGGTCTTTTACTCTTTTCAACACCATATCGTAACCGTCATTGCCATAATTTAAGGAACGGTTGACTCTGCTGATTGTCGCAGTTGAAGCGCCGGTCGCGCCTGCAATTTCCAGATAGGTTTTGTCCTCACGCAGCATTTTTGCGACCTCATACCGCTGGGAAATAGACAGCAGCTCATTGATGGTACAGACATCCTCAAAAAATATATAACATTCCTCTTTATTTTTTAAGGTCAAAATTGCATCAAATAAATGGTCTACTTCCGGATTTCTTATATTTTTACTCATTGTGCTTTCCTCCAGACTTCATTATTTCTAAACCCGTATTTTCCCGTCGTTTCGAAACTTTGCTTTCATATTTTAGCACTCTAAAGTCTGAAAGTCCAGTAAATATTGAAATTTGCCTTTATTTTATTTTGACTTTTTTCACTGCGGACCACTTGCCAAAGTGTTTCTTTCCGCCTACAATAACATATTCCCGTATGCGAAGATATAATGTCTTTGCATTTTTCAGTTTTCCGCTTTTTACTGTAAAGGCTTTTTTATTCTTTTTATAAGTCAGTCTTGCCAAAGCCTTTGTGCCCGCTTTTGCATTTTTCTTTTTCCTATAAATACGTAACTGATATCCATTAGAAATCTTTAATTTTGCTTTTAACGTAATTTTCAGTTTTTTTGCTTTCTTTTTCTTGACTGCCTTCTTAATCTTCGGCTTTTCAGCTTTTTGAAGCTGCGCAATCACATCCTGATCTTTTGCAAGATTGTTCGCTGCCGTTGTCTTTTCGGCTGTGTTTGGCTGCGCCATTGTCGGCGCAATCGTATTTGGCTGCTCTGCCGTTGGAACTGTTGTATTTGGTTGTTCTGTTGTTGATACGGTCGTAACTTCCACTGTATCCGGCTGAGTCATTGCAGGTATTGTTGTACCCGGCTGTGTTGCTTCCGGCACCGTTACAGATTCTATTGGATCTGGCTGTATTGTCGCCTGTGTTGTTGTTTTTGGCTGCTCTGTCGCCGATGTTGTTGTTTTCGGCGGCGTTGTTGCCGGAGCCTTTGTTGTCGGCGGCACATAATTCGGATCAGGAATGGTCGCTGTTGTCGTAAAGGATACATTGCTGATATTCAATGTGTACCCATCAGCATTACTTAAAGTATCTCCATCGCATCTGCCTAATCCAAAGTACAAATCCAAGACTCCATTATAATCTTCAGGAATATTCACTTGTGCAGTATAATCGTATGGTACTCCCGCCTGCAGGGAAACATACTGTCCGCTAATTTCATCAGAGTCATCTCCTGCAACCTTTACAAATACCACTTTATTTTTATCCGATATTAATGTGCATTTATATGTATAAATATTTCCCGGATAATATTTTAATCCACTCAAAAATGCCTGTACGCCCCATCGGTCGCTTCCAATTCTTGAAACGTTGACTGTCGCTCCGTCAGCCGCTTTAGTACCATTAGCAGTCAAAGCACCATTAGCATTATCACACCAATCTGCATTGCCAAAGTAAGAACCCCATGCTGCTGTGGATTCTGCCACTGCATCCTGTGTGACTGTAATGGTCGGCCCGTTATATGATGTAGTTTCTTCTTTCTTTTCCTGATAAACTCTAAGATAATCTACATACATTGTTGTTGTCTGAAAATCAGGACCTGCTGTCTGATAACCGGTATAACCGGAACCTGTTCCTCCAATGGCAAGATTGAAAAGAAAGAAATGTGCTTTCTGAAAACAGTACGCATTATTTTCTGTGATGTCCTGTTGAAAATATGTAACACCATCTACCTGCCATTCCATATGGCTTTCATCCCATACTAATCCATAGGTATGCCATCCGTTAATACCATTATTTACATTATCAGTAAAAACATAGTCTTTTCCTTCATCACCACTTCCATAGGAGCCATGCTTATCCCAATTACCGTTAATTCCTTCATAATTCCAGTGAAGGCATCCACCCACATAGTTGTTGGCATTTGCATGCTCCATAATATCGATTTCACCACAGTTCGGCCAGCCGACTCCCTGACTTATATTTTCTCCCATCATCCAGAATGCCGGCCATACACCTGACTGATTACCATTTTCCACTTTGATTCTGGCTTCCATTTTTCCATACTTAAAGTATTTCTTACCCTTAGTGATAATACGTCCGGAAGTAAACTCCTGCCCGCCATAATTTTCTCTCTTGGCAATAATCTGAAGGAATCCATCAGATACTTTCACATTATCTTCTCTGTCTGTGTAATATTCTACTTCTCCGTTTCCCCATCCCCAGCTCCCGTTTCCTATCTCATAGGACCAGGTATTGGTATCCAACTTTGTTCCGTTAAATTCGTCACTCCAAACCAAGTCATAATTTGGGGCTGCCTCAACATCTTTTGCCACGCTTGGAAAATAAGTAATTCCTGCTACGACTATGGCAATTACTAAAACAGCAGCTAAACTTTTCTGAAAAAATTTCATTGTTTCTCCTCCTACATCTGTCCGTTCTATGCTATCTTTATTATTATATTATTTTACAAAAATCAAAACGTTTTTACAAGACTTATAAAAAACTATTTGAACCATTATTCAAACGGATACCGGACGCCCATCTGCCTTCTGATTTCGTCCATCAGACGCATCATCTGAAGCGTCAGGGAAAGCGGCATCTCCTGAAATTCTGTATCCCCATTTTCAATCGCCCGTACACAGGCTCTCACTTCATATTCATATCCGGTAAGAGGTTTTTCTGACGTATAATCCGCCACGTCTTCGGCACGGATATTTAAGATCAGATTCCACGAACTGTCATGGACCTGGATTCCTCTCGGACAGTTTGTTCCCTCAATCAGCATCTGCCCTTTTGTACCGTAGATAACAGCATTTCCATCGCTGAAGGCGCGCATCCCCGCATTTAAGTCTGCCATCTTCCCATCCGGATAAATCAGCGTATATTGACCCTGCATATCCATGCCCTGCTCTGTCAGGACTGCTGCGCATTGTATTTCTTTGATGTCATTTCCCATCACCAGAGAAGCCATCGTAAGGGGATAGATGCCGACGTCAAGAAGCGCTCCTCCCGCAAGTTCCGGCCGTATCAATCTTTCTTTCTGCATCATTGGAAAGTTTAAATTTGCCGTCATGCAGACAGGTTCGCCAATAATCTGTTCCTCGAGCAGCGATTTCATTTTTTTGACGAGAGGCATAAACCGCGTCCACATCGCCTCTCCCAAAAAAAGTCCCTTTTCCTTTGCCAGCGCAATCAGCTGCTTTGCCTGTAAAGCATTTACAGTAAACGCTTTTTCACAGAGTACATGCTTTCCGTGTGAAAGGCACTGCCACGCCTGCTCAAAATGAAATGCGTGCGGCGTTGCAATATATATTACATCTACAAGCGGGTCGCACATCAACTCCTCATAAGAGCCGTATGCCTGCTTGATTCCGTATTGTTTTTGATATCTCTCTGCTTTTTCCAAATTTCTTGAAGCGATTGCATAGGCTTCCGCCTCATCCATATGGGATAACGTGCCTGCCATGGCATGCGCAATGTCGCCCGCTCCAAGAATGCCAAAATGAATCATATCATAATCCTCACACTATCCTATTTTTGTTTTTATCATCGGCCTAAACTTTTTAAATCCCCGGCAGAAAAATGATAAGCAGTATTGCAGAAATCACATTTGACTTCAATGCTTTCCCCGCCATTGACCAGATCATCTAAGTCCCTCTGATTCAGGCTTGCCAATGCTTTCAAAACTCTCTCTTTGCTGCAATTGCAGTAAAATTTTGTCTCTATTTTATCGGTAAACTCCACTCCAAATCCGCCCAGAACTTCCATTAATATATCTTCCGGAGTCATGCCTTTTTCGAGCATATCCGTGACGGATGTAATCTTTGCAATATTTTCTTCCAGAAAGGCAATGGTCTTTTCCTCTGCAAAAGGCATCAGTTGAATAATAAACCCGCCTGCCTGCTTTACGGTATTGTCTTTGGACATCAGAACTCCCAGAGCAACTGCTGAAGGAACCTGTTCGCTGGAAGCAAAATAGTACGTTAAATCTTCGGCTACCTCGCTTGTCCCAAGAGGTACCTGGCTGGAATAAGGCTCTTTCATCCCCATATCTTTAATAACCGTGAGTGTGCCGTAACCGATTGCCGCGCCGACATCCAGTTTTCCGGCAAAATTTGCAGGAATAATGACATTCGGATTTCCTACATAGCCTTTGACATTCCCTTTGGAATCAGCGGTGACAGTTACGCCGTTAATCGGTCCGTCGCCTTTCATCATCAATGTCAGTTTATCCTGTTCTCCCTTCATCATCACGCCCATCATTGCGCCGCCGCTGAGCAGACGGCCTAAAGCTGCCGTTGCCACCGGACTGGTATTGTGATGTTTTCTTGCAGTTTCCACGATGTCTTTTGACGTAATGGCAAATGCCCGAATCTGACCTTCTGCCGCCGTAGCGCGAATAATATAATCCATAACTTTCTCCTTGCAATTTCCTAAATTTTTTTCTGTACTTCTTTTGCAATCACATAAATTCTATCGTTATCTTTTTCCGCAGGCTTTTGTGTCAACGCCTCGTATGCGGCAACAAACTGAAGCCCCGATTCCTGTAACGCATGAATCATTTCCTCAATGGAATACGCCTTCTGATAATGTTCTTCCACATATTTATCGTATCTGCCGTCCTGCGCGCGGATAAACAGCGTCAAATGATACTCATTAATCTTTTGTTCCGTATCAAAATGATTTTCCCAGATAAAACTGCATTCTTCGCGTTCCTCGGCAATCACGGATTCCCCGATTTGTGTAAAACTATGTTCTGTCTTTAAATCAAAGATAAAAATGCCGCCCGGGTCAAGATAATTGTTGACCAGACGAAATACCGAAACTAAATCTTCATATTCCGTAATATAGTTGATGGAATCACAGAGACTTACGACTGCCTCAACAGTGCCATAAAGCTCAAACGATCTCATGTCCTGCAGCAGATAAAGAATATCTTCCGAATTATTTTCCACTGCAATCTGAAGCATCTGCGGCGAACTGTCCACGCCAATCATATCATACCCCTCTTTGGCAAGACGCTTTGTCACACTTCCTGTCCCGCAGCCTAAATCCAGTACAATGTTGTTATCAAAAGAATTTCCCTGCGGCAGGGCTCCGTATTTTTTCAGCAATCCTGTGAGGTAACCGCACCACCGGTCATAATCAATATTGTCCATCAGACGGTCATAAACTTTTGCAAATTCCTGATATGCTTCCATAATAATTTTCCTTTGCCCTCTCTGTTTCGTCCATACGCAAAACAAGCTTTCTCAAGAAACAGTATAAGCGTTTTTCTGCCGCATGGCAATGAAAAGTATTGATTTGGATTTCGGCTCTGCCATACAGTTTCGCTGATTTCAGTTCTGCCATTCAGTTCTGCTTGATTTCAGCTCTGGCATAGAGTTCTGCTTGATTAAACCCTCTCTCTCATTTATACTAAAACAGGGTGGCGCCCTAAAAATATCGGAGCATAGATGTGACGGTGCAAAATTTTGGCCGATAAAAACGGAGGAGCAGGCATGAATATTTATCAATCAATTAAACAGGCATGTATAAAGTCTATCAAAATTCCTGCCGTTTTTGTAATCCTCTGCATGGCGGTTCTGACCATCTGCCCTTTTCTGAACGTATTCCACCCGACGCGTGTTTCAGATATTTACCACATTGAGAACGATGACAATTATGTCGAGGCAGTTATTCCTACCCTCTCTTATTCCGGTTATGATTTAGTCGGAACCATCGGTCAGAAATACGGCTATTATTATGCACTTGACGATAACCAATGCGTCTTTGTTTTAATTCCGATTTCTGATTATCCGGCAGCCACAATCCATGATTATAAATTTCGGGGAAAAGTGACGGGATATGGCAGTATGGGCAGTCAGATGCTTTCCTCTTTTGCCCGCGATTTGAACTGGGATAAAGCTTCCCTGATGGAAACTGCGCCGGATTATTTATTAAACGAAACAGAATATCACCCGGTTGTTTACATGATTGTATTCTGGATTGTTCTCATTATATTTTTTATTAGTTTAAAATCTGTGATTCAATGCATTATCGGCTATCTGAATCCTAATCTATATCCGGTCTGCTCTTTTCTCGGAAAGGAAATTCAGCAGGAATTGCTGACGGAGGCTCAGGAGGAATTGTCTAAAGGGCCTTACATTCAAATCAATCAAATGTATATTACGGAAAACTATTTTATTGATTTAGGCGCTAAGAAAATCAGCGTCATTCCTCTAAGCGATATTATCTGGTGTTACCGCTTGGGAACATTGTCGCTGAATCCGAGAAACCACGACCATAACTACTCTATTCATTTCACAATCCGCAGTGGAACGGTGATAACGATTTCAAACAAGACAAGCGACGAAGCGCTGGAACTGATTAACGCTATCCGCGCAACGGAATACGATATTATTATCGGTCATTCCGAAGCAAAGAAAAAAGCGGCAAAAAAAAGAATCCGGTCTTAAAGAGTTTCAAAAAGCGCACCATTTTTTCCGTACCAACCTTCAATTTTCGCCGATTTTTATGATTTTTTGCAGGTTCGGGACGAAAATAACATGGTTCGGGACAATGGCGTAGTTTTTTCTGTTTTTTTCTGTATAATATGTTCCAGAAACCGACAAAAAAACCGACAAAAACTTTTCTGGCAGGAAAGTGCAACAAATGAAATCTTTCCGTCCGGAAAGTTCCGGTCTGCGGTTTGGATTAAAAATTGGAAACGGAGGAATTATGTATGGAAAAGAATTACTTTGAAAAACCGGAAATCAAACGCTGGGAGGAACTGACGCTTGCCGACAACTTTATCTTCCAGAAATTCATGATGAATGAAACGCTTTGTAAAAAGATTTTAGGAGAAATCTTAGGCAAAGAAGTCGTAAAAATCGAATATCCGGAGTATGAAAAGAACATTGCAATCCGCCACGACGCCAAAGGAATCCGGCTCGATGTTTACATTAAAGGGGAGGACGAGGTTTACAATGTCGAAATGCAGAACTCCCAGACGGGAGACCTTCCAAAAAGAGGCAGGTATTACAGGGACTTAATTGACCTTGACCTGCTCGAAAAAGGACAGGATTATGAGAAACTGTGCAGAAGCTATATTATTTTCATCTGCACCTATGACCTGTACGGGAGAAATCAGTACCGCTACACGTTTACATACCGGTGCGAGGAAATCGACGGGCTTGAATACGGAGACCGGACAACGATGATTGTTTTAAACACGAAAGGCACTGAGGGGAATGTCAGCGAAGAACTGAAAACTTTTCTAAAATGTGTAAACGGGCTATTCCCAGATGACGAATTTTCTGCTACAATCAGGGAAGAATATGAACGGATTAAGGAAAGCAGGGAATGGAGGCGAGAGTATATGACACTGGAAATGGCGCTGAAGGAACAGTTTCAGGCGGGAAAGCAAGAAGGTCTCGTAGAAGGTGAAGCAAAAGGTCGTGAAGAAGGACTCGCAGAAGGGGAAGCAAAAGGTCGTAAGAAAGGACTCGCAGAAGGTCGTACGGAAGGACTCAATGCCGGTTACGAAAACAGCATTGCCGTTCTTCGGGATTTAAAGAACGGAATGTCTGTGGAACAGATTGCGCAAAAATATCAGATTGATGTTGAAAAGGTACAGGCATTACAAAGATATCTTTTATGACATAATTGGGGAGCGTCCCAAAGTTTGTGTAAACCTCCAAACTGATGTAAGATAAAATTACACAGTTTGGAGGTTTTATTATGG
>CANQMA010000051.1 GCA_947624875.1 uncultured Lachnospiraceae bacterium
AAACAACAAAAGCTCAGAAACGCTTTATTTAAGCCATTTCTGAGCTTTATACTCTTCATTAACTGTCAAAGACAGGAATATCTCTTAGCATTTATGCTTATAGTATACGCAGATTATAGGATAAATTCAACCTGTCTTTGTTCAGAGATAGAGGAACGCTTTGCCGTTCATTATTTTATTCGGGACTTTTCTAATATTAGATGATGAAAAAAAGCAATATCCTGATATTCTTTAATATCGGATACTCTTTTTTCTATCTGCAGCATTTTTTCCTGCCATTGCGGATCAGCTTGGATTTCCTGATTTTGCTGTAAATCCCAAAATGTCCTCATTCCCTGTATCCTCAGTATAGAAAATTTGATACCAAGATTGAAAATAGGTCAAACAAAAATAAAGACTTCTTCGCAAAAAAGCACAGTAGGATATATTTTCCTATCTGTGCTTATCTCTTATCTCATGCCTGTAAAATAGATGGCACTTTTTTGTGCCATCTATAACTACATAAATTGTTACTGTCTTTTCTTCTTCATTCACTTTATAAAATACTAAATGTCTTTCAACTGTTCCTCTGCTTTCTTAAATCCGAAGATGGTCTAATTGCTTTCATATCATACGCCTTCTTTTCTATTATAATTTGTTTATTGCTTCAATGTTCTAATTTTTTCACAATATCATGCAAAATAGTAAAAAATCAATTTTATAAAGAAAGCAAATTATTCTATTTTACAATTACAATTTCCGAAACACTGATTTTCTGCCTGTCAGACACTTCCTTGAGCCTGCCGCTTTTTATGAGTCCGTCCTTTGCATATCTGATAAACGTTCCGTCCATATGAAATAAAAACTGAAGTGTGTACTCCTGCTGGATTTTTACATTTTCAGGCAGATTACTTTCGCTCAAAACCAGATTTTTATAATCCTCAAGCATTTGCCTGTTTTCCCTTAACACCTCCGACTTAATCCGTTTAGTAATCTCAAAAAGTTCCTGTTTTGTTTCTCCTTCTTTCAATCCGACAATCGCCAGCGCAAATCCGCTTTCCGTCTTTTGGATATAGCCCTTTTCCAACATAAAAGTATATTCGTCGATGCTTAAAGTATGCCCGTCGATAAAACGTTTTAGAAGTCGCAAATCCCGTTCGATATTTTTTCCACCATAGTTTGGCGTAACTCTCTTTTCTGTCCATGTTCCGTCCGTCAGCCACAACAGAATGTCTTCATTTTCATTCCAGCATGCGCCGCAGGAAAATTCTGTAAGAAGTTCCGGTTTTTGAACGTCTTCCCTTTCAACCGATGCAGTAATAATATTTTCACCGCCGTCTGCGCGAATGGTCCTTGCCTGTTCAGATGAAATTTTTTCTTTAAAGGAATCACTCTCTACCATTGTCAGCAGGTAAAGAAGGATTGCCCACATTCTAAAATTATTGTCTTTCGGGCCAAGAATATCTTTGCTTTCCAGATAACCTCCATTGATAATTTCATCATACAACCGGTTTACAATCTGCGGCGAAATAATCCGGTAGAGCGTATCAAGCGCGTCGACACTCTCCTGCGTTACTTCCTCAATTAAAATATTACACACATAGCGATTTTTTCTTCGGACGACAAGCTGATATTCCTCTAAATAATCCAGCTCGCTTTCCACATAAACCGGGGACACGCCTAAAAAATCTGCGATTTCCTCGATTGTTTTGTATTCTGTTCTGATACAATACAAAATATTTTGGGACAGTGCGCTTCTAACGAAGTTATGCGGGTCTCCTACCGTTCCCGTTCCTCCATTAAGTCCAACCATACAAAACGTAATCGGATTAAAATTTAAATCTTTATAATTTCTCATCTTATTCATTCCTTTCTTCAATTCTACTTTTGCCATATTCAAATGCCATTTCACTGTGCCAAGTGGAATATTTAGAAGTTCTGCAATTTCTGACTGCTTTTTTTCTTCATAATAATACATGATGAGAATTTTCCGCTGCATTTTGGAAAGATATGCAATTTCACGACGGATTTTTTCATAATTTTCTTTTTTAATAAATGTTTCCAACACGCCATCTTTTTCGTCAGTAAATTTCTGCTCCATCGTGTTAATAGGCATATTCGATTTTACCTTCTGCTGCCCTCGGTAATAATTTACCAAAGTATTTTTTGCCACCGTCCAGACAAATCCATCTATATTTTCTATTTTTTTTACGCACAATGCCTGATACAGTTTAAACGCTGTTTCCTGCGCAATATCTTCGACGTCTGCCGGATTGGAAATCCTCCTGCGCATATAGGCATAAATTTTCTCAACATATCTTTTTACAATCTCATTTGCTTCTTCCTGTTTCATTTCTTCCACCTTTCTCTTGAACATGTTCATTTATTAAGACGTAAACATTGAAAAAAGGTTGGTAAAATTTTTTATCTGTATTCTTCTATCAAAATTGGTCAAATAGAAAAGTTGGTCAGGCTGATTGATAATTGGTCAAAATTATAATTGATGTTCTAACAGCCATTGCAATATGTTCTCATCGTCTGCTCCGTTCAATGCCACAGAATCCTCTTCAGCCCTGTTAAAATCAACCACAAGATATCCTGGAACATTGTTTTTTGTATAACCGCTGTACCATGCTGTCCGTCACCTACCGTTTAATGTGAAATGATTCTTATATTTTGACAATGAAATTCTCTCCAATAACCGTTCCATGATATAATTTCTTATAATAGTCTGCGCCTTTGCACTATTCCCTTTAGAACGGTTCCGTACCAATGCCTTTAGTTGCCTTGAAGTATGAATCATTATAAAAGCACCTCCAAATACTGGCTTATTCTTTTTTCCATTTTAAACATTTTTGCATATTCCATCAGACGGGGAATATCCTTTTTACTCTGTCTAACATACTCCCTGATAGCAGTCTGCCTATCTTGGATTTCCACCTGACTATGTCCCCTGAACACATCACACAGCGTTCTTTCCGCATTATATACACGCAAAATATGCCCCATGGGAGATTGTACTTCTACTATTCCAATATTGTGCCACTCTCTTTTTACAGTGTATACTTTTACTCCCTGATTTATAAGATTTGTAGTATTATATCCCTGTTTCATCGTAACCGTATATTGCAATGGTTCACGATCTGCCATATTTAATAGGTATAATGCTGTTTCATGGGAAAAAACTGCCTCTTTATACCTCATCTGAAGAATATACATGCCATCTTCCCACGCATCAGGCGCCAGATAGATTCCTCTGGCTACCTGCTCATAATCCATTTTCTTCACAAATTCAAGCACATATGTCTTGGATACTCCCGCAAGTATCGCGTCTTCCATTTTTAAAATACCATTATTTTCATTTGAAATTTTTTCCAATAACTCTGATTTCTGCATATTTATCACCTTACTTTGATGCTACATATTATATTCTATTATAGCACCAAAGTAAAGTTTTTAATAAATTTGATAAAACTTTTTTTCAATAAAATTCAATTACTTTTTGCTTATTCCTGCCGTAAACCATGCGCCTGCTTTTTCTCATCAATCCTTCGTTTTAATTTTCGTTCGATTAAATTCATAGTTTCTCTTTTACACTAAGTCATGATACCTCTAAAATTGCAAAAAACGCTGGAAACATGTGGTTTTCCAGCGTTTTTAATACTTCTTTATATTTTGATGATCTATTTCATCTGTGCTGCAACTTCTGCCGCAAAATCTTCTTCCTTCTTTTCAAGACCTTCACCGGTTTCAAAACGAATGAACTGCTTTAAAGTAACAGGAGCGCCGACTTCCTTTGACACCTGCTCCAAATATTTTGCAACAGACTGCTTTCCGTCTTCCGCCTTCACATAAGTCTGCTCTAACAGGCAGATTTCTTTAAACTCTTTGTTCAGACGTCCCTGAATCATTCCTTCGATTACCTTCTCCGGCTTCTGGGATTCCTTCGGATCATTCTTAATCTGCTCCAGTAAAATCTCTTTCTCGTGGTTCTTGTAATCATCATCAATGTCCGCGCTGGAAAGGAATTTTGCATTTAACGCTGCAACCTGCATTGCAATATTCTTTAACGCTTCCTTTACTGCGTCTGTGTCCGGAGCGTCTGCTTCCACCAGCACGCCAATCTTTCCGCCCGCATGGATATAAGACGTAATCACGCCTGTTGTTTCAATCTTTGCAAATCTTCTGATATTCATATTTTCACCGATGACTGCAATCTGTGAAACAAGCTCGTCTTTCACGGTCTTGGAAGTGTCTGCTGCCCAAGGCTCTGCCAGCAGTTCCTCTACATTAGATGCGTTGGAATTTACAATCTGCTCTGCTACATTTCCGACAAATGTCTGGAACTTTTCATTCTTTGCCACAAAGTCTGTCTCTGAATTGACTTCGACAATAGCGGCTTTACCTTCCTGCACAGTCGTATATACAATACCTTCTGCAGCGATTCTGCCGGATTTCTTTACTGCGGTAGCCTCGCCTTTCTTTCTTAAAATCTCAATCGCTTCTTCCTGATTTCCATCAGTTTCAACCAAAGCATTCTTACATGCCATCACGCCGGCACCTGTTAATTCTCTTAACTCTTTTACCATTGCTGCTGTAATCTGCATCACAATTTCCTCCTTATATTTTTTTATGTTTACGCTTCGACAGTTTCTTCCTCTGTCTCCTCTAAAGTCTCTTCGGAAACTTCTGCTTCAGTCTCTTCATCTTCTGCCGTATATTCTTCACCCTGATTTGCTTCAATGACTGCATCCGCCATTCTTGAAACAATCAGTTTGACTGCTCTGATGGCATCATCATTTCCAGGAATGACATAATCCAATTCTTCCGGATCGCAGTTTGTGTCTGCAATTCCGATCAAAGTAATTCCTAATGCGTGTGCCTCCTGTACACAGATTCTTTCCTTCTTCGGGTCTACAACAAAAATCGCATCCGGAATTCTCTTCATTTCCTTGATACCGCCAAGATTTTTTTCCAATTTATCCCATTCTTTTTTCAGATTGACAACTTCTTTCTTTGGCAGAACATCAAATGTTCCGTCCTCTGCCATTTTTTCAATGTCCTTTAATCTCTTAATTCTGGACTGAATGGTTTTGAAGTTTGTCAGCATACCGCCTAACCATCTCTCGTTAACATAGAACATTCCACAACGCTCAGCCTCTGTCTGAACTGCTTCCTGCGCCTGTTTCTTTGTACCTACAAAGAGAATTGTGCCACCCTCTGCGGCAATATCAGAAACCGCTTTGTATGCCTCATCTACCTTACCTACGGATTTCTGCAGGTCAATGATATAAATACCATTTCTCTCTGTGTAGATGTACTCTGCCATTTTAGGGTTCCATCTTCTTGTCTGATGTCCAAAGTGAACACCTGCTTCTAATAACTGTTTCATTGAAATAACGCTCATGTGAATACCTCCTTGGTTTTTAAATTATTCTTCCATCTGCTTCGCCGTTTTAGAAAACCCCGAGCAAGGGCACCAATCTAAAACTCCACAAATGTGTTTAATGCAACTCAAATATCATAGCATAAAAAAAATATGCATGCAACTGTTTTTTACCACAGCGCATGCATATTTGAAAAACGGTTCATCCGTCTTTTTATTTTGCTTTTTCTTTCTGCTTAATCTCACGGACATATCCGCACGCAGGGTCGGCGCACGCCAGTTTATTTCCTTTTTCTACCATATAGCCGCCACACTGCGGACATTTTTCTGTCGAAGGCTTCTGCCATGACATAAAATCACATTCCGGATTGCCCTCACAGCCGAAATAACGTCTTCCTTTCTTTGTCATCCGAAGTACGATTTCTTTCCCGCATTTTGGACAGGCTACTCCGATTTTTTCCAGATACGGTTTCGTGTTCTTACACTCCGGAAATCCCGGACAGGCAAGAAACTTTCCGTGCGGTCCGTACTTGATGACCATGCGCCTGCCGCATTCTTCACAGATTTCGTCTGATTCTTCATCGGCGATATGAATTTTCTCAAGTTTCTGTTCCGCTTCTTTGACAGATTCCTCCAAATCCGGATAGAAGTTCCGGATTACGGTTTTCCACTGTATGCTTCCCTCTTCCACCGCATCGAGGAGAGATTCCATATTTGCAGTAAAACCGGTGTCAACAATCACACTGAACGCGGTTTTCATAATGCTGTTTACTGCCTCTCCCAGCGCTGTAACATAAAGATTTTTCTTTTCTCTGGTCACATACCTTCTGCCAATAATCGTTGTGATCGTCGGAGCATACGTACTCGGCCGTCCAATCCCCTGCTCCTCCATTGCTTTGACTAATGCAGCCTCTGTAAAATGAGCAGGCGGCTGAGTAAAGTGCTGGTTTTCCTTAAATTCGACCAGCGTTAACTGTTCCCCTTTTTCCAATTTAGCCAGCGTATGATTGGTCACGACTTTTTCACTGTCGGCCTCGGTATATACTTTCATAAAACCGTCAAATTCGAGTTTTGATGTGGAAGCATGGAACAGGTACTGGCCTGCCGAAATATTGATTGTGGTTGTTTCATAAACTGCCACACCCATACGGCTTGCCACAAATCGCTTCCAGATCAGCTGGTAAAGCCGGAATAAGTCTCTTGGCAGTTGATCTTTTACCTTTTCCGGCGTCAGAGATACGTCAGTTGGACGGATTGCTTCGTGAGCATCCTGAATCTTCTTTCCCGTCTTTTTGCCGGCGGTCTCTCCGGAATAATAACTTTCTCCGTAAGTTTCTTCTATATAATCTTTTAACTGCGCCTCTGCTGTTTCAGATACTCTGATAGAATCTGTTCTCAAGTAAGTAATCAGACCAATACTTCCACGTCCCTTAATTTCAACGCCTTCGTAGAGCTGCTGCGCCACACGCATTGTTTTCTGCGTTGAAAAATTTAATGCCTTTGACGCTTCCTGCTGCATCGTACTGGTCGTAAAAGGAACAGGCGCTTTTCTCGTACGGCTTCCCTTTTTGACATGGTCCACCTGAAAAGAACTGTCTTTTATTTCATTGATGATACGGTCTAACTGCTGCTTGCCGGTAATTTCGACTTTTCCCTTCTTATTTCCATAAAAGGCAACCGGAAATTCCTTATTTTTATATTTTAAAACTGCTTCCATATCCCAATATTCTTTCGGAATGAACGCATTGATTTCTTCCTCTCTGTCACAGAGCATCCGCAGCGCCACAGACTGCACTCTTCCGGCACTCAAACCCCGTTTAATTTTCATCCAGAGCAGCGGACTGATACTATATCCCACCATGCGGTCAAGGACGCGCCTTGCCTGCTGTGCGTCCACCAGTCCCATATCAATGTCTCTCGGATGTTTCAACGCTTCTTTTACGGCCGGCTTTGTAATTTCATTAAAACTGATTCTCGCTGTCTTTTTCGGATCCAGTTTCAGGGCAAACAACAAATGCCACGAAATCGCTTCCCCTTCGCGGTCCGGGTCTGTTGCCAGATATACTTTGTCCGCATTTTTGACATAACGGCGCAGTTGTGCAAGTTTTTCTCCTTTTCCGCGAATCGTAATATATTTCGGCTCATAATCATTGTCAAAATCGATTCCCATGGAACTCTTCGGAAGATCCCGAACGTGTCCGTTTGAAGCGACCACTTCATAATTTGAACCTAAAAATTTTTTAATTGTTTTTACTTTCGCCGGTGATTCCACAATCACTAAATACTTTGCCATGAAACTCTCCCTATGAATAATTTGTTTCCATCATGCCTGATATCTATGGTCAAATATACTCAAACACACCACACTATACATCAACCGAAATTTTTTTGCAACTATTTCCTTACATAATAATTTTCAACCGGCTGTTCAATGATTCCCATCAACTGCAGTTTTAATAGAATGGAAACAGCCGTCGTATAATCACAATCTGCACGTTCCATAATCTCATACAGGCTCTTTGGCTGTAATTCCAGCGCCTCATAGATTGGACGAAATTCCTCTGCTACTGCAACTGTCTTCTTGTCTGGTGCCACTTTTTCCATATGCAGTTCTTCGAGGATATCTTCCGATGACGTGACAATTCCTGCCCCCGTTTTAATCAGCCGGTTGCAGCCGATACTTAACAGTTCGCCGACTCTTCCCGGAAGCGCCATGACGTCTTTTCCCTGTTCCAGCGCCCATTCCACTGTAATCAGGCTTCCGCTTTTTTCCTTTGCCTCAATGACCACAATCTTGTCAGAAAGTCCGCTGATGATACGGTTACGCATCGGAAAGTGCCACGGTTTTGGTTCCACGCCGGGCGGATATTCGGAAATAATTCCTCCTCCATGCGCTATGATATTATGGTACAATTCCATATTTTCCGCCGGATAGCAAATATCTACGCCGCAGCCCATGACTGCAAAAGTCGGCGCGTTTCCCTCTAAAGCTCCCAGCTGGCTGTATGTATCAATTCCCCGCGCCATTCCGCTGATAATCTGTACTCCTGCGGCAGACAAATCGCCTGCAATTGTTTTTGCCATCGTTCTCCCGTAGTCGGAACATGCCCTAGCGCCAATCATGGCAACCGAGGCTTTCCCATTGTCCGGCAGACTGCCCTTATAAAATAGAAATTCGGGTTTATTGGCATATGGCATCAGTTTTTGAGGATAATTTGCCTCTCCCTTTTTTACCACCCGGATTCCGTTCATTTTTAATGCTTTTAAAAAATCCGGATTTTTTAACCGCTCTGCAATCTCACGGTTCCACTGTCTTTCTTTTCGGTTCCATTCAAATTCTTTCATACATCCCCCCCTTAATTTTGCACCCTGAATGTCAAGGCTTCGGTGATATCCTGCGCGGTAATATCCTGTTTTCCCTTTAAATCGGCAATAGTCCTCGACACTTTCAACAGTTTTTCGTACCCCCGCACACTCAGATGAAACATTTCATATATTTTTTGAATCAGTTCCCGTTCCTCTTTTCCCAGTGCGCAGTATCTCTTTAATCGCTCTCCCGAAAGTTCACTGTTATATCGAATGCTTTCTTTTTGATAACGCTTTCTCTGAATCTGTACCGCTGCGCAGACCCGCCTGCGGATCGTCATCGAATCCTCAGAATCGCCGTCTGCCTGAAGTTCATGAAATCCTACCGGATTCATGTGAGTACACAGATCAATCCGGTCCATAATCGGGCCACTGACCTTTTCCATATATTTTTTTACATCATGCTCTGTGCAGCTGCAGCGGTTTCGGTCCGGATAATATCCGCAACGACAGGGATTCATCGATGCGAGCAGGATAAATTCTGCAGGAAAACGATAAACCCCTCCTGTTCTCGAAATCTGTATTTGTCCCTCCTCTAAAGGCTGCCTTAATGTTTCCATTGCACTTCTGGAAAATTCAGGGAACTCGTCCATATACAGGATTCCGCCGCTTGCAAGCGTAATCTCACCGGGCTTTGGATTGACTCCGCCGCCAATCATCGCCGCGACTGTGGTGGTATGATGCGGGCTTCGGAATGGTCTGTGCTCTGCCAGCCCGCCATCTAAAACTCCCGCAATACTTTGAATCTTGGATATTTCAATCTGTTCCTCTCTGGTCATATCCGGCATAATAGACGGCATCGTCTTTGCAATCAGCGTCTTTCCCGTTCCCGGCGGCCCGACCATCAGCATATTGTGCATCCCTGCCGCCGCAATCTCCGCTGCTTTTTTTGCCAGTTCCTGACCTCTGACATTTTTAAAGTCATCGAGAAAGCCCTGCTTTGTATCTGGTAAGGAAACCTTCTCTGAATATATATGTCCTCCGGACAAAATCATGACAATTTCATTGAGATTTCGAACGCCCAGAACTTCAATATTTTGAATAAAACTGCATTCCCCCAGATTTTCCACCGGAATGAAACACTGCTTCATGCCCATCTCAGCCGCCTGAAGAATCATAGGAAGCGCTCCGTTGATTTTTACAAGTTCGCCATTCAGACTCAATTCTCCAATAAACAACTTGTCCGACAAATCGCAGGTGACAATCCCCAACGCATGGAGAATCGACACTGCGACTGCAACGTCAAAATACGTACCGTTTTTTCTGATATTCCCCGGTGAAAAATTAATGGTAATCCGTTTTGGGGGAATCAGATACCCTGAATTTTTGACTGCAGTCCTGACACGTTCTCTCGACTCCTTAATGTCAGACGCTAAAAGACCCACCATATCAAATGATGGCAGGCCGTTACATACATCTGTCTCTACCACCACCGGCACTACATCAATTCCGGTAATGGTCATACAGTTTATTTTGCTAACCATACTCTTCCCTCTGTTTCATACTATTTACAACGTCCCCTTCTATGGTTTTTATCACTTTTTGTATGAATTGTCAAAGGCTTTTTTTAGCTTTTCTAAGGCCTTTTTTTCAATTCGGCTGACATAGCTTCTGGAAATTCCCAATTCCTTTCCTACTTTAATCTGCGTCATGGGCTTTTTCCCATCCAGTCCATAACGTTTTCTGATGATTTCCCTTTCCCTGCCCGTCAGGCAGGTTTCCACGTAAGAACGGACCCGGATTGTATCTTCCTCCAGCTCCATTCTGCTTAAAATGTCCATCTCATCATGTTCAATAACGTCCATAAAACTGATGGTATTACCTTCTTTATCCGTTCCAATCGGTTCTTCCAGATAGACGTCTTTGCTTCTCTTCTTTTCTCCGCGAAGCATCATTAACAGTTCATTTGCAATCCCCTCGCTTTGGCTTCTTCTCCCTTTCTTTCCTTTTCATTCTCTTTTCTGTCTGCCCCGAATAAATAGATATGTACGTTCTCGCCATCCCATGTGACTTTATCAATAAAAACTCTCAGGGCTCTCCGCTTTTCTTCATAACTCATTAAGTCAAAACTCTCTGAAAACTGAACCAGTATGGACTCTAAAATATCAAATTCATTTTCTGAAAGATTGTT
>CANQMA010000052.1 GCA_947624875.1 uncultured Lachnospiraceae bacterium
AATTCCACCTTGTGGAATTTAATCCTACAAGATGGAATTTAATCTTACAAAGTGGATTTTACTTTTACAAGTGACTATTTACTGAAAAACATTTCTATTTAGAAAATCAAAGGAAAAAAACATATCATTTTATATATTTTAGTTTACATAATAGTAAAGAACGCTTTACATAAACTTATCCACATATTGTTAACTAAATGTTAATAATTTTTCTTATTTCAACAGTTTTTTTCTTTAAAAATGGTACTTTGATTTTTTTATTGTTAATAACTTTTTGATTTTTCGTCGTATTTTATCGAATTTATGTAAATCATAAAAAATATTTTATTTAGTTTTATGTAAATTGATTTATGATTATCTTTCATCGATAATTTTTTTATAGAGCTGTCGAAAAAAATGAATTTCTTCCTATTATAATATATGTATTGAAAATTATCCGTTTTTGAGGTATGATATTGTTGTGTGTGCATTTGCGCATTTTCAATTTTTTAGGAGGACTTTATGCTGGATGTTTTAAATGAAAAATGGCCTGATATTCTTGATTTTTTTAAGAATGAGTTCGGTATCTCAGACATATCATTCAAAACGTGGATTTTACCGTTAAAATTAAAATCTATTGAAAACGATAACGTCGTTTTAATCTTTCCGGGCGAAAGTGGAAATACAGGTCTTCAATATATCAAAAAGAAGTATTTAGCTTTTTTAAAGATTGCAATCAGTGAAACACTAAATCAAGATGTAGAACTCCAGATTATTTTACCGGAGGATTCCAAAGAAACAGAAAATCATGCAAACGATATTTCTTCTATTTCAATGGAACAACTTTCTCTGGAACAAAGGATTCAGGAGTCTAATCTCGATAAAAAATATACTTTTGATACTTTTGTAGTTGGATCCAATAATGATATTGCCCAAGTGACTTCTTTAGCAGTTGCCGAGTCTCCCGGTGAAATTTATAATCCGTTATTCATTTACGGAGGCGTCGGACTCGGAAAAACACATTTAATCCAATCGATTGGAAATTTTATTTTATCGAACAATCCCAGTGCAAAAGTATTATACACAACCAGTGAATCTTTTACAAACGAAGTTGTAGACCTTTTGGGAAATAAAAAACATAAAACACCGCAGGAAGACATTATTGAATTTCGACAAAAATATAGAAATGTAGATGTTTTATTAATCGACGATATTCAATTCATATCTAATAAGGAAAGAACTCAGGAAGAAATCTTTAATATCTACAATGATCTATTTTTAAAACATAAACAGATTGTATTTACTTCTGATAAAAAACCAAAGGATATGGAAGGCATCGAAGAACGTCTGATCAGTAGATTTGCGCAAGGTCTGACAGTTGATATTCAAAATCCGGATTATGAAACACGGATGGCTATTTTAAAAGATAAAGCTGCCGTTCTCGGTTATACTTTGGATGAAAACGTTCTTCAATACATTGCAAATCATTTTACTTCCAATGTTAGAGAATTGGAAGGCTCATTAACCAGAGTCATTTCTTTTTCCAAAATTGAAAGAAGAGAAATCTCAATTGATTTTGCAAAAGATGTTTTAAAAGATTTGGTTTCACCGAATCAGGAAGAAAAAATAACCTGCGAAAATATCATAGATATTGTGGCAGACCATTATCAGATTTCTGTTTCAGATATCTGTTCTTCCAAAAAGAGCAGGGAATTTACGATTCCCCGTCAGGTATGTATGTATTTATGCAGGGTTTACACTGATTATTCTCTCGAGGCAATTGCAGACGTCTTAAAAAAGGATAATCATGCGACTATCAGTTATGGATACAACAAAATTAAGAAAGATATGGAAACGGATGATTCTATTAAAAATACCATTGAAATTTTGAAAAAGAAATTAAACCCAAAATAAAATGTGAATCATTTTGTGAATAAGTATCTTTTTTCTGAGAATAAGACTGTTGATACTCTGTTAATAAAAAATAGAAGGACTTCATTAAAAATTTTTGACTCATTTTTTTCTTAACAAAAACTTCGTGCTGTTGATAAAGAAATTTCCTTTTATTAACATCTTATTATTTATGAAGATCCATATACCATCAGTATGAAATCGTTTTTTTATCATATTCACAACGCTTAATATTATGATTATCTAATTATTTATTTATTGATACGTTATAACTTTTCTCTTTTTGAGAAATTATCAATATAACAAACAAAGGAGATTATTTATGAAATTAATTTTTCAAAAGTCCGATTTAATATCCGGCATCAACATTGTAATGAAAGCTGTTTCTTCCAAAACAACAATGTCTATTTTAGAATGTATTCTGATTGACGCCACAGAAGGAAAAATTCAGTTTGTGGCAAACGACATGGAACTTGGAATTGAAACCGGCGTAAAAGGAGAAATTATTGAGGCAGGAAGTATTGCTATTGATGCAAAGATTTTTTCTGAAATCGTAAGAAAACTTCCGGACAGCGATGTTGTGTTTGAAGTTTACGATGAAACAAAAGCAAATATTACTTGTGAAAATGCAAAATTTAATATTCTTGTAAAGTCAGCAGATGATTTTTCAAATCTGCCAACGATTGTGAAAAAAGATAAAATAACAATTTCTGAATATTCTTTGAGAGAAATTATTAAACAGACAGCGTTTACAATCAATGAAGCAAACAAAAATAAAGTGCTGACAGGAGAATTGTTTGAAGTCAAAGGGGATCAATTAAAAGTCGTCGCTTTAGATGAATTTAGGATTGCAATCAGAAATATTCAGTTAAAAGAAGAATATGGAAACTTTAAGGTTTTAGTTCCGGGAAAATCTTTAAATGAAATCAGCAAGATTTTAACCGGAGATATGGAAGATGAAGTTAATATTTATTTTACAGGGAATCATATCCTCTTTGAATTTGGAGATACGAAAGTCGTTTCCAGATTGATTGAAAGCTCCAATTATTTTGATACGGATAAGATGATCAGCAGTGATTATAAAACAAAAATTGATATTAATAAAAAAGAATTAACGGAATGTATCGATCGTGCAACTTTATTGATCAAAGAAGGAGACAGAAAACCGGTATTTTTCACAATGAAAGATACCGAACTGGAATTATCCATCAATACGTTTATTGGTTCTATGAACGAAGTAATTCCTGTTTCCAAAGAAGGCTCTGATATGATGATCAGTTTTAATCCGAAGTTTATTATTGATATTCTGAGGGTATTGGAAAATGAGCAGGTCAGCCTTTATTTTACAAATCCAAAAGCGCCTTGTTTTATAAGAGACGAAGAAAATTCTTATATTTATGTAGTGCTTCCGGTTGTTCAGTAAATTCTTATAAAAGAAAGGATTTAAGGATTGATGGAAATCAAGATTAAAGATAAGTTTATAAAATTGGGTCAGGCAATGAAACTTGCAGGTTTCGTCGGTTCCGGACTGGATGCAAAAATTATTATTAAAGATGGTCTTGTAAAAGTAAATGGAGAGATGGATACCAGGAGAGGAAGAAAACTTTATCCCGGTGATACATTTGAATTTGAAGGGAAAACAGTAACAGTTCGGTAATGATAATAAAAAAAATACAGGTCAGTAATTTTAGAAATTATAATTCCTTAGATTTAATGTTTGATTCCAAAACAAATATTTTATATGGCGATAATGCGCAGGGAAAAACAAATATTTTAGAAGCAGTTTATATCTGTGCTACAACAAAATCTCACAGAAGCAGTAAAGATGTGGAATTGATTAAAATGGATGAAGAAGAAGGTCATATTAAAATATTGATCGAAAAGAAGGGAAGAGAACATCGGATTGATATTCATTTGAGGAAAAATAAATCGAAAGGCATTGCCATTGATGGGATTCCAATTAAAAAGGCAAGTGAATTGTTTGGCATATTCAATGTGATATTTTTTTCTCCGGAAGATTTGAATATTATTAAAAATGGTCCTGCGGAACGCAGAAAATTCATTGATATGGAACTTTGCCAGTTGGATAAAATCTATGTTTATCATCTAATGAATTATAATAAAATTCTGATGCAGAGAAATAGGCTGCTCAAAGATTTATCTTTCAGACAGGATTTAAGAGAGACGTTAGATATCTGGGATCGGCAGCTTGCGGATTACGGTTCAAAAATTATCAAAAGAAGAGAAACTTTTATTCAAACAATCGGTGAAATTATGAAGCCGATTCACCGCAAACTGACAAATGAAAAAGAAGAGATAGAAATTTATTATCAGAAAAATTGTGAGGAAGATTGTCTTTACGAAAAAATTGTAGAAAACAGAGAGAAGGACATCAGGTATAAGACAACATCTGTCGGGCCGCATCGGGATGATCTTTTATTTTTTAATCAGGATATGAATATCCGGATTTATGGAAGCCAGGGACAAAAAAGAACAGTTGCGCTTTCCTTAAAATTAGCGGAAATTGAACTGGTAAAAAATATGATTCATGATATGCCGGTACTTTTGTTAGATGATGTCATGTCTGAACTGGATTCCGGAAGACAAAATCATCTGCTTAATAGTATCGATCAGATACAGACCTTGATTACATGTACAGGACTTGATGAATTTATAGAAAATAGATTTCATATTAATAAAATTTTCCAGGTAACAGAAGGAAAAGTAGAAGAAAAGACAGTTTAAACTGAAAGGAGTTACTAAGTATGAGTAACAGTGCAAACGCAGCAAGTGAATATGGTGCAAATCAGATTCAGGTTTTAGAGGGGCTGGAAGCAGTCAGAAAGAGACCGGGAATGTATATTGGAACGACATCATCGAGAGGTCTTCATCATCTTGTTTATGAAATTGTAGACAATTCTGTTGATGAGGCGCTGGCAGGATTTTGTTCTACCATTGATGTTCAGATTAATCGGGATAATTCTATAACCGTAAAAGATGACGGCAGGGGAATTCCAACGGATATTAATGAAAAAACCGGAAAGCCTGCGGTTGAAGTGGTATTTACTGTACTTCATGCCGGAGGAAAATTTGGCGGTGGCGGATATAAAGTATCCGGTGGATTGCACGGTGTTGGTGCGTCTGTTGTAAATGCATTATCAAAGTGGCTTGAAGTAAAAGTTTATCGGGATGGAAAAATTCATTTTCAACGGTATGAATATGGAAAGGTGATTGAAGATTTAAAAGTAATCGGCGACTGTGACGAAAATTTTACCGGGACAGAAGTTACTTTTATGCCGGATGATTCTATTTTTGAAACGAATATTTATGATTTTTCCGTACTCGAAACCCGTTTGAGGGAAACTGCTTTTCTTACCAAAAATTTAAAGATTGTCCTGCGTGATGTGAGAGAAGACGTAGTGGAAAAGACATTCCATTATGAAGGTGGTATTAAAGAATTTGTTACTTACTTAAATCATGGAAAGCAGGAATTATATAATGACGTGATTTATTGTGAAGGGACAGTCAACAATGTCTATGTGGAAGTAGCTCTGCAGCATAATGACGCTTACTCTGAAAATATACTGAGCTTTGTCAATAACATCAATACGCCGGAGGGCGGTACACAGTTAGAAGGTTTTAAGAGAGCGATTACCAAGACATTTAATAATTATGCAAGAAGCAGTAAAATTTTAAAGGAAAAAGAAGAAAACCTCTCCGGCGAAGATTTCAGAGAAGGTCTGACTGCAGTAATCAGTGTAAAAATTGAAGACCCGCAGTTTGAGGGACAGACAAAGCAAAAGTTAGGAAACAGCGAAGCCAGAGGAGCAGTTGACAGTGTTGTGAGCGAACAGTTGACTTATTATTTAGAGCAGAATCCGGTAGTTGCAAGATCCATCTGTGAAAAAGCGGTATTGGCTCAGAGAGCAAGAAATGCAGCGAGAAAAGCAAGAGAAGCTACAAGAAAAACAGCTTTGTCTATTTCAGCGCTGCCGGGAAAACTTGCAGACTGTTCCGATAAAGATCCGAAGAAGTGCGAAATTTTTATCGTGGAGGGAGATTCCGCCGGCGGTTCTGCAAAAAAAGCGAGAACCCGTGCGACACAGGCAATTCTTCCATTACGCGGAAAAATTTTAAATGTGGAAAAAGCAAGAATTGATAAAATTATGGATAATGCGGAAATTAAAACGATGATTACAGCGTTTGGTACCGGCATCCATGATGATTTTGATATTGAAAAACTCCGCTATGACAAAATTATTATCATGACGGATGCGGACGTCGACGGCGCGCATATTGATACTTTAATGCTGACCTTTTTCTATCGGTTTATGCCGGAGCTGATCAAGCAGGGTCACGTATATCTCGCGATGCCGCCGCTTTATCAGATTACGAGAAATAAGAAAAATTATTACGCCTACAATGATGATGAATTAAATCAGATTTTATCTGAAATCGGCAGAGATAATCAGAATAAAATTCAGCGTTATAAAGGACTTGGGGAGATGGATGCTTCCCAGCTTTGGGAAACGACGATGGATCCAAAAACGAGAATTTTGAAAAAAGTGCAGATCAATGAAGATACGATTTCCGAAATTGATGCGACATTTACAACATTAATGGGCGACGAAGTGGAACCGAGAAGAGAATTTATTGAAAAGAATGCAAAGTTTGTTCAGAATTTAGATATATAGGAGGAAACGAATGGAAGATAATATTTTTGATAGAATTACCGATGCCGACTTAAAAGAAACCATGGAAACCTCTTATATAGATTATGCTATGAGCGTTATTGCATCCCGCGCGCTGCCGGATGTACGGGACGGGTTGAAGCCGGTACAGAGAAGGGTTCTGTATTCTATGGTAGAACTGAATAACGGTCCGGATAAACCACACCGTAAGTGTGCCCGTATCGTCGGCGATACGATGGGTAAATTCCATCCGCATGGAGATAGTTCGATTTACGGAGCATTGGTCAACATGGCGCAGGAATGGAATATGCGCGCGCCGCTGATCGACGGTCATGGAAATTTTGGTTCTGAAGACGGTGACGGCGCCGCTGCCATGCGTTATACGGAAGCAAGACTCAGTAAGATTTCGATGGAAATGGTTGCTGATATCAATAAAGATACCGTGGAATTTACGCCAAACTTTGATGAAACAGAAAAAGAACCGACGGTACTTCCTGCAAGATTTCCAAATCTTTTGGTAAATGGTACGAGCGGTATTGCAGTTGGCATGGCGACAAATATTCCGCCACACAATTTAAAAGAAACGATCGACGGCGTTGTGAAGATTATTGATAATCGTGTCGAAGAAGACAGAGATACATCCATAGAAGAATTGATGGAAATTATTAAGGGACCGGATTATCCTACGGGCGGAGTTATTCTTGGACATCAGGGAATCGAGGAAGCATACCGCACCGGACGTGGAAAAATTGTAACCCGTGCAGTTTCTGAAATTGAGACGATGGACAATGGAAAGACACAGATTGTCATTACAGAGCTGCCATATATGGTAAACAAGGCAAAACTGGTAGAAAAAATCGCTGCGCTCCACAAAGAGAAAAAAATTGACGGAATTACCGACCTGCGCGATGAATCCGATCAGGATGGAACCCGCGTTGTCATTGAAGTCCGAAGGGACGCCAATGCCAATGTTTTATTAAATCAGCTTTATAAACATACGCAGCTTCAGGATTCTTTTGGTGTGATTATGCTTGCTCTGGTAAATGGCGAGCCGAAAGTGCTGAATCTGTATCAGATGCTTTCAGAATATCTGAATCATCAAAAAGATGTTGTCACCAGAAGAACAAAGTTTGAACTGAATAAAGCGGAAGAGCGCGCGCATATCATAAAAGGACTGCTGATTGCGCTTGACAATATCGATGAAGTCATTCATCTGGTTCGCGCTTCACATACGACACAGGATGCAAAAAACAGTTTAATCCAAAGATTTGGACTGTCTGACGCGCAGGCACAGGCGATTGTCGATATGAGACTTCGCCAGCTGACTGGATTGGCAAGAGAAGACCTTGAAAATGAATATGCCGAACTCATGAAGAAAATTGATTATTTTAAGGCAATTCTTGCAGATGAGAAAAAACTGCTTTCTGTCATTAAGGAAGAAATTCTCGTTATTCGTGACAAGTACGGCGATGACCGGAGAACAAAAATAGGATATGATTTAGGAAATCTTTCTGATGAAGATTTAATTCCAAAAGAAGATGTTGTCATTGCAATCACAAATCTCGGATATATCAAGAGAATGTCTGTGGACAACTTTAAAGCGCAGAACCGCGGCGGCAAAGGAATTAAGGGAATGCAGACCATCAACAATGACTTTATGCGGGATTTGTTTATGGTTTCTACCCACGATTATATTTTGTTCTTAACAAATACGGGACGCATCTATAAATTAAAGGCGTATGAGATTCCGGAAGCCGGAAGGACGGCGAGAGGTATGGCAATTGTAAATCTGCTGCAGCTTCAGCCGGATGAAAAAGTTTCCGCCATGGTAGAATTAAAGGAATTTGAAGAAGATAAATATCTTATCATGGCAACCAAAAACGGAACGATTAAAAAGACGCCTCTGTGCGCTTATGTCAATATCCGAAAGAGCGGTATTCAGGCGATTACACTCCGCGAAGGGGATGAACTGATTGAGGTTCATGTTTCAGATAATCAGGATAATATATTATTGGTGACAAAGCATGGTCATGCCATTAAATTCAGTGAAAAAGATGTGCGTGAAACCGGACGTTCCGCAATGGGTGTACGGGGAATTGATCTGCGCAGCAACGATGAGGTCATTTCCATGCAGTTTGAGAAAGACGGCGAGTGCGTTTTAATTGTTTCTGCAAATGGTATGGGTAAGAGAACTCCATTTTCTGAGTTTAAAGTGCAGAACCGTGGAGGAAAAGGAGTTAAATGTTACAAGATTTCCGATAAGACGGGAGAGGTAGTCGCCGCTAAGGCGGTCAATGATGGAAACGAGATTATGATGATTACGAATGAAGGAATTGTCATCAGAATGTATGTGGATGATATTTCTGTTCTTGGCAGGGTGACACTTGGCGTTAAATTGATGAATACCGGAACAGACAATGATATTGTGGTAGCCGGAGTTACGAAGGTAAAAGAGAGTGTAACACAGGCAGATGCCGAGGAGGCAAAAAAAGAAGCAGAAGCAGCGCAAATGCAGGCAGACTCAGATGAAGAATCCGGGCAAAAGGAAGAAGAATAAAAAGAAATAGGCGGCTTGTAAAGTCGCCTTTTCAATGGGGAGGAAATCCAAATGAGAAGTATCAATACGTCAGAAATTATAAAAAATATCAAGGAGATGTGTATTGAAGCAAATCACTATTTGTCAGAGGATATGCGGAAAGTTTTTGATCAGGCAAAAAAACAGGAGCAGTCTCGGCTTGGATGTCAGATTTTAGAACAGCTCGATGAAAATCTGAATATTGCGGCAAAGGATATGATTCCAATTTGTCAGGATACCGGAATGGCAGTGGTGTTTATGGAAATCGGGCAGGATGTTCATATTGAAGGAGATCCTATTGAAGACGCTGTTAACGAGGGGGTCCGACAGGGATACACAGACGGATATTTAAGAAAATCTGTCGTCAATGATCCGATTCTCAGGGAAAATACAAAAGATAATACGCCGGCAGTCATTCATTATAGCATTGTGCCGGGGAAAAATATCAAGATTACACTGGCCCCAAAAGGGTTTGGAAGTGAAAATATGAGTAAGATTTTTATGCTGAAGCCTGCAGATGGAATTGAAGGGGTAAAAGAGGCAGTACTTTCTGCTGTCAGAGATGCAGGACCAAACGCCTGCCCTCCAATGGTTGTTGGCGTTGGTATCGGAGGTACGTTTGAAAAATGTGCATATTTATCAAAGAAGGCGCTCGCAAGACCGGCAGATTCTTCTTCACCGATTCCATATGTGAAAGAATTAGAAGAAGAACTGTTGGAGAAAATCAACTGTCTTGGAATCGGACCGGGAGGTCTTGGAGGAACACAGACGGCGCTTGCAGTGAATGTGGAAACCTATCCAACGCATATCGCAGGTCTGCCTGTCGCAGTCAATATCTGTTGCCATGTAAACCGTCATGTCAGCAGAGTGTTGTAGAAACAGCAAAATGATAGAAAGAAAAAGAGGGAAAGCAGATGAATCAAAATATCAACGCGCCTTTAGACGAAAATGTTGCAAAAGAATTGAGAAGCGGAGATTATGTTTATATTACCGGGACAATTTACACCGCCAGAGACGCGGCGCATAAGCGTATGGCGGAAGCGCTCAAGGAAGGAAAGGAACTTCCGCTGTCACTAGAAAATAATATTATTTACTATATGGGACCTTCTCCGGCGAGAGATGGCAGGATAATCGGTTCTGCAGGACCGACTACGGCAAGCAGAATGGATAAATATGCGCCGGACTTATTGGACTTAGGACTGAAAGGGATGATTGGAAAAGGCAGGCGTTCCAAAGAAGTCATAGATGCAATTGTAAGAAATCAGGCTGTTTATTTTGCAGCGGTAGGCGGCGCGGGAGCAATTTTATCTAAATGCATTAAAGAAAGTAAAGTGATTGCCTATGATGATTTAGGAACGGAGGCAATCCGGGAATTAAAAGTAGAAAACTTTCCGGCAATCGTAGTCATTGACAGTCAGGGAAACAATCTTTATGAAACGGCTATCCGGGAGTATTGTAGAGAAAACAGGAGTGTTTAAAAAATTGGGGTTCACTCATGTAATTCTTGCAGTCAAATAGGAGTTATTGACATCATGTCCTATTTTTTTTGTTAAATTCTTGACAATTTAAAAAAATTACAATATACTAATCGGTGGTTTAAAAATATAATCATGAAAGGAAGATGTATTATGAGTAAGAAATTGAAAAATTTAGTAGTGTATCTTTGCGCACTGGCTTTAATTTCA
>CANQMA010000053.1 GCA_947624875.1 uncultured Lachnospiraceae bacterium
AAAATTTCAGGGAGCGACGTAACTCAATCGAGTTACGCCGCCCCCTGGCTGGAGCTATCTATTTCCCGACAGCCCCTTTTGATAAAGAGGTTACCCGAAAAAATGAAAAGGAAACGGTGTTAAAGCGGGAAGGAATAAATTGACCGATATGCACGCGGATGATAAAATAAGGCTATAACAGGCAGACAAGATCATACAGAGGAACAGGAGAGTGAAAGATATGATAGATTTTCACTGCCATATTCTGCCGGGAATTGACGACGGAAGTAAAGACATTGAAGAAACAGCGCGGATGCTGAACATGGAAAACCGGCAGGGAATCACAGATATTGTATTTACGCCTCATTTTTATGCGGAATGGGACCGGATAGAACAGTTTATAAAGCGGCGGCAGAGCAGTTATGCGCAGACGCTTCAAACGATGAGAGAGTTAAATCTTCTGCATATTCACACTTATTTAGGCGCGGAAGTCTGCTATTTTCCAGGCATTGGGCATGCGGATATTTTATCGGAATTATGTATCGACCATAGCCGCTGGATGCTTTTAGAACTTCCGTTTTGCCAGTGGGACCATACATTGATGGATGATTTACTTCGATTACTGGAAAAACAGAATTTAAAGATTATCATTGCGCATATGGAGCGTTACTATGCATTTCAGACAGAGAAGGATCTTTGGAATCAGGTGTTGGAACTTCCAATGATTTTTCAGCTCAATGCCGGTCCTCTCCTAGGAAAGCGCAAAAATAGAAAATTCCAGATAAAACTGTTGAAAGAATTGGAGCATGTGATTTTGGGTTCTGACTGTCATAATACAATGACGCGGATTCCAAATATAGAACAGGGGCGCGCAATCATTCAAAAATATCTTGGAGAGGAACGGCTTGACCGGATTGACTGTCTGGGCAGTCAAATAATTGAAGAATTAAAGTAGGAAAGGAGAGACAGCATGGAAAAATATTTTGGAGAAGGAATACCAAAACTGGGGTTTGGTCTGATGAGACTTCCTCAGAGAAAAGATGAAACCATTGACATTGAACAGGTAAAACAGATGGTCGACGCTTTTATGGATGCAGGGCTTACTTATTTTGATACAGCCTATGTATATGGAGCAGATGGCGCTTCAGAAAAGGCTGCAAAAGAGGCGTTAGTGGAGCGTTATCCGCGGGAAAGTTTTTATCTCGCAACAAAATTGAATGCGTGGCTGGGCGGCGTTGATGCGAAGCAGGCAAAGCAGCAGTTGTATACCAGTCTGGAGCGTACCGGAGCCGGATATTTTGACTTTTATCTGCTTCACGCATTGCAGGAAGATAATTATAAAAAATATGAGGACTATGGGATTTGGGATTTTGTGAAGGAGCAGAAAGAGAAAGGACTCATTAAACATTGGGGATTTTCTTTTCATGCATCTCCGGAGCTCTTGGACAAGATACTGACTGAACATCCTGATGCAGAGTTTGTTCAGTTACAGTTAAATTATGCTGACTGGGAAAATCCGGATGTGGCATCCCGCAGGTGCTACGAGGTGGCAAGAAAACATGGTAAGTCTATTGTTGTTATGGAACCGGTCAAAGGCGGTCAGTTGGCAAATCCACCGGAAGATGTACAAAAGATTTTTAAGGAAGCAAATCCCGATGCATCCTTTGCATCTTGGGCGATTCGGTATGTGGCTTCGCTGGAGGGCATTATCACAGTTTTATCAGGCATGTCCAATATAGAACAGATGGAAGACAATCTATCCTATATGAAAGATTTTAAACCCCTGAATACTTCGGAGCAGATTGCCATTCGCAAAGCCCAGGAGGTCTTAAATGGTATCAAATCCATTCCATGTACTGCCTGTCATTATTGTACTGCAGGATGTCCGATGGGAATTCCGATTCCGGAAGTATTTTCTGCCAGAAATAAACAGCTTGTATGGGGCCTTTTGGAAGAAGGAAAGAACGACTATCACAAGAGTACCGAGGGAGCAGGTCTGGCATCCGCATGTATTGCCTGTGGACAATGCGAAAGTGCCTGCCCGCAGCAGATTAAAGTCATTGAAAGGCTGAAGGAGTGCGCGGCTTGTTTTGAAGTATAATAAATATAAATGGGAGAAAATGTTATAAAGTCTCGCAATTCTCAATATCAATATTAATCTCCTTAATATAAATTCATTTTAAAAAATAAAAAATATGTCAAAAACAATATTTTTTATTTTTCAAAATAAAAACTTGAATTACTGCCATCGATATGCTAGATTGATATTGAGGTGAAGTGATATGGTAAAACGAAAAGGCTATTTAGAAAAATTAATTCAATTAAAAGATAAACAAATTATTAAAGTAGTCACAGGAGTGCGAAGATGTGGGAAGTCTACCTTGTTGGAACAGTTTCAGGATTATCTCAAGGAACAAGGGGTGTCTGGCGGACAGATTATTTCTTTAAATTTTGAAAAGTTAGAGAATGAACCCCTGTTGGAGTATCATGCGCTGTATCATTATGTGATGGAACGCCTGGCGGCAGGGAAAAAGACCTATGTGTTTCTTGATGAAATACAAATGGTTCCGGATTTCCAAAAAGCAGTAGATTCTCTATTTATTAACGAAAATATAGATGTTTATATGACCGGCTCCAATGCATATATGCTTTCCGGGGAACTCGCAACATTATTATCAGGCAGATATATAGAAATCAAAATGCTGCCGCTGTCATTTGCTGAATATTTTGAACTTGTAGGCGGTGATAAGCGTGATGCATGGAATTCCTATTTAAAAAAAGGAGGATTTCCGTACACAGCATTTATTGAAAATGAGGATATCGAGAAAGATTATTTATCGGGTATTTATAATACAGTATTATTGAAGGATATTGTCGACCGAAGGAAATTTCAGGATGTTACATTATTGGAGAGTGTGATTCGGTTTCTGTTTGACAATATTGGAAATATCGTATCTTCTAAAAAAATTGCTGATAGTCTGACTTCATATGGGCGGAAAACTACATCTGCCACGATGGAAAAATACATCAATGCATTAATGGAATCTTTCATTCTCTATCGGGCCGGTCGATATGATATCAAGGGGAAGCAGTATTTAAAGTCGATGGAAAAATATTATCTTGTGGATGTGGGACTGAGACGATTATTGCTGGGGGACAGAAACTCTGATATCGGACACATTTTGGAAAATATTGTATATTTGGAACTGCTTAGGAGAGGGTACCGTGTCAGCATTGGTAAAGTAAACAATTTGGAAATTGATTTTGTTGCAGAGTCGGGAGATGAAAAAGTCTATTATCAAGTATCAGCAAGTGTTCTTGACCCGAATACGTTTCAGAGAGAAATTACTCCATTAAAAAAAGTAAGCGACAATTATCCAAAGTATATTATTACGATGGATGAGATGTCAATGAATGAAGATGGAATTAGGCAAATCAATGTAATAGATTTTTTATTAGAAGAAAATGAATTCATTTCAGGGAAGAAGTATTCTTAACAGAGTACTTCTTTTTTTGAAAAAAATCCTTTTATTGCCAAATTTTACTTGTAGTTTTATGTAAACTTCTATGTTAGTATCTAGTTGTAACAAAAAATATTTCAAAAGTGTTACAACCTCGCGCGGGAATATTAAAAAAGTGAAAGAGTTTAGGAGGATTTTAATATGAATAAATTTTCAAAGATGCTGGCAGTGTTCATGACAGCGTTGATGATAGCGGGCGCTGCAGAGTTTGTTGATGCAAAAACTGTAATGATAAAGCTTCCTTGCACAAGTCAGTCTTCATGCAGCGGAAATAACTGTAATACATCTTTGGTACAGGGACAAACAGAAACTACAAAAAATAAAGTACAAAAAGTGACAAAAAAGAAGAGCGTCAAAACATGTACGAAGAAGCAAAGTGCAAAGAAATGTAAAAATAAGGCGTGTGTAAAAAAGAACAAAGGAAAAAAGAATAAAAAAACTGTCAAGAAAACATGCGCAAAAAAGACATGTGCAAAAAAAGCATGCACAAAAAAGACATGTGCTAAGAAAACACAGAAGAAGAATTCCAATAACAAAAGTGAAACAACGACACAGTCTCAAAAAAAGGAAGAAACTACAAAACAGTCTTCAAAAAAAGAAGAGACTACGAAACAGTCTTCAAAAAAAGAAGAGACTACGAAACAGTCTTCAAAAAAAGAAGAAACCACAACACAAAAGATAGAAAAACAGACGACTGTTACTTCCGGCAGCGAAGAAGATCAATATGTTTCACGGATTGTTGAACTGGTGAATGAGCAGCGTACCAAGGCCGGTCTTGGAAAAGTGACGCTCGATAATACATTAAAAGATGCGGCGATGACAAGGGCAAAGGAAACAGTGACATCTTTTTCCCATACTAGACCAAACGGAACAAGTTTCAGCACGGTTCTCTCCCAGTACAATATCAGTTACCGCGGATGCGGAGAAAATATTGCATGGGGTCAGAATTCACCGGAAGAAGTGATGAACGGCTGGATGAACAGTTCAGGGCATAGAGCCAATATCCTGAATGCAAATTATAAAAAGATTGGCGTGGGATATTATAAAGCGCCGAATGGCAGAAAATATTGGTCACAGTTATTTATCTATTAAATGAGAGGAGTTGATTTCAAACAAAGGGACGGGAAAACCTGTCCCTTTGTTTGATTTTAAAGGAGTAAAATAGCAGAAAAAATATCTTGAAAATATTGCTTTTTTGAATTAATTTTAGTAATATTTAAAAATAGGAAAAATCAATGGAAAAGGAGGTATTCATGAAGTACAAATGTAAGATTTGCGGACATGAATTTGAGGTTGCTGATGGACAGACGCCGCAGTGTCCGCTTTGTAAAGCAGAAGGAGATCATTTAGAAATCATAGGAGGAGAAGAAATGAGCAAAAATCCATATGCAGGAACACAGACAGAAAAGAACTTAGAGGCAGCTTTCGCAGGAGAGTCACAGGCAAGAAACAAATATACATATTTTGCCAGTGTAGCAAAGAAAGAAGGTTATGAGCAGATTTCAGCAATTTTCCTTCAGACTGCAAATAATGAAAAAGAACATGCAAAGATGTGGTTTAAGGAATTGGCAGGAATTGGAGATACTGCTGCAAACTTAACTGCTGCCGCAGAAGGTGAAAATTTCGAGTGGACAGATATGTATGAGGACTTTGCAAAGACTGCAGAAGAAGAAGGTTTTAAAGACCTTGCAGAAAAATTCCGCGCAGTTGCTGCAATCGAAAAAACTCATGAAGAAAGATATCGTGCTCTCTTAAAGAATGTAGAGACTGCAAAAGTATTTGAAAAGAGCGAAGTAAAAGTTTGGGAATGCAGAAACTGCGGACATATTGTTGTCGGCACGAAAGCTCCGGAAGTATGTCCGGTATGCGCGCACCCACAGAGTTATTTTGAAATTCATGCAGAAAATTATTAAGATGAATTTTTCATAGGAAAAAAGACCCGTCAGCGATGCTGGCGGGTTTTTATGATTTGGTAACAAAAACGGATTAGACGTTCAAGGGAATTCTGCGAATCACCAAGACAGAATAGGTTTACATAAATCAATATAAATTTTTTATGTGATGTTTATCAAAAAGTGTTGACGGGCTCTTATAAACGTGATAATATCAGCATTACCAAACGGAAACGATCATAAAAAAACAGTATTCGTTCCATTATATGTGATGTTTAGTGCGTAAAACATTACATATCATCTGTCCTATTATTTTTGTTACCGTTTGAGATTACGAAAGGGGGGGGAAAACAGTATGAAATTATTGCCTTATCCATAACATGAATTGACTCTTTTTCAAAATTGGCTTCCTCATGAAAAAGAGCTTTCACAATCTAATCTAAAGTGTTCCCCACAAAAAGAAAGGGGGAAGGAGTATGATTTAGGGTTGCCGCTTTGATTTGGCATTGGTTCCGTACTTTACAAAGTGATAAAACATGAAAATATCATTGGCGACAGTTTAAAAATCCATGATTAAAAAGTTCATATTCTTACAAAAAATAATATCAATATAGCAAAACAAAAAAGAAAATTGTATGCAGTTAAATCACAAATCAAAACATGGGCGGTTTTTGAGATAGTCTGAAATGATATGATATGCACATCAGAGTCCCAGGGTGTCAGGCCCAAACGGAACTGTCAAATAGAAAAAGGATTCACCCATTGCTCCGGTTCAAAAACAAGAGCACAAAATTGAATAGTAGTATAGGGGTTGAGTATGAAAAATATGTACGGGTATGAAAAGAACGGAACAACACAACACATTTCTCTGTTTATATGATTTTTAAGGGGTTTCCAGTTTTATACTGACTTCCCCGGCACAAATCCACTTTTCCGTTCCGTCATCAAGACGGACCTTTAGTCGACATTTCTTATCCATTTCAAGGGCAAGAGCATCTGTTTTCTGATTCCCATCTATTAACCGGATGTTCTTGCCGACAACTATGGAACGGTTGATATACTCCTCTACATAGGACTGATTTGGAAAATCATCATAATAATCAAAAAAATAATCTAAAATATGTGCCATGAGAACACTGCTCTTGCCGGCGCAAGTTTCCATATCCTGAAAGACAGTTGTTGCAATATCACGGAGTTCCTCAGGCATTCCTTCTTGTGGAGGGCAGAGATTAATGCCGATACCAACCACTGCATAATCAAGGCAGTTGGTTTCAATATTAAAAGCTGCTTCCGTCAATATTCCGCAAACTTTTTTATTTTCAATATAGACGTCATTGACCCATTTAATGCCGGCTTTCTGCCGGGAAACATCTTCAATCGCTTTGGCGACGGCAACAGCGGCAGAGGTCGTCAGGAATAAGGATTCTGCCGCGGGAAAATCCGGTCGCAATAAAATGCTGAAATATAATCCGGTGTTGACGGGAGAGAAAAATTCTTTCCCCATTCTGCCGCGCCCGGAAGTCTGTTTTCTGGCAACCAGCACCGTCCCATGAGGAGCTCCTTTGGCGGCTTTCTCTTTTAGTACGGTGTTTGTTGAGGAAACAGAAGAAACAACTTCAATTTTTATAGAATGTTTTAAATATTTTGAAATGCTCTGTGGGGAAAGGATATCGTTATCAGGGGACAGACAGTATCCCCGATTGGGGATTGCCTGAATCTCATACCCGTCTTTTTTTAAACGGTTTATCGCTTTCCATACGGCGTTGCGGCTGACAGACAGCTCTTTTGAAAGCTGTCCGCCGGATATATAGTCTCCTTTATGGTTTTCCAATTCTTTTAATACTTCATCCCGAATATTCATTTGTCTCTCCCGTAAATTTCCCCTTACAAAATTGATTCCATTATATAACTAAAAATTACATAATGCAAAGTTACTGCTTATTTTTCATTCGATAGAAATAATTTATGAGAGGAAAGAATTCAGAGGACATGAGAAATCCACCCCAATTTAGGTAAATAAAAGAATTTAAATACAACGAAAGGATATAAGATATGAAAAACATTATTTTCAAAAAAATTACAGCCATGATTATGGCTGTAATGATGGTACTGACTTCCATTACCATGAACAGTGTTGTAACGGAAGCGGCGCGGATTCGTTTATCCGGCGCAACGGAGATTGCTGGAAGCAATTGGGCAAAGAAAGACGATAAGACTGCCAATCCGGCAAATAACCACGAACACAGTTCTTTTGACACAAAAAAGGATAACGCCTTTGTGGTAAATGCCCTGTATGCTTCCAAACTTCAATCAACCGGGGATACGGCATTTACCGTTGAGCAGGGAACAGGCGGAAGTTTTCCAAACGAACTGTCCGGCGCAGGAATGGGAAACAGCATCTATGATGAGAACAGTGACTGGAAGTGGTTCAATGTGAAGAAAAACGGATCCGGAAAAATCAAGGTGAAATGGACAAACCTGCGGATCCGACAGAAGAATGACACGACCGGCGTCTATGAAAATATCTATGTGGATGTCGTAAGAACGCTTGATTACACGCTTTACAATAACCAGACAACGGCAACTGCTTATCTGGCGGATGGAAGCACAAAAGAAATTGACGCTTATGTTGCCATGGGACCGGGACTGTCCGCGACGGCATTTGTCGGAGTGTCCGAAGTACGGGTAAAAAATGATTTTTACGAAGCGGGAACAAACACAAAAAAACCATTGTATACCAACATTACCCTGACAGATATTGATGAAGGACAGTATATTGCGGTCGATGCGAATGATGTCGAGCACGAGTTTACGGATGAAAGCACAAAACTGTCATGGAAAAATGACAGTGACGGGCGGACCATCTATTATTATCCGGAGATGACCAATGAGTCCGGCGGCGCAGACTGCGCAGTGGGATTTACTTTTAGCGGTAACGGATTTGAGTATACTTTCGGCCGTGTGGTCAAAAATGGAGAGGGCAAGGAAATTCCACCGACAGGCGTTGTACAATATATCGGAACCGGACAGAACATGATGCGGTTTCATATTCCGAACCCTGCAAAAACGGCATCCGATAATTCAGACTACTATGTGGCAGGCGAAGCACAAGAGGAAAAAAACGTGCCGATAAACCACGTGAAAAATGCAGCCCAGCACTGGACCTATAAGGTAGAACAGGAAGTTCCGACAGATATTGCCGAGAAACATTATTACAGTGCGTTTGAACTTTACGATGAAATAGATCCCTGTCTTGCCATCGACAACGTAAACGTTTATTACGGAACGAGCGGAACATCAGACGATAAAGATGTGTCATCATGGTTTAATATATCAACAACCAATAATAAAGTCAGCGCAAAACTCAAAGATCCTTCCAAGGCAGCCTTTTACAGCCACGATACATACCGCATGATTATCAAAGTCCATCTCGATGGAACAGACAATTGGAACAGCCTCTCAGAAGACCGGAAGGAGGCGCTGGAAAGCAAGTGGGACAGCCATCACGGCATTAACAGGGTTTCGCATACCTTTACAGTCGGCAATCAAGCAAAGACCATTGTTGACGGGGAAACAGTCGTATCCGATGAAACATCTACGTATGTTTTGGTTAATCCAAAACCGGTCAAGACCGTCTCCGATGCCGATGAAGTGCGGGTAACAGAAAACCACTGCCGTAACGTCATGGAAAAATGGATCTACCGTGTATCACAGGCTGTCCCACAGACCGCAGGACCTAACGGCGGCTACGACCAGTTTGAACTGACCGACCGGATTGAAGAATGTATGGAAATTAAATCCGCCAAAGTGGAACAGGTATACAAAGACAGGGACAGCGGCGCGGCAGATGCCGGAAAGGATGTCTCCTCATGGTTTGATATCTCCACAACAGGCAATCAGGTTACGGCGTCCCTGAAAGCAAAGGGATACGAGGAAAACAAGGAATTTTACGGAACTTTGCAGGCAAAAGAACTGACCTATGAACTGGTGATTGAAGTCGGCTTAAAGGGTGTTGATGATTGGGATAACATGACCGACGGGGAAAAGACCGCGCTGGAAAAAGTATGGAAGGCTCACGGCCATTATGATACGACAATGACAGAGATCATTGAATATAATAAGGCCGAGAGAATCATTGA
>CANQMA010000054.1 GCA_947624875.1 uncultured Lachnospiraceae bacterium
AAACCGCTGGCGGTTGCGCTGCTACTGCTGCTATGTTTCCCTGTGAGCAATCTTATTTATATACTCGCCGCCGCATTTCTGGCGTCAATCATGCCTGTTCCAAAAAGCCTTAATGCCACTATTTCAAAATAAAAAGAAGGGTAAAGTCGCATGATGCGACTTTACCCCACAAAAACATACCTTACTGTTTTATCGCACACCGCCTTCAGGCGGGTGCTTTTTTTATATTTTATTGATCTGCTTCTACATTTTGCACAAATTCATTTAACTTGGCCACCAGCGGTTCCACATCAAGACCGTGTACCATGCAGGCCTCCTCCAATGTTTCTCCCTGGGATGCCGGGCATCCGATACAATGCATTCCTTCATTTAATAAAATTGGAATACAGCCCATGTTTATTTTTAGAATATCTGCGATAATCATATCCTTTGTAATCTTCTCAGCCATTACGATTCCTCCTTACATTTTTATTCTTAATCATCATAGCACGATTTTTCAGAAATTCAATCTTAATTTTTCCACTCTGATTTTTCCATATTGCTCTAGCACTTTTCCGGTTCCGGATACTGCACGCCGAAAGTTTCTACGGTTACTTTCTTCATGACCTGTGGCTCCAGTGGTTTGTCGCGAAAATCCGTCGCGGTCTCGGCAATTCGATTGACAGCATCCATGCCTTCTATTACTTTTCCAAAAGCTGCATACTGCCCGTCCAGGTGTGGAGATGTTTCGTGCATGATAAAAAACTGGGAACCGGCGGAGTCCGGCATCATGCTGCGCGCCATGGACAGCACTCCCGGCGTATGCGCCAGATCATTCTGAAATCCATTCCCGGAAAATTCACCCTTAATAGAATATCCCGGTCCGCCTGTTCCTATTCCCTGCGGGTCGCCTCCTTGAATCATAAATCCACGGATGACTCTGTGGAAAATAATGCCATCGTAAAAGCCCCTCTGAACCAGACTGATAAAATTGTTGACCGTATTCGGCGCTGTTTCCGGATAAAGTTCTGCCTTGATTACATCACCGTTTTCCATTTCAATCGTTACAATTGGATTTTTTTCTGCCATTTTTTCTTCGTGATGATTTAGCCTCTATTTCATCACGCCTCCTTTCTTTTACATTTTGTTCATATTTCTTTTACAAGAAAAACACTATTCCTTCACGTTTTCCTATTATGATAAGAACATAAACATCAGAATAATCTTTTGTTTATGTTTTTTCATAATTTTTATCTGTTCTGTTTTCTTTCATCCAGAACAGAATGAATCGGGTAAAACCGATTCCCTCCCTTTTTATTATTAGAATATATTTTGAGAAGAGGATGCTCCGGCATCCTTTTCTCATGTTTCGAATTCTATCTCAAACCACAAATTTCATTACAGATATTGTCTGGCAAGAATATACGCCATATATCCGGCATACAAAAGAAGCATCAATACGCCCTCGGACCTTCGAATAGAACTTTTTGTTCCTGCAATCACAAA
This sequence comes from uncultured Lachnospiraceae bacterium, assembly GCA_947624875.1. Lineage (GTDB taxonomy): Bacteria > Bacillota > Clostridia > Lachnospirales > Lachnospiraceae > Eubacterium_G. The sequence goes on from CANQMA010000054.1 coordinate 1,486, forward strand.
AACGATTCCTGTCGTCGCCAGACTGATTACTGCATCTGCAAGGGACATCGTCAGAACCCGTACCGGGGAAATCGCTGCGGACATTCCAAGCACCAGTAAAATATTTGCGATATTGGAACCAACGACATTGCCAATGGCAATATCGACTTCGCCTTTTTTTGCTGCCACCGCAGAAGTGACCAGTTCCGGAAGGGAAGTCCCCAAAGCCACCACGGTAAGCCCCACGAGCGTTTCTGTCATACCCGCAGCAAGCGCAAGCCGTTTGGCGCACTCTACGACCAGTTCTCCACCCGCGATAATCGCAGCCGCACCACCAATAATCGACAGCGCACATTTTCCATTGGACATGAGTTTCTGCTCATTGTTTTCTTCAATGCTCTGCCGCTCTCTTAATGCATACTGCACTGTCCATACCAGAAAAGCAATAAATAAAAGAACAAGTATCACGCCGTCCAGCCGATTGATTGCGCCACTAATGTTTTCCGATTTATGAAAATTAAAAATATCGGTTATATTTAATTTTCCGGAAAACCAAATCTGTTCACCGGACAGAAAAACAAGAATTGCCGTCACGACACACAGAAATGGGAACTCTCTCTTTAAGATTGATTTTTTAACAGGCACCACACGAATCAGCGCCGAAACGCCAAGCACTGCCAAAAGATTAAAAAAATTGGATCCGACGACATTACTGTAAGCAAGCGCATTTGAATTTTGAAAAGATGCCAGACTGCTGACTGCCAGTTCCGGCAGGGAAGTCCCGATTGCTACAATCGTCAGCCCGATTACAATCGTTGGAACGCGCAGTTTTTTTGCCACGTTCGAACTTCCTTCAACAAAAAAATCCGCCCCTTTCACTAAGAGGACAAATCCAACAAGTAATAAGATAATTTCTAATATTATTTCCATAATAATTCCCATTTCCGCTTCTTATTGTGATATCAGCTTGTGACCCGCTTCTATAAAGAAGGGTGATTGCTCATCTATATAGAAGTAAGTTTATTGTATCCAATTCATTATAATTATGCAAGCCGCTCCGAATCTTTTTGCTATGCGCGCTTCGAATTTTTTGTTTTGATACAAAAATTCTCCTCTAAGCAGACAAAATGGTCTGCTCAGAGGAGTGTAGAAAATAAGGATATTCTTATTTTTTAATTATGCATCAAACAGCAAATCGCCGTAAGTAGGAATTGGCCATTCTGATTTCGGCATGATCACTTCCAATTCATCGGCAGGTTTTCTTAAGTCTGCCATTGCTGCCATGACATCATCTTTATAGGCGTTTGCCATTGCAAAAGAATCCTCTTTTGATGCGGCTTCATCCGTTGTTACAGAAAGTTTTTCCACTGCGCTCTTCATCTGCGCGAGTTTTTCAGAAACCTGAACAAGCAGCTCTTTCTGAACCGGAGCATCGACTCCCGCATCTTTCACAGCAAGGACGGTATCGGCCAGTTTCTTCGTATATTTTACTGCTGCCGGAATCAAAAGTGTATTTGCCATGCTTATCATTGTGCGCGCTTCAATATTTCTCACGCCGGCATACTGTTCTAACAATATTTCCTTTCTTGCTTCCAATTCTTCTCTGGAAAGAATACCAAATTTACCATACATTTCTACCGTGGAATCTTCCAAAAGAACCGGAATTGCGTCTACAATGGACTTACAGTTTGGAAGTCCTCTCCGCGCTGCCTCTTCTTCCCATTCATGGGAATAACCGTCTCCATTAAAGACTATTCTCTGATGTTCGCGCATGAGTTTTGCCGTATATTCCTGTACTGCTTTGTCAAAATCTTCTGCATTCTCCAATGCGTCCACCGCGTCAGAGAACTGCTCTGCCATCATTGCATTCAATACTGTATTGACATCGCCAATCGTATTGGAAGCTGCAACCATTCGGAACTCAAACCGGTTTCCGGTAAAGGCAAATGGTGATGTTCTGTTTCGGTCTGTCGGGTCTTTCTCAAGGGACGGCAGTTTTTTGATTCCAAAATCCAAAACGCCGGAAGAAAGACTGCTCTCTGCCTTTCCGTTTTTGATAATCTGGTCTATCAAATCTCCGACCTGGTCGCCTAAATACATGGAGATGATTGCAGGAGGCGCTTCATTGGCGCCCAGTCTATGGTCGTTTCCGGTATTGGATGCTGCCAGTCTTAACAGCACTGCATGTTTATCCACAGCGGCCATGGTGCAGGCAAGTACCAGCTGAAACAGTTGATTTTTCTCAGGATTTTTGCCCGGCTTAAACAGATTAATACCATCATCGGTCGTCAGGGACCAGTTATTATGTTTTCCGGAACCGTTGATTCCGTCAAAAGGTTTTTCATGTAACAGACAAACTAATCCATGTTTGTCGGCAGTTTTCTTTAATAAATCCATGAGCAGAAGGTTATTGTCAAGCGCCACATTGGAAATAGAAAATACCGGTGCGATTTCGTGCTGTCCCGGGGCCACTTCATTGTGCTGTGTCTTTGCTGTAATCCCCAGTTTCCAGAGCTGTACATTTAAATCATCCATAAATTCTTTGACATTCGGCTTAATGGAACCAAAGTACTGGTCGTCCATTTCCTGTCCCTTTGGCGGTTTTGCACCAAAAAGGGTTCTGCCGGCGAATTTCAGATCCGGTCGAAGTTCATATTTTTCTTTTTCCACTAAAAAGTATTCCTGCTCCGGTCCCACATAAGAAAAGATTCTTCTGGAATCGCCGAGACCAAATAATTTCATCAGCCTTACACCCTGCTTTGATACTGCATGCATTGCCTTTAAAAGCGGTGTTTTTGTGTCCAGGGATTCTCCCGTGTAAGAACAAAATGCAGTCGGAATACAGAGCGTGTCTTCCTTTACATAGACCGGAGAAGTAATATCCCATGCGGTATACCCTCTCGCGCTGCAGGTTGCTCTCAGTCCACCGGATGGGAATGAAGATGCATCCGGCTCGCCGCGGAGCAGGTTTTCTCCCGTAAATGTATTTTCAACTTTGCCATCCTGTGGAAATGAAACAAAGGAATCATGTTTTTCTGCTCCGACAGAAATCACATATGGCTGAAATACATGTGTAAAATGAGTTGCGCCTTTTTCTAACGCCCATTCCTTCATTGCCTGTGCCACAACATCTGCAAGCGGTTCGTCAATCACGCCGCCCTCGCTCATTAAAGTTTTCACTCTTTCATAATCACTCTTTGGCAGACGTACTTTCATGACTGCATCATCAAAGACATTTTCACCAAATACTTTTTCGACATTTACTCCCATGTTTTGTACCTTCCTTTTCTACATATTTTTCAAAATTACTTTCCAATAGATTTTATGTCTATCAGAAACAAACCATTCACCGCTCTTTTGTAAAGTGAAAATTGATGGTTCTTTTAAGACATCCGTTTTCCTTACAAAAAAAGACATCCTTCCCGTTTACGGAAGAACGTCTTTGTTCTTAATCTCAATATGTGCGGTGTGAGGTTTCCCTCGTCCGAAATATAACTTACAACTTTTATTTCAAGAAATCAATACTAAAACTTAATTATTCTAATTTTTTAAAGGAAAAACTTAATTTAATTAAGTTTTCGCAATCAGGACTGTCTGTCCACGACTTCTTCCCCGCGGTACATACAGACGAGCTGGCGGTTTCCATAATCATCCACGCAGGTAGAACACATAATAATCTTATCTGTCACCGTCGGTTTTTTCACAGGAAACTGATAGCGGCTCTTTGCATATACGCGGTCAATCCAGTTTTGAAAATCTGCGTCGTCTTTGAATCCGTATTGATAGATGTTTTCATCAATATCTTTTCCGGAAAAAACGGAGAACACATAGTAAATATAATGATGATGCCCGACATAAATATCAAATGTCCCATGTTTTTTGCAGAAAGAATCATTTCGATAATCCATGAGCTGCTTAAACATGGAGCCGTCGAGCATATTGTGTCCGTACAGCACACACATCTTTCCTTCCAGTCCCTCCGTCCGATAATCGACAAAAATAGAACCGGAACCGTTTTTTACTTTATCCACACCGCGCCACAAATAAAAATCATTGTCTGCGTGTTCTACAATCGGATATTGAATCCTCGTGTCATCCAGTTTAATATAGCCTTTTGCCTCATCATTAAATTGAAGCATGGCGTCATAATCCCACACCCACTGTTTTTTTGTGGAATAATTGATATCGCCATTGTTTTCCCTCTGTTCCACCTGAACATCCTGTACAAACATATTTTCAATGTCCGCATATTTCTGTTCATCTTCTTTATAATTTAAATAGGAAGTCGTCAGGTTAAATGAGGCATAAATCAATGCGCCGGCCGCAACAGCCAGCGCAATGAACCGTAGTTTATTATATGCGCGGTCAGACAATCTGAAACCTCTTTTTTTCTCTGAAACAGAAAAGGAATCGGCTTCCTTTTCTGTTTTTTCCTGTTTGATCTGATTTTCTATATGATTACTTTCCCGCTTCATGCTTCTTTAATTACGCTTTGTTGATTGATCCAAAAAGTTCCATTTTTTCTTTGACGGTAGCTTTGATTGCCTCAGCGCCCGGTGCAAGAAGTTTTCTTGGATCAAATCCCTTTCCTTCTAAATCTTTTCCTGCTTCGATATATTCTCTTGTGGCAGCTGCAAAGGAAAGCTGGCACTCTGTATTGACATTAATCTTAGAAACGCCAAGATCAATGGCTTTCTTAATCATGTCTTCCGGAATACCTGTTCCTCCGTGAAGTACCAATGGCATAACGCCGGTTTTCTGCTGGATAGCGTCTAATGTATCAAAACTTAAACCTTCCCAGTTATCCGGATATTTTCCATGGATATTTCCAATGCCTGCTGCAAGCATATCGACGCCAAGGTCTGCCACTGCCTTACATTCATCCGGATCAGCGCATTCGCCTCTTCCGATAACGCCGTCTTCTTCACCACCGATAGAACCGACTTCTGCCTCGATAGATAATCCAAGCGCATGCGCTACATTGACTAATTCCCGTGTCTTTGCAATATTTTCTTCAATCGGATAATGGGAACCGTCAAACATAATGGATGTAAATCCGGCTTTAATGCAGGCGTAACATCCTTCATATGTACCATGGTCTAAATGAAGCGCTACCGGAACGGTAATTCCCAATGATTCATCCATAGCCTTTACCATTTCCGCTACCGTCTTAAATCCTGTCATATACTTTCCAGCGCCCTCAGACACACCTAAAATAACAGGGCTGTTTAATTCCTGCGCTGTCAGAAGAATGGATTTTGTCCACTCCAGATTGTTGATATTAAACTGTCCGACAGCATAATGTCCTGCTTTTGCCTTTTCTAACATTTCTTTTGCTGATACTAACATACTGTACCTCCATATATTAAATTTAACAAATTAAATTATACCCGATTTTTCTACGAATGCCAACATTATTTTACCTTTATCTTTACCGATTTACTCCATTTTCCAAAGATTTTTCTGCCGGTGGAATCAATCGCGTACGCGCGCACCTTCACCTGATAAGTATGTTTGGATTTATAACCTAAAATCGTAATAGTTTTTGATTCTGTGGTACGCTTTTTCTTTCCCGCCTTAATCTGAAAACCGTCAAATTTTCCTTTGACCTTATATCGTACGGATAGTGCTTTTTTGTAATGCTGTTTTGTGGAAGTAATCTTCGGACGGTTCAGTTTGATTTTTTTCCACTTTGTATGAATGGTCAGATTTGTGCTGATCCGTTTTTCATCGGTAACTTTTTGAGTTCCAAGATACCATCCGCTGAATTTATATTTTTTTCTCTTTACTTTCGGAAGCACGATTGTCTCACCACTTTGCAGAATCTTCGTTGATATCGTCTTTCCGAGATTTTTAAAATAAACAAAATAGGACGGAACCTGATTTTTGTAATTTGTTTTAAAGGTAGCGGAACCGTTATCGCTTTCCCGCTGATAGACACGTACATAATCGACCAGCATCTGTGCGGATTCAAAATCTTCGTTCGGCCCCACATAAGGAAGATTTCCTCCCACGGCACAGTTTAATAAGAAATAATATTCGTCTTCCCGCAGTTCTGATTTATCGGCGCTGCGAATATCAATTGTTTTATATATCGTGTCATCCACACTGAATGAAATCTCTTTCGGCGTCCACGTCAATCCATAGACATGCCACTGCGCTTTATCAGCCAAAGTCGTAGACCCGGTCAGATAAGTATCTCTTTTCGGCTTATTAATCTCATTTTCCCAATGAATCGTGCCTTGCGCAAAATTGATGGAATTCCATGTTTCTAAGATATCGATTTCTCCGCAATATGGCCATCCCTTTGGCTCGTTTTGTCCAAGCATCCAAAATGCCGGCCAGAGTCCTGTATCGTTTGGCACTTTAATTCTTGCCTCCATTTTTCCAAACTTAAAAGAAGCCTTTCCACTGGTATTCAGCCGTCCTGATGTATATTGTGTAACTTTCCCGGTTTCATCTTTTTCTGCCCGCGCGGTAATGACCAGATTTCCGCCCTGCACCTTAACATTATCCTCGCTGTCCGTATAATTTTCCCATTCGTTATTGCCCCATCCTGAATTTCCGATATCATAGTTCCAAATCGTCGTGTCAAGCGAAGTCCCGTTAAACTCATCGCTCCAGATCAGTTTGTAATTTGTACTGCCTGCCGCCGCAACGGAAATCCCGCCTGCCGCAAAAATTCCCAAAACGGCAGCCATTCCCGACAGTAATAACTTTGTAAACCCTTTCATTTTTCTCCTCCTGTCTTCCGGTCTGAATTTTATTTCTATCCGTATTTTTATTATACAATACTTTTTCTGCAGAAACTATCAGAAATCTATTTTTCCAAAATCAATTTTGCAATGTCTTTTGGCGTTTCCACAATCCATTTTGCACCGGCAGCTTCCAATTCGTTCCGGCTGCCAAAGCCATACAAAACGCCCAGCGTATCAATCCCCAATTCTCCCGCGCCGAGCACGTCAAATTTCCGGTCGCCCACCATTAAGACTTTAGAAAAATCCTCAATGCCGAGTTGATGGAGGGCATATTCGAGCACCTCCCGTTTTTTATCTCTCGTTCCCTCAAAATTTGAACCCGCAATCAAATCAAAACAATCGTTGATATTCAGATATTCCGCAATCTTTTTTGCAAAGAGTTCGCGCTTTGACGTCCCCATCAGGATTGTTTTCCCTGCGTTTTTTAATGCTCTCAGCGTTTCTTCCATACCGTCGTAAAGTTCGATTTCATAAAGTCCCTTTTTCTGGTAATGCGCCCGATACAACTCCACCGCCTGCAATGCCTTTTCCTGTGGAAAATGAAAAAATTCCATAAAAGAATCCTTCATCGGCGGCCCGATAAACGGATACAGGCTCTCCCGCTTCACATTTTCGATACCCATTTCCTTCAGGGCATAAAGAATTGAATTGAAAATACCCTGTGCGGAATTGACCAGCGTTCCGTCTAAATCAAATATAATTGTCTGAAATGTCTGTCTGTCCATCGCTTTTCCTCCGTTTTTTTAAGCCGTGCGCACCTCGCGAACACTTCGTGTTCTCTCGGTCGCGGGCTTGCGCATTTTCCTCGTTTTTTATAAAGCCGTGTGCACCTCGCGAACACTTCGTGTTCTCTCGGTCGCGGGCTTGCGCCCTATGTCGGTGTCGTCCGGCAAAGCCGTCTGCAAGCAGCCGCTTTGGCTGACGACATCTCCCCACGGCTTATTGCTTTCGCGGACATTATACCACAAAAAAGGAGATTGCGTATCTTGCAATACATCAATCTCCCTCTGCCAAAATTAAAATTTTAAATTCCACTCTCCCATCCTACAGTGGAATTTAGTTTTACATAAGCGGAATTTACCCTTTC
>CANQMA010000055.1 GCA_947624875.1 uncultured Lachnospiraceae bacterium
GAAACCATTATAACCTATAAGAGGACCTTTCTCATTTTTTATTTTTATTCAACTGACAAAAACTTTACTCTATATTTTTTTCCAAATGATAGCAGAATTTTCAAGCGCTTATACATCCCCTCTGATAGGATTTGCCGCATCAAAAAACTTTCTTATCGTTTTCATTGACAACAAAAAAAACAACTGCGGTCAAAGACCATAGTTGCTTTTTCTTTCAAGAAGTTTCGACAACCCCTTTTATTTACGAATGCCTAATTTTTCAATCAGCTCTCTGTACGCGTTTACATCTTTTTCTCTAATGTAATCCAGTAAACCACGTCTCTTACCTACCATTTTCAGAAGTCCTCTTCTGGAATGGTGATCCTTCTGATTTTCTTTTAAATGCTCTGTTAACTCTTTAATTCTGTATGTTAAGATTGCTACCTGTACAGCCGGTGAACCGGTGTCGGCAGGCGTCTTGCCATACTCTGCTGCTAACTGTGCTTTCACTTCCTTTGTAATCATTGTTACATCCTCCTTTATTTTTAAATATCCCCGGACACTAAGGTATCGGCTGGAGCAGCCAGACACTTTGTGTCGGTTTCACATACCTAAACATACTAACATAGCCTTTCAAAAAAGTAAAGTATTTCTTTTCTTCTGTTGGAAAGCCTGTTTTCTGCCGTCTCCATTCATTTTTATGTCCAATGCTTTTTGCAGAGAGCAATATCCTTCCGAATCTGTTCGGACAGTTCCTCTACACTGCCAAAGTCCTGCTCCGGTCTGATAAATTCATAAAATAACACCTGAACGACTTGTCCATAAATTGATTCCTGATAATCGAGAATGTGGGATTCGACCTTAATCTGACTCCCATGTTCCACTGTGGGATTTACGCCAATATTGCTGATTGCATGATATCGTTTTCCTGCAATCAGGACCATCGTCCGGTAAACGCCAAACGGCGGCAGTAGTTTTGTTTTTTCAGGAATAATATTTGCAGTGGGAAGCCCCATGGTTCTTCCCAGATGTTTTCCCTGTTCTACTGTTCCGATAATGCAATAAGGATGGTTCAGCATTTCGCATACTTCAGCCATTTTTCCCTGTGTTATTTTTTCACGGATGGCGCTGCTGCTGATATCTTCATTGTGATACTGCTCTTTTTCTACCACCTTTAAGGTATACCCAAATTGATTCTGATGACTTCTTAAATAGTCTACGTCGCCGCTTGCTTTTGTGCCAAACCGAAAATCGGTTCCGCAGACAATCGTTGTCGCGCCCATCCTGTCCACTAAGATCTGTCTGATAAACTGTTTGGGCGTCAATCCCAAAAATTCTTTTGTCAGCGGCATTTTGATATAGACATCAATCTCCTGCTCATCCAGCAGCAGTTTTTTCTCCCGTTCCGTCACAATCGTTTTGTTTCCCAGATCGTTTAAAAAAGCTTTCGGTTCCCTCTCAAAAGTCAGTACCACCTTTTGTCTGCCATTTGCATTTTCTTTCATGATATCGAGCAGTTTTTCATGTCCCTTGTGGAGTCCGTCAAACTTTCCTACGGTTACAATGGTATTATTCAGTTCTAATTTTCCATCGAATGAAAGACACTGCATCCGCGGATTCCTCCTTTCCATTCAAACCTTATAAAAACATCTTGAATGGTTTATAAATCTGCCGGTTTTCCTCAAACTGATACAGCCCGATAAAATCACTGCCCTGCGTGTAGACCCGGACAATCTGTCCGTCCTCGTGTTTCATTTTGAGCAGAGTATTTCCGGATGTGAAAATATTTCCGTTATATACGAGTTTCTCTGCCTGTTCAGCGACAATGCACTTGGAATACTGATTGAGCATTTCGTCTACCGGAATCACATAGTTTTCCAGCGTGCCGAGTTTTTTTGCCTCTTCTATTTGAGAAAGCGTCAGGCTTTCTTCCACTTTAAAGCGTTCCACCCTGGTGCGGACTAGGCTTTCCATTGCGCCGCCGACCCCCAGTTTTTCTCCAATATCATGGCACAGCGTTCGGATATATGTACCCTTGGAGCATGTGACATGCATATCTACCCGCGGCAGGTCTACTTTCGTGACCGTAATGTCCAAAATCCTGCAATGTCTTGGATCACGCTCAATTTCTTTTCCAAGTCTCGCAAGCTGATATAACTTGCGCCCCTGAATTTTAATTGCTGAAAACATCGGCGGTATCTGTTCGTAATCTCCAATAAAACTTTTTACCGTCTCAAAAACCTGTTCTTCCTTCAGGCCATCTATCTTTTCCTGTTCTGCCCTTTGAATGACCTCACCCGTCGTATCCTGTGTATTTGTCGTCACTCCAAGTAAAAGTGTGGCATGATAGGTTTTATCTTTTTCTGATAAGATATCGCAGAGTTTGGTCGCTTTACCCAGGCATACCGGTAATACGCCCACCGCATTCGGGTCTAAGGTTCCCATATGCCCTATTTTCTTTTGTTTTAAGATTCCGCGAAGCTTTGCAACGACATCATGCGAAGTAAAGCCCGGCTCTTTGTATACATTGATTACCCCGTGAATCATTTCCTCTTTCCCCATGATTTTATTCTGTTCTAGAGCGCTTTTTCTATCTCAGTAAGCACTTGACTGATTGCCTCTTCCAAAGGCGCGTGGATATCGAAACCTGCTGCCCGCACATGTCCGCCGCCGCCGAATTTCATGGCGATTGCACTGACATCCGTCTGCCGCTTTGAACGCAGACTGACTTTGAAAACGTCCGGTTCCAGCTGATAGAGAAACATCGCCACTTCGACCCCGTCTACATTGCGCAGCGTTGCTACCACCGCATCCAGATCATTGGTTGTCACTCCAAACTGCTCCATCATTTCCGTTGTACAATATCCATAAATACATTTTCCATCCATTGCCAGAACCGCGTCGTTTTGAATCCGCGCGGTAATCATAAACTGACTGTAAGATTTTTTATAAAACGTTTCTTCCAGAAGTTCGTTAAAATTGAAACCGTATTCCATCATGTCCGCAGCGATGCGCATAGTTTTCGGCGTCGTACTCTGAAAGCGGAAGACCCCGGAATCGTGTGCAATTCCCATATAAAGCGGAATGGCAGTTTCCCTGTTTATGCATTCCGGTTCCAGAAAATCAAACAAAACCTCACTGGCGGAACTCGCCTCTGCCACAATAAAATTGGCGTCTGCATATCCATCATTGCTTTTATGATGGTCGATACATACGGTTCTTTCTGCGTTGACAAAATATTCCTTATTCTGACCCAGCCGGTCCGGCGCCGCTGTGTCTAATGCAATAAATAAATCGAATATCGTTCCGTCATATCCCGCGGTTTCAATACACTCCGCATTCGGAACCAGCCCGAATTTTGGATGGACATATTCCAAAAAGACTCGGACATTCAAATCTGAACGGTTTGCCTTTAAATAATTATACAATGCCATGCAGGAGCCAATACAGTCTCCATCGGGCCGGATATGTCCTGCAATCCCAATGGTCTTTGCATTTCCTATAACCTCATTGATTTTCATTGTGATTTACCTCATCGATTAACTTTGAAATCTTCATTCCGTACTCAATCGATTCATCCAATACAAATCTGATTTCCGGAGTGTTTCTCAAATTGACTGTCCGTGCAAGTTCTCTGCGGATAAACCCCTTAGCGCTGTTTAACCCCTCAAGCGTCTGCGCCTTTGCTTCCTCATCGCCTAAGACACTGATAAACGCTTTGCAGGTTTTCAAATCCGGCGCAACTTCTGCTGCTGTCACGGTCGTCATAATCCCGATTCTTGGGTCTTTCAAGCTGCGGATAATATTGCTGAGTTCCCGCTGCACTTCCCCGTTGATCCGGGTATTTTTAATACTGTTTTTTCTCATTTTATGCTCCTTTTCATTTAAGGCGGCAACAGCCTGTTTTATCGTGGAACTTCCACCATCATATAGGCCTCTACCTGGTCGCCCTCCATAATATCATTAAATGATTCAAAAACAAGACCGCATTCGTAACCTGTTCTGACTTCCTTGACGTCATCCTTAAATCTCTTGAGGGATGCCAGATTTCCTTCAAAAATCTGTTCGCCGTCTCTTGAAATTCTCGCCTTGCAGCCTCTCTGAATCGTTCCGTCTAAGACATAGGAACCGGCAATATTGCCGACGCCGGACGCCTTGAATATCTGACGGATTTCCGCATGGCCGATCACCTTTTCTTCATAGACTGGCTCGAGCATTCCCTTCATGGCTCTTTCAATATCATCAATCGCATTGTAGATAACGCTGTACAGTCTCAGATCTACATTTTCATTCTTGGCTGTCTCCTCTGCCTGATTATCCGGTTTGACATTGAAACCGATAATAATGGCATTGGATGCAGAAGCGAGAATCACATCGGATTCGTTGATAGCGCCTACGCCGCCGTGAATCACTTTCACTTCGACCTCGTCATTGGAAAGTTTCAACAGACTCTGCTTCACTGCTTCCACAGAACCCTGTACATCAGCCTTGATAATAATGTTGAGTTCTTTCAGTTCTCCGGCTTCAATCTGTGAATTTAAATCATCCAGCGAAATTCTGAATTTATTGCTTTCCATCAGTTTTGCTTTGCTGTCTTCCACAAAGGTATTGGCAAAGTCTTTTGCCTCGGAAGATGTTTCTGTTGATACAAAAACCTCCCCTGCGTTTGGAACGCCGCTCAATCCTAAGATTTCAACCGGTGTGGACGGTCCTGCCTCTTTAATCTGATTTCCCTTGTCGTCGCTCATTGCGCGCACTTTACCAAAGTTTGCGCCTGCTGCGATATGGGATGCAATCTTTAATGTTCCCTTCTGTACCAGTACCGTGGCAACCGGTCCTTTTCCTTTATCGAGTTTTGCCTCGATGACAATTCCCCTTGCCTGTCTGTTTGGATTTGCCTTCAGTTCCAAAACATCTGCCTGAAGGAGAACCATTTCCAGAAGGTCGTCAATCCCTTCCTTTGTATGGGCGGAAACCGGCACCATTTCTACATTTCCACCCCAGTCAGAAGCCAAAAGCCCATATTCTGCAAGCCCCTGTTTCACGCGGTCGATGTTTGCTCCCGGCTTATCAATCTTGTTGATTGCAACGATAATTTCAATATCTGCAGCCTTTGCGTGATTGATGGCTTCTACGGTCTGTGGCATAACGCCGTCGTCTGCCGCAACAACTAAGATTGCAATATCGGTAGACTGCGCGCCACGCATACGCATAGAAGTAAATGCCTCGTGTCCCGGCGTATCCAAAAACGTGATTGTTCTGCCATTAATCTTGACAACAGACGCACCGATATGCTGGGTGATTCCACCCGCCTCACCGGAAATCACATTGGTTTCACGGATTGCATCAAGCAATGATGTTTTACCATGGTCTACATGACCCATCACGCAGACTACCGGAGGTCTTTTGACCATCAGGCTCTCGTCCTCTGCGTCTTCTCTTAAGAGTTCTTCAATAATATCTACTTTTTCTTCCTTTTCACACATAATCTCATAGCCCATTGCGATTTCTTCCGCACTGTCAAAATCGATTTCTGTGTTTACGGTAACCATTTTACCCTCAAGGAATAATTTTTTGATAATCGTGGACGCCGTCATTTTCATCCGCTCAGCCAATTCGCCGATTGTAATGCTTTCCGGCACCTGAATAATCTTAATCTCTTCCTTCTTTTCTTCTTTCTTCTTTGGTTTTTCTAAAATCGGCTTCGAGAAGTCGCCTCTTCTGCCGTTTCTTCCCTTTTTGCCGTTTCCATCCTCATAATTTTTATTATTCCGATTCTGGTTATCTTTCTTTCCCTGACGGAATTTGTTTTCTCTTGCCTTACGGTCCTTGTTCTGCAATGGCTCGGCAGCCGCTTCATTTCCCCGTTCGTTTCTGTTCCTAAAATCCCTGCTTTGCCCATTACGATTATCATTGCGGTTTCCGCCGCGATTATTCCTGTCGTTATTTCTGTCGCGGAAATTATTGTTTCTGTTATTTCTGTTATCCCTGTTCTGGGTTCTGTCACCGTTATTTCTGCTATCCCTGTTCTGGGTTCTTTCACCGCTATTTCTGCGTTCCGGCCTTTGCTGCTGTCCACTGCGCTCCGGTCGTCTGTCGCGGGAATCCTGATTGTTTTTCTCCGGTGCCGCAATGGTTGTCTTTTGCGGTTCTGCAGAGACCGCTTTCTTTGGCTGTTCAGGCTTAACGCTTTCCGGTTCCACTGCGGTTTTTGGTTCTGCAGCAGGTTTTGTTTCTACCGTTGGGGCAGCTGGCTTTTCCGGTTCTTTCGTTACTTCATTTGCCACAACTGTATTTTTTGTTTCTAAAACATCAGCGCTGGCTGTTTCCCTGCTCTCTGTTTCAACCGGTTTTTTCTCTCCTTTTGCATGATGTTCCCCGGAACGACGACGACGGTGATGTTCTTCTCCATGTCGTCTTTTTCTGCGTTCTCCGTCACCGTGGGAACGATGCTCTCCGGTTCTGACAATTCCCTTACTGGTGATCAGAACTCTTGGCTTAATCCGCTCTTCCTTTTTTTCATCTTCTTTTGAAGAACTTTCTTCTCCCTCAGCTTTTTCCGTTTTCGGAGTCTCTTTCCCCTGATCATCTGAGGTTTCTTTCTTCGCAAACTTCTTTTTAACGAATTCTATTTTCTCATCGTCAATAGAACTTGCCGCCTTTACTTCTACGCCGATTTCTACCAGCGTTGTAATAATATCTGCACTTTTTATTTCCAATTCTTTGGCTAATTCATGTACTCTCATTTTTGCCATCTAATTACCTCCGTTTATTGCCCATTAAAAATTTGAATGATTGATTTGCTGAATGCTTCGTCCAGTACTGCTATGGACATGCGTTCTTTCTTTCCTGTGGCCTCGCCCAGTTCCCTGCGGCTTCCGCTGATAATGCATGGAATTTTGTAATAACTGCATTTGTTTTTGAAAAGCTTTTTTGTATTGTCCGAGGCTTCCTGCGAAACGATTACGAGTTTCGCCTTCTGCTGTTTCACCGCCTTTTCGACGGAAAACTCTCCCGCTACGGTCTTTCCTGCCCTCGTGGCAAGTCCCACCATGGAAAATCCTTTATTCATGATGAACTCCTAACTGCTCTCTTAACTTTGAAAGAACTTCATCATCCAGTTTCGAAATTTTTAAGGTTCTTTCCAGCCCATGATTTTCTATGGCTTTTTGAAGACAATCCGGGTCAGGACAGATATACGCTCCTCTGCCGTTGAGTTTCCCCGTCATATCGACAAAAACTTCTCCTTCTTTATTTCGAACAATTCGGATTAAATCTTTTTTATTTTTTGCTTCTCTGCATCCTGTACAGGTTCTCACAGGAATTTTTTTCACCTGTCCCATAGCGCTCTCCTATTTATTCTTCAGATGAGTCCTCTTCATCATCATATTCTGCGTCGTATTCTGCATCGTATTCTGCATCATACTCATCATCATAATATTCATCGTCATAATACTCATCATCGTAGTATTCGTCATCATAGTATTCGCCGTCGTAATAATCTTCCTCGTTGAATACATATTGAATCCCTTCCTGTTTTGCCTGGGATTCACTCTTGATATCGATTTTGAACCCGGTCAGTTTTGCCGCAAGTCTCGCATTTTGTCCTTCCTTTCCAATCGCAAGAGAAAGCTGGAAATCAGGAACAACGACCAGCGCTTCTTTGTTATCCGGATCCGCCAGGACGGCAACAACCTTTGACGGGCTTAGCGCATTTTCAATTAAAATCGCCGGGTTGTCGCTCCAGTTGACAATATCGATTTTTTCATTCCGAAGTTCATCGACGACTTCATTGACTCTCGCACCATTCATTCCGACACAGGCTCCGACAGCGTCCACGTCTTCATCGTGAGACAATACTGCCATTTTGGTTCTGGAACCCGCCTCTCTGGCAATACTCTTGATTTCTACCGTTCCATCCTGAATTTCCGCCACTTCCTGCTCAAAAAGTCTTTTTACCAGTCCCGGATGTGTTCTGGAAACTGTGATTCTCGGTCCCTTTCCATTGTCTACAACGTCTGTGATATATAATTTAATTCTTTCCGTCGGTCTGAAATATTCTCCCGGTGCCTGTTCCTTTTCCACGAGAACGGTGTCGACCTTGCCAAGATTGATACTGATATTTCTTCCGGAAATTCTCTGAACAATTCCGGTGACAATATCATTTTTCTTTTCATTGTATTTTTCAAACAGGCTTTTCCGCTCTTCCTCGCGGATTTTCTGAAGAATTCCGTTTTTTGCACTCTGGGTTGCAATACGGCTGAAATCTTTTGACTCGATTTCGACATTCACCACATCTCCGAGTTCATAGCTTCCCTTCATTTTTCTGGCTTCCTCTAAAGAAATCTCTGTAACCGGATCCTTTACCTCGTCCACAACCGTCTTTTGGGAATAAATGTGAAATTCTCCGGTTTCGCGGTCAATATTGACGGATACATTATCCGCTTTGTTAAAATTATTTTTGTACGCTACTATCAGATTACTTTCAATTGCCTCAAATAATGACTCTTTACTGATATCTTTTTCTTTTTCCAAAACATTTAACGCTTCAATTAAATTGATTTCCTTGTTATTCATTTTCCTGTATCCTCCTAAAATTCAATATATTCTTTTACCAATGCCGTATCTGCCCTGTCAATCGTTTGTTCTGTGCCATTTTCATCCTGAATCACAATTCTGTTTTTGTCATAGGCAGTCAACTGTCCTGTCAGCTGCTTTTGCCCCGAGACTGCGCGGTACAGATGAATTTCTATGACTTTTCCGATATTTCTCTCAAAGTCCTTATCTTTCTTAAAAGGACGTCCCAGACCTGGTGAACTCACTTCCAATATGTAAGCCTCACTGATGAAGTCTTCCTCGTCAAGTTTATCACTTAAAATCCGACTGACTCCCTCCAGATCGTCAATCGTGATTCCGCCCTCTTTATCTACGTAGCATCGCAGATAGTATTGACTTCCTTCTTTTACATACTCGACGTCCACCAATTCGTATCCCTTTTCATCTACAATCGGTTGGATTAACGCCTCTGTCTTCTCTTCATAATCTGTTTTTTTAGACATTGTCCCTCCTTTTTACCGGTCTTACCGCCATGGTAAAACATAGAAAAGAGCGAACCTTTGCGGTTCGCTCCTTTGTATCTAGTCTGTATTTACTGTAACAGTATAAACCGAAACAATTGAATTGTCAAGATTTTATTGGCAGTGTAAATCCCACTGCCAGTCTGAATTATCTTGAAAATTTAAATTCTACCCCTCACTCATTTTTCCGTTGAATTTAATCTTACAAACACCACCGTTGATT
>CANQMA010000056.1 GCA_947624875.1 uncultured Lachnospiraceae bacterium
ACTATCTTTTTATCATAGTTTTTATCTTCGGTAGAATTTAATCTTACAAAGTAGAATTTACTGTTTCAAGTCAGCAACAGCAAAATCACACCGAACTGCTCCAAGAACACAGGCGCACAGTCCATTCCTTTGATTGGTCTTTCTTTTCGGAATTTCCAACCGATTATGAGCGCTGTCTCGTACGTTTCATATCTTCTGAAATTACTGTTTTTTACCTTTTCCCTCAGACGTAAATGCGCGCACGTAATAAATAATATACATCATAAACGTAAACAGCATCAAAATCATATTGAGCAGAATCAGGATGTTTACAATCCATTCCGGCGTATGGTGAAACAGTAAAATAAACAGCATAAACACATAGGTGCCAAACGTACAGACTTTTCCATACCACTTGGCTCCTTCAACCGCCTTTCCTTTTTTTACCCATATCAGACCCATGATCCCCATAAAGCCTTCCTTGACAAGATACAAAATCATCATCGGGAGCATAAAGGAATATTTCCAGAAAAGACTCAGAATAATTGCTGCAATACTGATTTTGTCTGCAATTGGGTCCAGTATTTTCCCCCATTCCGTTACCATGTCAAATTTTCTTGCAATTTTCCCGTCAAAAAAATCTGTAAGCCCCGAAACTGCAATGGTTAATATCACCGGCCAGTATGCGCCTCCGTTTAAGGAATTATAAAACAGTACGATATAGACAATCGCTAAAACCAATCGAAAATATCCCATTAAATTTGGAATCGAAAAATATTCTTTTATAAATGCTTTATTCATCTTTCTCCACCTGAATCTCACTTGTATTTGTTCCGCTTAACCGCTCTTCTGTATGGGGTTGATTGATAATGACATCAAAGACCGCCGTTTTGATTTCTTCAAACTTTGCATCATCTGTACCGACCCAGCCTTTGGCAATGCAGTGTGGAAAGACAATTCCTTCTCCATACCATTCTGCCTTTCGTCCGTTAATCATTCCATCGTAAATACTGTAACTAATGATATTCTTCGAATGATTCTGCACAATGATGGATGCTTCCGCCTTATAGTCGTCGCTTGATTTCATTCCTGAGTAAAATATTTTGATATTCTTTTTATGATAAATATATTCCTCCGGAAGCTGTATCATGGATTTTGATGATTTCCGTTTCATAAAAATCAAATCAGAAACATCCAGCGGAAACCCATTTCCATCTTCACTGTAAAATATATTGAATATGATTTCATCGACTCTTTCAAAACCGGTCTGTTCCTTCCAATGAATTGCAATCTCCGCGCTTTTTCCGCTTGGAATTCTTTTTAAGATCGTGAGATTGAGCATAACGCCGTTGACGGCAGTCCCATCGCTCTCAAACAGAAGACTCTTCCCATAATTATTTTCAATCTTCAGATAAATGTTTTCTTCATCCATTTTGAGGTATCGAAGAGTCACCCGATTTTTTTGATATAAGATAATATTCTCCTGCCCGCTTAATTCAAAAGAACTATAATTTTCCCAATTTGTCCTCATTGTTTCAAAAGCCGTAAATCGGTTCTGGCTGTTTTCCTCTTTTGTGACAGCCGATTGCTTTTCATTCAATACGGACTCCTGCCACCAATAGAAACAAATCGTCATGACTGCGGTCAGTGAGATTGTTATTCCCAAAATACATCTTTTGTAATTCATTTTGACTTCACCTTAGTCCATAAGTCAGCACTGTATTCTTTCATTTCTTTTGTCTGATTTCTAAATTCTTCATTGTTCTGATTGGAGGTATCCGGCGCGCATCCGCTGATTCCTTTGTATTCAACGTCGCGAAAATACTCATACGTACTTTGTACGGCGCTGTCATAGCCGATATATTCCGTGTTCTGTACGGATACGTCTTCCCTGAGAAAGAAATCCATAAATTCATAGGCGAGCTCTGTGTTGTCACAATATTTAGTCAGCACCATGGCGTCTACCCAGACGTTGCTTCCCTGATTCGGAACGAAGAAGTCCATGTTTTCATTTTCAGAACTAATATATGCGCCGTCTCCAGAATATACAACCGCCATTGCCTTATTCCCGGAAATCATATTGTCCATGACGTCATCGCCCACATAAACCGGATTCATCCGTTCATTCTGGTCAATCAGCCATCGGTACGCCGCGTTCAGCTCAGATTTATTTTCCGTATTCATGGAGTATCCGAGGGCTTTCAACGCCACCATAAACGAATCCCGCTCTGAATCATACATGTATATCTGTCCTTTGTACTTTTCATTTCGAAGCAGCTCCCAGCCCTGCGCCAAATCTTTTTGGTCCACAATCCGCTTATCATACAAAATACCTACCGTACCCCAGTAATACGGAACGCCATATTGATTCTTTGGATCATAATTTTTCCCAAATAATTCCGGTATTACCGCATTTTTATTTTTTATCCGGTTCCAGTCGATTTCCTGCAGAAACTGCTCTTCGATCAATCGTTCTATCATATAATCAGATGTGACGATAATATCATATTCTGCGCCGCTTTGAAGTTTTGTATACATGGACTCGTTGGTATCAAAGGTCTCATACACAACTTTACAGTCATGCTCCCGTTCAAATTTCGTCAGCAGTTCCGTCTCAATATATTCTCCGGAATTAAACACGCGGAGAACCGGTTTTTCTGAAATTGAGGAAAACCGGACAATGCAGAAAACCGCAACAAAACAGACAACCACACCGGCGCCGGCGGTTCCGATTCTTTTTAACCGATGTTTTCCGGCAGTCTCCATTTCTGCATTGATACGCTGTCTTTTTTTGGAAATTTTCGGCACGACATTGACCAAAATAAGAATCCCCACAACGGCCACAATCAATAGAGTGGACAATGCATTGATGGTCGGGTTAGTCCGTTTTGTCATGTTGTAAACCAAAATGGAGATGTTGGAAACGCCATTTCCCGTAACAAAATAGGAAACGACAAAATCATCCAATGACATCGTAAATGCAAGCAGCATTCCTGCATAAATTCCGGGTTTTAACATTGGCATAATGACCTTGGTCAATGCCTGAAACGGCGTGGCTCCCAAATCCATCGCTGCATTTGCAAGATTGTGATCCATGCGTCGTACCTTTGGGTAAACGCTGGTAATGACATAAGGGGTGCAGAATGCAATATGCGCGAGCAGCATCGTGATATAACCGCGCTCCATCAGCGCGGACGTAAACAAAATCATCAGTCCGATTGCCGTGACAATATCCGGATTCATGATTGGCATATTGTTTACATTTAAGATCCATTCTTTTAATACTTTCCTGCTGCGCGACAATCCGATGGCAGTCATCGTGCCTAAGACCGTAGAAACCGCTGTCGAAATAATGGCAATGCTGATTGATACATAGACCGCCGACAAAATGTTTTGATCCGTTAGAAGCTTCTGGTACCAGCGCAGTGAAAATCCGGTGAATTTTGTCAGGGATTTTGATGAATTAAACGAAAAAAACATTGTCACTGCGATGGGCAGATACAAAAATATAAAACAAAGTACAATATATAATTTTGGTCCAATGGATATTTTCTTTTTCATCCGGCACCTCCATTATCATCCGGATCCATTTTTTTCATAACTCCCATGAAAATCAAAATGACAATTGCCAAAATGACGGAAATGGCGCTGCCAAAATTCCAATCTCCTACGGAGATAAACTGATTTTCTATGAGGTTTCCAATCAGAACATACTGATGTCCGCCTAATAGAACCGGAACGACAAAAGCGGAAATGGAAAACAAAAATACCAGAGTGACGCCATTGACAACACCCGGCATGGATAGTTTTAAAATGACTTTGGTAAAAGTCCGAAACCGGTTTGCGCCCAGATCTGCCGCCGCTTCTACCAGAGAGTAATCCATTTTTGAAAGTGAAGTATGAATAGGAATCACCATAAATGGAAGCAGATCGCAGACTAATCCCATAATGACAGAAAAATTGGTATACATCATGGTCTGACGGTTGAGTCCGACTGCCTGCAGCAGAGCATTGACAATTCCATTGTCAGAGAGCAGGCTGATCCACGCGTACGTTCGAAGCAGTGTATTAATCCACATTGGAATCGTCACAAATAAAATCAGTAAATCCTGTGACGCGTCGTCAAATTTTGAAATCAGAAATGCCAGGGGATACGCCAGCATCAGACAAATCCCCGTAGTAAGCAGTCCGATCTGCAGGGATTTCGAAAACACGTTCAAATAAATCGGGTCTGAAATTTTTTTAAAATTTTCCAAAGTAAAATGGATTGTTAAAAGCGAATTTCCCTCTGTGGTAACTGAATAAAGCATGACCATAAGCAGCGGCAGTATAATCAGTAAAAAAGACCACAGCACATACGGTTTCGCCAGTCCTCTATAATGTTTCATGGGTTCCTCCCCAATATATGATTTCCAATTTTGTGCTAATTTTCCGATGATCTTTCTAATTTGCAGGGCTGACATGCATGACCTGAATATCGTATGGGTCAATCGTCAGACCGACTTCTTTTCCCATGGGAATGTTTTCCGTCGTATGCACTTTATAATTTCGGTAGTTTGTCTTTACTAAATATTCATAGTGCACTCCCATAAATACTTTAGAAATAATCGGCCCGGAAACTTTTCCTTCTTCCGGTTTTACCACATGCATATCTTCCGGCCGGAGCACGACATCGATTTCTTCATTTTCTTTAAATCCCTTATCGACACACTCCCACTCCGTGTCATCAAATTTTACGAGGCAGTCCTTGAGCATATTCCCGGAGATTATATTGGATTCCCCGATAAAATTTGCCACAAAGCGGTTCTGCGGTTCATTGTAAATATCCATCGGCGTGCCAATCTGCTGAATGACACCCTCGTTGATTACAACAATCGTGTCGGACATGGAAAGCGCTTCTTCCTGATCATGTGTCACAAAAATAAACGTAATGCCAACTTCTTTTTGGATTTTTTTAAGTTCCCCCTGCATCTCTTTTCGGAGTTTTGCATCCAGGGCGCTTAACGGTTCGTCTAACAGCAGTACCTTTGGCTCATTGACCAAAGCCCTCGCAATCGCAACGCGCTGCTGCTGTCCTCCGGAGAGGAGAGAGACGTCTCTTTTTTCAAAGCCTTTCAGTCCCACCAGTTTCAGCATCGCTTTCACCTTTTTTTCAATGACTTTTTTATCTTCCTTTTTTAGGTTTAAGCCGAACGCCACATTGTCAAACACATTCAAAAAAGGAAACAGCGCATATCGCTGGAAAATCGTATTGACCTCTCTTTTGTAAGGCGGCACATTGGCAATATCTTTTCCCTCAAAAATCACCTTCCCGCTATCAGGTTCTTCAAATCCACTGATAATCCTTAAAATGGTGGTCTTTCCACATCCACTCGGCCCTAACAGCGTCAAAAACTCTTTCTTGTGAATATTTAAATCAATGCCCTTTAATACCTGCTGGTCATCAAAGGTTTTCGTAATATTTTTTAATTCGATAATCGGATTGCTCATATTGATTTCCCTTCCGGTAAAAATTTTCCGTTATTTATTATAACAAATACCCTGCCCTTTTCAAAGAAAAATCCCCCATCTTTTTGATGAGGGATTTGGAAGTTTTTCTGAATTATTATTTTATTTTTATTTTCTTTATGCCAGACCAGTTTCCTTTATAAGTTTTTCCATTCTTTACGATATAGGCGCGAACTCTGATGTATAATTTTCTTTTTCCTTTTAGTTTTTTAGAAATCACAGTAATGTTAACTTTCTTTACTTTCTTACTTACTAAAATTTTCCTGAATGTTTTTGTTGTAGAAATCTGAATCTCGTATTTTTTTGCATTCTTGACTTTTTTGAGTCTGACTTTGAGTTTCTTAGCTGATTTCTTCTTTGCTGCGGCCACAAATTTGACCTTGCCTGCTTTTTCCGGTTTCACAATCTCTTTTGGAGAAGTTGTGCTGTCCGGAGAAGTTGCGCTGTCCGGAGAAGTCGTTCTCTGCGGGGAAGGTATGTACGGGGTCGTATTTTTAGGCACCGTAGTACTTTCTGAAGAGGTCGTAATATTTTCTGCTGTATTTTCTTCCTCCTGAAGTGAAAAATCAGTGCAGATAATAAGTGTTTCAGCCGTAGGATCCCCATTTCCATCGTTTGCCAATATTTCCTGATAATGAGCACCCAGCAGTCCATACCGGTATTCAGCATCCATGTCTGTACCTGTACCGGCTCTGTCTCCAAAATCCCCTCCTATTCCAAATCTTATTCTTGTTGCATCCGATTGCGCCGTAAACGTGACTTCATATTGTTTTTCCTCTCCAGCCAAAAGATGTACCCAGTCACAAAAGACATCGCTGTTTTCATTATCTATTTTTATATATACAAATTTGTTAATATTCGTTGATATCATCCGAAAACGTAATGTATATTGATTGCCTTTTCTGATGTCAATTTTTTTGGAAACCTGGCCTCCCCAGATTCCTCCCCAGCCGATTGCTTCGAGATTTGCTGCCCAACCGGTCTCGGTGTTGTCTATTAATGATCCTGCTGCGCCTTCATACCATCCTTCATTGTATCCAAAATAGCTATGCCATCCGGAATTGGTTTCTTGATTTTCATCATCTACAATTCCTGCTTCTTTCACTTGAAAATTGGATACCGTAATATTTCCTCTCATATCGATTTCATCCGGATATGATACCAAGCGGGCGCCCAATGCAAACATCACTGCTAAAGACCCGCTGTCATAAGTAGACGGAATCGTAATCGTTGCAGTCACATTAACTCCATCAGCTTTTCTGGAGTCCAGTTCAATTATGCCTGCGGCATCCGCGCCGTCAATCACATCAAAATCTACTGCCGGATTATCCTGCGAAACCGGATCATACGCTTTAAATCCAACATGCTTAATATAGGTTTTTTCTGTTACATCATTTCCATTTTTGTCCTTTACCGGATAACCATTTTCATCCCAGACTGTTTTCGTACCCTCAAGCGTACTCTTAATATTAAAGGAAATCGTGTACTTATGACATTTTTCAATTGGTAAGCTGCTTGTCTGAACAGTCATTCCCAAAGGATTATCTCCCATCAGATCACCCGTGTATGGATTGTACGTTCCATCCCATCCGGAATTTACGACATAATAATTAAACCCTGCCTCCGTCGGTGCTGCAGTAAAATATCCTTCGGTATAACTCTGATAAGAATCTGCCTCTTCATTTCCTTCTGCTTTTGCTTCTGCAATCAAATCCAATAAGGACTGTTCCCACTCGGTAACCGGTAACCCATGAAGATCATCACGCACAGAAAAACTACTCCATGAATACCCTGTTATCACTGATTTATCCGTCTGAGAGGCTGTCGTTATTTCTGTTACTTCAGTTGTCTCTTCTACTGCTGATGAGACTTCGAACGTTTCATATTTGCTGGAATCTTTTTCTTCTGTTACTCCAGTTGTCTCTTCTACTGCTGATGTTATTTCTGATGTTTCATATTTACTGGAATCTTTTTCTTCTGTAGTTGGTTCTGGAATCCATGGGATTGGTTCTTCAAACTCGGGGTTCAATCCATGGGAGACAATTTGGAAATCACTGAAATGCACAACCCCGTTCCAAAGATGCTCCATCTCATAACCTGGAACATAATCTTCAATTAGATTTCCTGCATAATCATGCTCTGCTTGAAATGCACCAAGCAGGATTGCTATATTCATTGTTGGTGCGCCGATCCAGTTGGTAAATGTATAGGTATATTCTTTTTCTGTTGTACCGATCTTAATGATGGATGAATCGCCCTCAGGAACATCGCTATCACCATAAGGTGCAGGCCCATTCATGACAGTTCCAAAATCTATATATGCTAATTTGTCTTTTGTAGCGCTTGCCTTAAATGAAACTGTATAAACATATCCCTCCTGGATAGGGATATTCTGAAGGTGTGCGCGGATAGACCATGGATTGATTCTGTCCGGAAGTCCCGTCACACCACTCCATTGGCAATCCCATCCATTGTTCTCAATATCAATCGAAAATTCATTCGCAGTTTTTGTAGCACTTTGTGTCTGATAAATAGAATCAGGGTCACCTGTTCCTAACCAACCTGTCAGGGTTTCTTCCGGAAGTTTTACCGAATTAATCAAACCGACATTCCCATTTCCGCCCTCATACTGTTCTCCATTCAGTGTATAGTCACCTCCCTGGGCAAATGACCATAATGGAAGTTGGACTTCTGTTTCTTCGGCATTTACATTCTTTACAGTCTGAATGCCTACCAATAGGGTGGCTGCCAAAATTACAGACATGGTTCCTGCCACAATTTTTCTGAATCTTTTTTTCATGTATGTATCTCCTTTCAGTAAACATCTATATTAGGCGTTTGCGAAACGCCACAAACCGCATAAATACGGCACTTTTTTGTTATAAAAAACAAATAACTCCTCACTGG
>CANQMA010000057.1 GCA_947624875.1 uncultured Lachnospiraceae bacterium
AATTCCACCTTGTGGAATTTAATCCTACAAGATGGAATTTAATCTTACAAAGTGGATTTTACTTTTACAAGTGACTACAAATAATTCTTAGATTTTTCTCTTTCCAACGGCATACAGTCCATATGTCTGATAGGTGCATCCATAATATTTTGTCCAGTTTTTTGCCCGGGCAAACAAAGCGTCATAGACGAGTCCATTGACTTCAACCCACCCATGTTCTGAATCATGACATATGTACACCGTCTGATATCCCGCTTCATGGAGCATAAATGCCAATGCAGACGATTCGGACACGCAGCATCCGCTCCCTTTATCAAAGATATCATTGGCAAAAGGCACTTCCCATCCTTTGTTCTTATAGATAGGTTTCAGCAGCCGATATCTTCTATATGGCATTTTGGCAATCCAGAGAAAACACTTTCGCAATTTGACATTCCTTAAATCCCAAGGATTGGTAATTTTATTGACTATATTCCGCGCTTTTATCATCGTTTCGATTTTTGCTTTTGCGGCTTTTGTGATATTTGCCTTACCGCTTTTTCCTAATCTGATGCCATCAACTGTCGTATTGCTATACAGATATCCCTTTTTTCTGCCAAGATAATAGTATGCCTTTTTATATTTTGTCCAGCCTTTGACCAGCGCGCCTTTTTTATCGGTAAGGTATGTATGCCTTTTCCCTGATACAATTTTATTTTTTGCTTTTTTCCCGTTGACCCTGCAGTATGTTCTTCCTTTTTTCGTATACAGCGTAACTTTCGATTTTCTGCTCTTTTTGCTTTTATTTGCTTTCTTTTCAACTGCTACGGATACTGCCTCGGTTGTTTCCACAATTTCTATCGTCTGTTCCCTATTTTGATCCTGAGCCGATACGTGATATGTTTTTAAGAAGAAAAATGTCACAGTTGCCATCAGTAATACTGAAGTAAAAAATATGAATGTCCTGCCTGCCCATTTTGTGTTAATTCTCATAGTCAATCCTTCTATTCTCTTTATATCCGCTTCTATTCCCTGTACTCAATCTGTACCAAAGTCAGCCCTTTTGCCGGAGCTTTTGGACCTGCCGCATACCGGTCCTTTGCTTCCAGGATTTCTTTGACATGCTCCGGCGGATAAACGCCCAGACCAACTTTCATCAGGGTTCCTACAATAATTCTTACCATATTATATAAAAATCCGTTGCCGCTGATAGAAATAGAAATCTCGTCGCCGGTCTTTGTGACATCCAGACTGTAAACAGTGCGCACTGTGCTGTTTACCTGACTTCGTGCGGAGCAGAAACTTGCAAAATCATGCTCTCCTACAAGATACCCTGCTGCCTGCTTCATTTTTTCCAAATCAAGCGGCATATACATAAAATGTGTGTAAAGCCGCCTTAAAGGGTCCGGAAATTTCCGGTTTAATATTTTGTATTCATAAGTCTTGATACTGTCCCGATAGCGTGGATGCCAATCTGCAGTTACTTCATCAGATTTTTGAATCCGAATATCGTCCGGAAGTCTCTGATTGAGTGCAAACGAAATCTTTTCTGCAGGAATTTTTGTTTCCGTATCAAACACTGCAACATTTCCAATCGCATGCACTCCGGAATCCGTTCTGCTTGCACCGATAACGCAGATTTCTTCTCCAAGCAATTCTGTCAAATGTCTATTCAGCACTTCTTCTACGGTGACCCCATTGATTTGTATCTGCCATCCGCAGTAATTTGTACCGTCATAGGATATCAGCAATCGTACCCGTTTCATAACGTTCTCCTCAATTTCCCTTTTTGTAAAGCGACTGTTATTGCCATTGATTAAAATGGCAGAAGCCAGTGGATTCCTCCAATGGTTACAAGCAGATTCAAACCAACAATCAGTAAAATAAATCCAAACTGTATTCCATATGCCACGCCATCTCTGCGTTCATATTTGAGCGGCTTCATTTTTGTACGGTTTCCGCCATGATAGCACCGCGCCTCCATGGCAGTTGCCAGGTCAAGCGCCCTTCGGATAGAAGATACAAATAGTGGAATCAAAATCGGAATGAAACTTTTTGCACGATTTATAAGATTACCGCTTTCAAAATCTGCTCCCCTTGCTTTCTGTGCTTTCGTAATTTTTTCCGTTTCTTCCATTAATGTTGGAACAAACCGCAGCGCCAGAGACATAATCATGGCAATTTCATGTACCGGAAACTTTACGCTCTTCAAAAATCCAAAAGACTTTTCTAATCCGTCAGACAAATCATTCGGCGTGGTTGTCAGCGTCATAATCGATGTTCCAATAACCAGATACACCAAGCGGACCGCCATATAAGCGCCTTTGATCAGACCTTCCTCTGTAATGGAGATGCTGCCGATATGAAATAGTTCATGTCCATTTGTAAGTAAAATATTGATGATGATGCTAAACATCAAAATAAATAAAATCGCCCGCAGTCCGCGCAGTAATTTTTTAAACGGTACTCTGGACGCCTTGACGACGGCCAGCAGATAGAGCGTCATAACGCCATAAGCGAAAAAATTGTTAATGACAAAAAGCAGCACAATCAGTACCAGCGTTCCAAACAATTTGACTCTCGGGTCCAGTCGATGAATGATTGAGTTTTCCGGATAATAATTTCCTATTGTAATTTCTGACATAATCGTTCCCTGTTCCAATGATGTGACAGAATGATTCTGCCACCGTCTGTTTCATATGTTTATCAATTCGTAAAATAATTCAATATACTTTGTTTCGCGTCTTCTAAGCTTATCACATCCGCATCAACATCCATTCCCTTTTCTTTCAAGGCATGCATGATATAGGTAATCTGCGGTGCAGCTAATCCAATTTGTTCCAGTTCTTTATACTTTTTAAAAATCTCCGCAGGGGTGTCGTCAAACATGATTTCTCCCCCGTTCATAACAATCAGACGCTCTGCATACTTTGCCACATCTTCCATACTGTGCGATACCAGAATGATTCCCATATGCCGCACTTCATGCAGTCGTTTTACCCGTTCCAAAATTTTATCTCTCCCGGCAGGGTCCAGTCCCGCAGTCGGCTCATCTAAAATCAGATAATCGGGCTCCATCGCAAGCACTCCCGCAATTGCAACGCGGCGCTTCTGTCCACCGGACAATTCAAATGGAGACAACTCGTATAATTCTTCCCGAATTCCCGCCAGTTCCAACGCTTCTTTTGCCTTCCGCTCCGCTTCTTCCCTGCTAAGTCCCTGATTTAGAGGTCCGAAGCAGACATCTTTCAGGACCGTTTCTTCAAACAACTGATGTTCCGGATATTGAAAGACCAGTCCCACCTTGCAACGCAGTGACCGGAGGTCATACTTTTTCTCTGCAATATCCTCCCCGTCAAACAAAACGCGCCCGCTGGAAGGTTTTTCCAATCCGTTTAGATGCTGGATCAGCGTCGACTTTCCCGAACCGGTATGCCCGATAATGGCGGCAAATTCGCCTTTATTGATTGTTAAATTGATATTCTTTAATGCTTGCGTTACGCTGCTGGTGCCCTGACCATAAACATAACTGACATTTTCCAACTGAATTGACATCGTTTTCTTTCCTATGTTTCTATTTTAATTTCTCTAATGCATCAAGTAATTCTTCCACAGACAAAATGCCATCCGGAATGTCCAGTCCTTCACTCTTTAACATATAAGCGAGTTCTGTTACCTGTGGTACTTCAAGCCCAATGGATTTCATTGTCCGGACTTCGGAAAACACCTGCTTCGGCTTTCCTTTCAGTAACACGCGCCCATGATTCATCACATAGATATAATCGGCTTCCACCGTCTCGCTCATATGATGCGTAATTAAAATAATCGTAATGTTTTTTTCTTTATTTAAGAGATGAAGTGTTTCCAAGACTTCTTTCCTTCCAACGGGATCAAGCATCGCAGTCGGCTCGTCCAAAACAATACACTTCGGCTCCATGGCAATAATGCCGGCAATCGCCACCCGCTGTTTCTGCCCGCCGGAAAGTTTCAGAGGGGATTTGTGGCGGAACTTTGTCATATTGACCGCTCCGAGCGCCCGTTCCACGCGTTTCCAGATTTCTGCCGTAGGCACCTGCATATTCTCCGGACCGAAGGCAACATCTTCCTCTACCATGGTCGCGACAATCTGATTGTCCGGATTTTGAAACACCATTCCTGCGGTCTGCCGGATATCCCAGAGACGCTTTCCGTCCTGCGTATCAATGCCATCAACCCATACGGTTCCCTCCGTCGGTAAAAGCAGTGCATTCAAATGTTTCGCCAGTGAGGACTTCCCGGAGCCATTATGTCCTAAAATTGCTATGAACTGACCCGGTTTTACGTCAAAGCTTACATTGTCGACTGCACGGACTTTCTCCCCGCTCTCTTCATCTTTATAATCATGTGTCAGATTTCTGATTTTTAATATATCCACATCTTTCTCCTAAGTTTATCGCGCTTTGAAACTCTATTGTATTGTATTTATTTTAATTTTGCAACCACACCGGAAAGCACTTGTATTATTTTTTTTTCTTTATATAATAAAAATGTATGATCGTTTTTGAGTTATTGGCTTATGTACAGTCATTACAGGAGAAATTTCGATGGATAACTTTAAGAAGAAACTATATATATATAAGAAGAAAACCAAACGTTGGATTCGCAGAAACAGATATGCGTTTTATATGTCCGTACCTTATTTTTTACTGGATCTGATTACGCGAATCATGGGACATATCAGTTATTATCCTGTATTTTTCCCAATTCCAAACATTTTTTCTTTCCTTTGGATCTTTTTGTTTGTCGGAATTATTATAAGTTTCCGGGGCATCATTCAAAAACTGCTTTACTGGATTTTCTTTTTCATTGCCCTTTTCTTATACCTTGTAAATAATGTTTATTACTCCATGTCCTCGTTTTACTTTAGTTTTAACCTTTTAGAATCCACAGGCGAGGGAAAAGACTACCTTTTAGATACCATTTTAGGAGCCAATAAACTGATTTATATTTTTGCTCTATTGATTTTCATTCTTGCCCTCGTAATATTTATCAAATGGCATAAAACAAAGCATTATCATTTTAAACGATTGGGGATTGTTCTTGTGACCTTTCTCATACTGCACACGTTGGCACCATTGCTTTATGGACCGAAAGGGGACAATTTGAAATGGAATAATTTCAAAAATGACCGTGTTGTTTATGAAAATTTCAACGAACCCAATAAGAGCATGAAAGTCTCCGGACTCTATGAATATACTGCCCGGAGTTTCTATATAGAATACATCAAACCCGAAGAAAAAATCAGCAAAGAAGACCAGGCGTTTTTAGATGGAATTTATTCTGCAGAAGATACGAAAACACCGAATGATTATACCGGTCTGTTTGAAGGAAAAAATGTAATCTTTCTCCAGTTAGAGGGGATGGATTCATGGGTTTTAAACGAAAAACATACGCCGAATCTCTACAAACTGCGCAAGGAAGGAATCGATTTTAAAAACCATTACTCCATTTACACTGGAGGCGGTTCCACTTTCAACTCTGAATTTGCTGTCAATACCGGTTTTACAACGCCGATTTCGTTTATTGAGAATGTTTACAACTATAACAGCAACTCGTTTCCTTACTCTATGCCGCGCATGTTTAAAAAGGCCAACTATCGGGTCAATGCGTTTCATATGAATAGCGGTGAATTTTATTCGAGAGCCATCAACTATGAAAGCTGGGGCTTTGACAACTATTATGGACTCATTGACATCAGCAGTTATGACGACGACTCTTATAAACTGGACCGCGAACTGATTAACAATCAGACTTTTGAGGAGCTGATGTTTGAGCACAAACCGGGAGAATTGTTTGTAGACTACATTATCACGTATACGCCACATACGCCGTTTACAACAGAAAAGGGAACCGGCAAACTGCTTGCCGAGGAGAAATATGGAGAAAATATTCCAAACCTCTCCGAAGAATCCTGTGTGTACCTTGATGTAGCAGAGACCGATAAAATGGTCGGCATGATGATCAAGAAACTGAAAGAGCGCAAACTGTACAAAAATACTGTTATTGTCGCGTATGCAGACCATTACCTCTATACGATTGAGGACAAAACTATTTTAGATAAACATAAGGAAACATCAAATAATCTAATCAATCACACGCCGTTTTTTATCTGGTGTGGCGATAAAAAGATTTTCCACTCTGCCAAGATTGATGATGTCACAATGCAGATGGATATCCTGCCAACCGTATTAAATTTATTTGGAATTGACTATAATTCTAATTATTATTTAGGTTCAGATGCCTTAGACCCAAAACGAAAAGGTTATGCGTTCTTCAGTGACTATTCATGGTATGATGGAAAATCCTATGTGGAAAATGGCAGGGTGACCTATGGCAGCAAGATGAAAAAGGATAAGATTCGGGAGATTTCCTCCAAAATTGAGGATTTAATCAGGCAAAATGATTTGACCTTGAAATTTAACTATTTTAAAAGTGTAGAACAATAAAAATATCACCGGTACATTTGATTACCGGTGATGTTTTTATTTGCTGTTTTTTGTAATATCATCAATTGTTACTTTACTTTCATGCGGAATTGGCTTCCACTCTACCTTTTTAAATAAAGCAATATACTGTGTGTATCTTCCAATAATATCGAAAACCGGCCATGTAAAGCAATACAATATTTTTTTCCAGATACTCATCTTGACCAGTCTGCGGTGTTCAATAATAAATAGATATACCGCCTCTAATATATTCACAAAATACCGTCCAATCCGATACAGTATCCGAAGCCAGATAATCAGAAGCACTCCCATCAGATATGCCTTCACTCCCGGCTGCGTCTCATAAATCCGGTCGCCCAATATAAAGTGCAGCACATCATCTAAAAATGTGCCGGCATTGATTAAAGAAAGACTGATTCCACACTTCCAGCACATGCACGGAAACAAGATTAATTTGAAAAGAATCCATTTTGCCAGATTAATCACATTTTTGGGGAGCATCAGACAAAACGTATCAAAGGACATAAACCGATATCGGATTGTGCGGATAAGATAATGATACCAGTGTTCTCCTTCTTTCAACTTTGTATGTCTGTCGACAAAAATATGCTTAAATAAATACCAGCCGCTCTCTGCAAACGCCTGCAGATGTCCTTTCGACCAGCGGAGTCTCTGTCTGAGGGCAACCTTTAGGTTTACCGGTTGTTCATCGTAAAATATTGCATCATGATTATATGTAATTTCATATCCTGCCACAACACTGTCTGCTGTCAACGCCCGATCCTCTGTAAGCGAAGTATATTTCCATCCATTTTTGACGATTTCATTTGCAAATAGAAAACCGGTTCCCTGAATGTTGGTAGCAAGATGCAGTACGGACCTGGCTCTGTGCCGCTCTCTGATGGATCGCAGCCAATGCAGCGCATATGTTGACGCAATCCAATTCTCTGTAAAGTTTTTTGTGTTTCGGTAAGAGGTAATAATTTTCTCGCCTGCATCAAAGGAATCGTTCATTCTCGAAATATAATCCCCTTTGAGTAAGTTATCGGAATCAAAGATAAAATATCCCTCAAAGGCTTCAATTCCATAATCTTCTTTGATTTTTTCAAAGAGATAGCGGAGAGCAAAGCCTTTTGTTCTCTCCTCAGGATTGTTGTGTTCATAGCAGACTGCGCCTTTGTCTCTGGCAACTTGCGCCGTGTCATCAGTACAATTATCAGCAACCACAAGAATCGTAATCAAATCCTGCGGATAATCCTGTTTATGGATACTATCAATCAGATTTCCTATCACAGCCTGTTCGTTCCTTGCCGGAATCAAAACCGCATATTTATGATAATGCTCTGCTTTCTTAAATTTTCTTGTGAAGAAAAGACCAATCAGTTTAAACGGTTTATCGACAATGCCGAACACTGCCATGATTGTTCCTAAAACTGCATAAATACTTTTTCCCGGAGTATACCATGATGCCAGCGTATCCATAATGCTTGCTGCAACTCCTATACAAAAATGTATCATTCCCTATTCCTCTCTTTTGTGCCAATACCGCAATCTACTATACTAATTTCATCGACAAATTGCAAGAAGAAATTGCTTCCTCCACGACTTAGCAGCTTGACCTCCCGGTCAATCTGCGCGCGGTCATTCCCCGAATGACCTGTACTACTTTTTGAATTGCT
>CANQMA010000058.1 GCA_947624875.1 uncultured Lachnospiraceae bacterium
AAGGGTAAATTCCGCTTATGTAAAACTAAATTCCACTGTAGGATGGGAGAGTGGAATTTAAAATTTTAATTTTGGAAGAGGTGCTTTCCTAAAAAAGTGCTTGCATTTTATCTGCCATTCTGATAGAATGTGCTTTGTGTCAGGCGTAAAGCCTTTTGAGTGAATTTGTTGAAGGAGGTGCTATTATGGCGAAATGTAGTGTTTGTGGTAAAGGCGCTCATTTTGGAAAAGCAGTGAGTCATTCACATAGACGTTCCAATAAAATGTGGAAATCCAATATTAAATCCGTCAGAGTGAAAACAGAAGGCGGAAGCAAGAAAATGTATGTCTGCACTTCTTGTCTGAGATCTGGAAAAGTAGAAAGAGCATAATTGCATATGCATGAGATAAAAAGGTTGTCGCAATGTGCGACAACCTTTTTTTGCAGGAATTACTTTTCTTTTTTAGGAAAAAATAGTATAATCAAAAAGAATTATTGTTTTAGGAGGAAGATAAATGAAAGGTAAGATGAATACTGACTTAGGTCAGATATTAATCAGTCCTGAAGTCATTGCAAAATATGCAGGAGAAACTGCTTATGAATGTTTTGGCATTGTCGGCATGGCGATGGTCAGCGTCAAAGACGGACTTGTCAGGCTGTTGAAAAAAGACAGTTCCACAAAGGGAATTAATGTTGTTATCAACGAACAAAACGAGATTACCATTGATTTTCATATTATCATTTCTTATGGAGTGAATATTGCTACAATTGCGGATAATATTATTTCAAGTGTCAAATATAAAGTGGAAGAATTTACAGGTATGACAGTAAAGAAAGTCAATATTTATGTAGAAGGCGTCAGAGTGATTGACTGATATTCATACCGTAGGAGGAAAAGATTTTGGAAATAAAAAGTATCAATGCGGAAACATTACAGAAAATGTTTATTGCCGGCGCAAAAAATCTTGAGGCAAAGAAAGAATGGATTAACGAGTTAAATGTCTTCCCGGTTCCGGATGGAGATACAGGAACCAATATGACGATGACGATTATGTCAGCGGCAAAGGAAGTCGGCGGACTGCCCGCCCCGGATATGGAAACGATATCAAAAGCAATTTCTTCCGGTTCCCTGCGTGGAGCAAGAGGAAACTCTGGTGTAATCCTGTCACAGTTGTTCCGTGGATTTACCAGGGAAATCAAACACTATGACGAGATTACGGTAGAGGTGTTGACCAAGGCATGTGTGCGTGCAGTTGAGACGGCATATAAGGCAGTTATCAAGCCGAAAGAGGGTACGATTCTTACGGTTGCAAAAGGAATGTCTGATAAAGCGTGTGAACTGCTCGGTGAAAGTGATGATCTGGTCTATGTGATTGATGAGATTATTAAATATGGGGATGATGTTCTCAAGCGGACGCCGGAAATGCTTCCGGTATTAAAGCAGGCAGGCGTAGTCGATTCCGGCGGGCAGGGACTGATGGTCGTTGTCAAAGGCGCTTACGATGCGCTGCTTGGAAAAGAAATTGACTATACACTCGAAGGAGTTGTGGCGCCGTCTGTATCCATTGGAAATGATGATATTCCGATGGATGAAGCAGATATTAAGTTTGGTTACTGCACGGAGTTTATCATTAATCTGAATGAACCGATGCCGGAGGCCGAAGAAGCGTCTTTTAAAGCATTTTTGGAATCCATCGGAGATTCGATTGTGCTGGTGGCAGATGATGAGATTGTGAAAGTGCATGTGCATACGAATCAGCCGGGCGAAGCGTTTACGAAAGCGCTGACTTATGGTTCTTTATCCCGTATGAAAGTAGATAACATGCGCGAGGAGCATCACGAGAGACTGATTAAAAATGCGGAAAAGATTGCAGCGCAGCAAAAGGAAGAAGAAGAAAAGAAAAAGGCGCAGGAGCCGAAAAAAGATTATGGATTTATTGCGGTATCGGTAGGAGACGGACTCGCAGAAATCTTTAAAGGCCTGAATGTAGATTATATTATTTCCGGTGGGCAAACGATGAATCCAAGTACGGAAGATATCTTAAACGCCATAGGAGAAGTCAATGCACAGACTATCTATATTCTTCCGAATAACAAAAATATCATTCTGGCTGCGCAGCAGGCGGAAAGTCTGGTTGAAGATAAGGATGTCATTGTAATCCCAACCAAGACGATTCCGCAGGGAATTGCAGCAATGATTGGATTTATTCCGGAAAATTCTGCCGAAGAAAATAGAGAAGCGATGATTGACAGCATGTCCTATGTAAAGACTGGCGAAGTCACCTATGCGGTGCGGGATACAGTGATTGATGACAAGGAAATCAAAGAAGGAAATATTATGGGCATCGGTGATGAAGGAATTCTCGCTGTCGGTGAGACCGTGGAAGATACAACGATTTCCATGATTCAAAAGATGCAGGACGAGGAATCTGAAATTGTCAGCATTTATTATGGAGAAGAAATTTCGGCAGAAGAGGCGGACACCTTGTCAGAGAGAATTTCCAAAGAACTTCCGGATGTTGAAGTGGAAGTTTATGAAGGCGGACAGCCGATTTACTATTATGTGGTTTCAGTGGAGTAGAATGGAGTTTCACAATGGGTGATGTTTTTGTAGAGCATATCATAAAAAGAAAAACAGATCTAAAGACGGTTTTATACCGTATTCTGGCCATATTTCTGACGGTTATTGTCTTCTTGTTTGGATCTCTGTATCTGGGAATGCTTGGTCTGACGATTACGGTCTTAATTGGTTATCTGGCTTATCTGGTTTTTGTATACACCAGTGTGGAATTTGAGTACTCCCTGGTAAACGGAACCTTGACGATTGAAAAAATATTGGGACAGAGGAAAAGAAAATTTGTCGATGAGTTTGACTTGAAAAATGCAGAAATCATTGCACCGACATTTTCTGAGGAGATTCAGAAGAGAGAAATAACGCGTTTGCTGGATTATTCCTCCGGCTATAAAAGTGACGGTTTGTATTCCGTCATTCTGACAGATCAGGAAGGTTCTACACAGGTTCTTTTTGAACCGACGGAAAAAATGATTGACGCCATGTATCATGTCCGTCCAAATATTGTAAAAAAGAATGTATAATCATGTGCGGTATAGTATAAGACTATACCGCCTTTTATGATTTATTCAAAGTTAAAACAAGAAAAAAAGCATGTGAAAACGCAAAAGATTCATTGACATTGGATGTATTTTTTGATAGTATTTTGAACAATATACAAAAATGAGAAAGAGAGGGTTGACCGATGGGAAAGATTATTGGTGAAGGAATTACATTTGATGATGTTTTGTTGGTGCCGCAGTATTCTGAAGTGACGCCGAACATGGTTGATTTGAGTACGAATCTGACCAAAAAAATCAAATTGAAAATTCCAATGATGAGTGCCGGCATGGATACAGTGACTGAATACAGAATGGCAATTGCCATGGCTCGGCAGGGCGGTATTGGTATTATCCATAAAAATATGTCCATTGAACAGCAGGCAGACGAAGTAGACAAGGTAAAACGTTCAGAAAACGGTGTAATCACGGATCCTTTCTATCTGACTCCGGAGCATACATTAAAAGATGCCAACGATTTGATGAGTAAATTCAGAATTTCAGGCGTACCGGTTGTTGTTGGCAAGAAACTGGTAGGAATTATCACAAACAGAGATTTAAAATTTGAGACGGACGGTACGAAACAAATCAAAGATTCCATGACTTCTGAGGGACTGGTAACTGCAAAGGAAGGCGTCACACTGGAGGAGGCAAAGTCCATTCTGGCAGAGTCCAGAAAAGAAAAACTCCCGATTGTCGATGATGATTATAATTTAAAGGGATTGATTACGATCAAAGATATCGAAAAACAGATTAAATATCCATTGTCAGCAAAAGATGAACAGGGCAGACTTCTCTGCGGTGCTGCGGTTGGAATCACGGCAAATGTGATGGAGCGTGTCGACGCGCTGGTCAAAGCAAAAGTTGACGTGATTGTTATTGATTCTGCACATGGTCATTCCGCAAATATATTTAAGACATTAAAGAGCATCAAAGCGAAATATCCGGAACTTCAGGTGATTGCAGGAAATGTTGCAACCGGAGATGCCACAAGAGATTTAATTGAGGCGGGAGCCGATGCAGTGAAAGTCGGTATTGGACCGGGTTCTATCTGTACGACCAGAGTGGTTGCGGGAATCGGCGTTCCACAGATTAGTGCAATTATGGATTGTTACGAAGTATCAAAGCAGTATGGCGTGCCGATTATTGCGGATGGCGGTATTAAATATTCCGGTGATATCGTGAAAGCAATTGCCGCAGGCGGCAGCGTTTGTATGATGGGTTCCATGTTTGCCGGCTGTGATGAAGCGCCGGGAGATTTTGAAATTTTCCAGGGAAGAAAGTATAAAGTATACCGGGGCATGGGTTCGATTGCCGCTATGGAAAATGGAAGCAAAGACCGGTATTTCCAGAGTGATGCAAAGAAACTTGTTCCGGAAGGTGTCGAAGGACGGGTTGCCTACAAGGGAAGTATTGAAGACACGGTGTTCCAGCTGATGGGCGGATTACGCTCCGGTATGGGATATTGTGGAGCAAAAGATATCGAAACATTAAAAACAACCGGGCAGTTTGTAAAAATTTCTTCTGCCTCTTTAAAGGAAAGTCACCCGCATGATATCCATATTACGAAAGAGGCGCCAAATTATACCAGAGAAAATTAAGTGGATTTTCGTCTGATTGTGATTTTTTGAATTTAATCATATTTATTTGATATTTTGTGTTAAAATGAAAAGGAATTTATTGGAAGTCCTTTTCTCAGGTTCAACCTAAAAAAATAGAAAGAGGTATACAGGTGAGCGAAGAAAATAAAAACGAAATGGAACAACAGAAAGATGCTGTTGAAACAATGCAGGAAGATGTGACAGAAAAGAAAAAAATCTCTATCGGATCCATTCTTTTTCCTGTCGCAGTAATTTTAATTCTAGGGATATTTTTCTGCGTGGTATGGATGAATAAGAGCGCAACGCAAAAGAAAGAAGACCAGAAGAAAGTGTCTGTTACAGGATACGGTGTTCAAAGCGTCGAGGATTTATGTGAAAATTATATCCAGATTGGAAAATATAAAGGACTGAATTATGAGATTACGCAGGCGATGTTTGACGATGTCGTAGCGGAGGATACGCAGTATTACGAAACGGTCAAGAGAAAAAGCCGGGATACGGATTCCGTATCGTTTAATATTACCGGTTATGTCGATGGGAAAAAAGATAAAAATATCTCGTTGACCGATCAGGAAGTCATTATCGGACAAGATACGGACGGGACGTTTAAAGCGGTTTCCGCGCTGGTAAAAGGCAGGAGCGCGGGAGATATCATTCAAGACGCCCAGGGAATTGATCCAAATGAAATGTCATCTGACGGAACGGACTATACAGGGAAAAACGTATCATTCAATATTAAAGTAACAGCCGTATCAAAATTAGTGGTAGACCAGGTAACAGACGAATGGGTCAAGGAAAATTTTGAAGAAGAAGGATATACCACAACAGAGGATTATTATGAATATGTCGAAGACACACTGGAGCAGGACGCAATGGCTTCCCTGTGGGAGCAGGTGATTGACGGCAGTGTTGTAAAAAAATATCCGGAAGACGCCTATTCCAGAATCATTGATGAAGTGGATGCAGATTATGCTTATGAGGCAGATCAATGGGGAATGAAATTAGACGAATATTATGATTTGATACAATATACGGATGAGGATTTGGAAAAGGAATATGAAAATGAAATGGCTTCTGAGATGGCAGCATGGGTGATTGCTTTTCAGGAAAATCTGTACGAGGTATCGGATGATGAAGTGGAAGACTGGTGGCTGTCCAATTATGAAGAGTATGGATATGATTCTGTGGATGCCATGAAACAGGATTATAAAAAGGATGAAATTGTCAGAGCGATTGTTTTGGAAAATGCCTCAGGATTTGTTTATGACAATGCAAAAATCACAAAATCTTATACGGAAAAATAGGACTAAAAACCGTTTCAAAAATATTTGAAACGGTTTTTGATTGTAGATAACCAGTGTCATTTGTGATAAAATTAAATAAAGTACGACATATAGGAGGTAAATTATGAAAAAAATCATAATCGGAATGGTTTCATGTTTTGTGTTTCTTTTTTTATTTTCTTCAGCCACAAAAAATGTGTCTGCGGCAGGTCCGTATCTGAATTACGGTACCTATACCTTGAATGGCTCCTTTTCTGTACAGTTAAAACTGTTGCACAATACAAAAAAGGTTACCTGGAGCAGTTCAAATAAAAAGGTTGCAAAAGTAACTAAAAAAGGAAAAGTTACTTCTGTTGCAAATGGAAAGTGCAAAATCTTCGCGAAAGTTGGAAAGAAAAAATATCAATGCCGTGTTACGGTAAAAGGACTCAAAAGAGTGTCCAACAAAAAATTCACAAAGACAACTTTAGATGTTTCAACGCTGAAACTGGATGTCTCCGGTGTTGGTTATGACAAAAACGCAAACGCAGTAATTCAGGCGGCGAAAGTCAGCACTTTTACAGTAAAACTTTATAATATTCCAAAAAAGAACAAAAAAACAATGAAGGTAAAATGGAGCAGTTCGAATGCAGCGGTAGCAAAAGTCAGCAAAGGAAAGATTACGCCGATTCAGAGTGGAAATGCAACGATTACGGCAAAGGTCAATGGAAAGAAATACCGATGCAAGGTGACAGTAACGGACTATGCGAAAACAGTTTCAAACAATACGCTTGGCGATATAAACAGCGCTGCAGAGCAGATTGATACACAGGAAAACATTTACGAAGAGTTCAAATTGTTAAATGATTCCAGAATCGAGTCAAAAGTAGCTCCGGTAAAAATGAATGAAAAGTTAAATCAAGTTGCAAAGATCCGCGTTATAGAGTGTATTCCAAAAGATTTGTCAAAAACAGATGAAACCGGACTCAGCGTTTTATTAGACGAACGTTTTTCCCATATGAGACCAAACGGCACCGCATTTTCCACTGCTTTTGCGGAAGGCGGTATTGCGCTTTCAGGAAATTATACGACAGGAGAAAATCTGGCGCACAGCAGCGACCGGAATGACAAATTTCCACTTGTGGCTCAGGCTGCGTTTAATAGCTTATGGTCGCATGAAGAACATAAGCAAAATATTGTAAACAAGAAATTTACGCAGGTAGGTCTTGGATACTATAAGGCAGCCAGATTTGAAAATCAGTTTGGAAATGTTTACATTGACACTTTCTGGACGCAGGAATTTTATGGAAACTAAAATTTGGTTTTGACATTTCTATCTGTCAATGATATATTTAAAAAAGTGAAAGCGATGAAGAGAAGAGTAGATTATTTTGAAGTCCACAGAGAGAGGCGTATTGGTGAGAACGCCTTACATAAAAATAATTGAAGACCACCTCTGAGCGACCCCAATCCGGTCCGGTGATTCCGTTATCATCCAATGAAGAGGCATATGCATATTGTATATGCAATCAGGGTGGAACCGCGTATATGACGTCCCTGTTTATGGTAACATAAGCAGGGACTCTTTTTATTTTATAGGAAATTGTTTTGCAGTTTTTAAAAAATAAAAATAACCCGCAGGAATCGCAGAAGCGCGGAAAGGTAGTTATTCCTGCGAATCCGCGCCTTGCGTGAAGTGTCGCTTGCGGCACTTTGTTCTGGTCATTACAATGGTGGTCGCTATCAAAAGTTCCAGGGAAAATGGAGATACGTGAAATTTTAAATTTTTATTAGCCTGCAAATAAAAAGTCAAGGCTAAATTAAAGAAAATTGAAAATTTTATATAGGTTGAAAATTGGGTATCAAA
>CANQMA010000059.1 GCA_947624875.1 uncultured Lachnospiraceae bacterium
TACACATATTTTATGTTTCCTTTCTGTTTTTCAATTGACCTACATTACAACTCAATCAATTCAAAACCTGTTTTTTCCGTAACTTTCCAAGATGCCGTATTACTGCTTTTAATTGTAACATAACTATATTTAGGTTTCATTCTATCACACTTTATACAGCTTCGCATTACTTAAGTTCAGCAGGACAGCGTAAATTTATATTCGGATTTTATAAAGCAGACTCCACCAAGATTTTTTAGCGTATTCGCCTGCATACTAATCACAAAAGATTGGTGCTTTCTTTTCTATACTGAATTATTCGAGTAAAATTTTACGCTAACTAAAAAAGAAGTGTAAACATCAAATATGTATGTAAAATTGGGGGAATCTATGATGGAGATGAATCAATTACATGCATTTTTTCTAAGACAAGACAATTCTACATGTAATTTTTTGGAAATTTCGTGGCGGAGATGGATAAATTACATGTTTTTTTCCTAAGATAATGCAATTCTACATGTAATTTCTTGGAAATTTTATGGCGGAGATGAATCAATTACATGTATTTTTTCTAAGATAAGACAATTCTACATGTAATTTCTTGGATATTTCATGGCGGGGATGGATAAATTACATGTTTTTTTCTAAGACAAGACAATTCTACATGTAAATTTTTGGAAAATTTGCGGCGGGGATGGATCAATTACATGTATTTTTTCTAAGATAAGACAATTCTACATGTAATTTCTTGGAAATTTCATGGTGGGGATGGATCAATTACATGTATTTTTTCTAAGACAAGACAATTCTATATGTAATTTCTTGGAAATTTCGTGGTGGGGATGGATTAATTACATGTTTTTTTCTAAAGATGAGACAATTCTATATGTAAATTCTTGGAAATTTCGTGGCGGGGATGGATAAATTACATGTTTTTTTCTAAGACAAGACAATTCTATATGTAAATTCTTGAAAATTTCATGGGAGCCCCCTCAAAAAAATTTAGTTTTTTCCGAATCATTCCTCCATCACAGTGGAATTTACTTTTTCAAGTGACCAAAGTGCGCTCTGCACCGTCTTCGGGAAATTTTTATTTTTCCATCTCTTTTTTCAAATAATATTTTTTACTGCTTCTGTCATATACGATTGTCACATATCCCACCTGTTCGCGATATTCGGACAGAAAATTACGGACTTCGCTGATATCGCGTGAAATGGTCTTTTTGGACACCCCGTAATAATTTGACAATTCCGCCATCGAATATTGTTCGCCATGTATACTCTTATAAAATATATCCAAAATCCTGTATATCCTGACACTCGTGCTCATCTTTTATCCTGCGTTTTTATCATAAATTCTGTTTTGTATTATAAAAACGCTCTAAGACACACGTTTGACCTTGTAAAATGCTT
This sequence comes from uncultured Lachnospiraceae bacterium, assembly GCA_947624875.1. GTDB lineage: Bacteria > Bacillota > Clostridia > Lachnospirales > Lachnospiraceae > Eubacterium_G. Next base: position 1,393 of record CANQMA010000059.1, read on the forward strand.
TCCTTTATTCTTTCTAAATCCTACGCGTCATAACTGTTTTGCATCGCCTGAATTTCTTCTTTCATCTCCTGAACAAAAGAGGCCGGTTCTAAGACCTTCACCCATGCTCCCTGACTGAGAAGAAACATTTTAATGCCGTCGCCGTAGACCTTTGCGCGAACCGTATACCTGCCGCCCTCCTGCTTTATAATTTCCGCTCCCGGCAGTCTGTCGAGCACCGCCTGAACGGAAGGACCGTGAAATTCAAATACAACCGTCCGCTCAACGCCCTGTCCCGGCCACATATATTGAATTTTATTTTTCAACGCTCCCTCATCAAACCGGTTCTTATAAGGGATTTGAAATCCCGTCCTGTGTTTGATGTATTTCACAATCCGGTCAATTCTGTAAAAACGGTTTACCTCCTTTCCGTCCAGCGAATGGGAGGCAATCAGATAAAAATAATATTCACTGAAGACAATGGACAACGGTTTTACCCTGCGGGTAATTTTGCTCCGATCCATCTTATAATATTCAATCGTAATCTCTTTCTGTTCCCTGATGCACTGCGAGAGTCCCCACAGATGATCCAATACATTCTCGCAGTCCGCGCCTACCGGCATATAATGATACAGTTCTTTTAAGACCAACTCATGTGCCAGCACCTTGTCCTTCACAGTCATAAAAGATTCCATTTTTTTAATAACGGACTTCATTTGCGCTTCGCTCAGCGCGCGGCTTGCAATTAAAATTTTTAAAACGGCCAGAAGTTCTTTACTCCAAAGGAAATGCTCCATCTTTAAATAGTAGGCCTTTTCCTGATAAGAATACAAAATCTCGCACCCGTTTAACCGTTCCTGACTATCGTATAAAAAATTTTTTAACTCGCTGATATCCCTCGAAATGCTCTTGGGCGAAACTTCATATTCTTCCGCAAGTTTTTTTACGGAAACATATTCTCCGCACATCAGCCTTTGATAAATATCCAAAACCCTGTATTTCTTTTGTATAAAGTTTGACATTCCCATTCCTCTCCGACCTGTAATTTCTTTTGCAGACAATTCAAACCTCTGTCCTGATTTCAGTATATCACACTTTCCGGACATATGTGTGTCCGGTTGAGCCTGTTAAATGCCACAAAACCGTTTTTGAAAAATAAAAAGTACTACAAGGTATTTCATGTAGTACTTTTCATATGATAAAAATACGAAAATAATCCCTTTCCCGTCGGAATTCTATTTCTTTTTATTACTGCTTAAAAATCCCAGTACTGCAGCCACAACCACAATCAGGGAAGCAACAATCATGAGATATGCGCCGAAGCACACCGTTATGTATTCTCTTGCCTCACCGCCGGAAATCAGCGCATCATAAATAATCCAAACCAAATTCACAATTGCAGTAATAATTGCAAACTGTTTTTTCTCTATGAAGGTCAGGACAACAGTCGCAACCAATGTGCCCAGCAAAACGACAATATGCCAGCCGCCGCTGCTGAAATAGCTGCCGGAAGATGATACGGAAATTCCTCCTACGGACGCTCCGCTCTCAAGAAATGGCAGAAAGCATGTTATCAGCTCTAAGACAGCGCCGATAATCAGGCCAAGATGGAGAAAACTGAATTTCTTTCCTGAAATTTCAAATTCTCTGCCGTCCATATCATTTGCCAGCTTGTTTACACTCTTTTTTACATCGTTAAAATTTTTTTCAGTATTCATTGCTATTCTCCTTTGCAAAATTTATATTCTATCAGTAATTATAGACAGGCAGGTAGACAATAGTGTGTCTGCATAAAAATTTTTTAATCGTTGATGCAATTTTAATGCGTGTAATTCAACAATGACTATTGTATGACCTCGCCAATTTTTTGAATGACTGCAAGATATTCCCTGATAACTGCTGTCGTCTTTTCGATATCGCTGTCTGTCAGTCCTATTTTTTCTGCGCAGTCCAAAACAAAAGTTTTCTCTGATTGATCATAGTTTCCATCAGCGTAAGCCAATCCCAAAATCTCCAACAGCACAATTTTTTTAATATGGGCATCGGCTTCTTTAAATACCGCGATGATTTCGTCCATTGCCTGCGGACTGCCCGCGTCAAAAAACGGAATTCCCATCTCTCTGCAATATTCCTGAATCATATCCTTTTCTGCATCATGAAATTTCCCGTTTGCATTTGATACATGGATACTTAAACTAAGAAACGCATTCTTTTCCTTTTCTGATAACCGGTTTAAAAACATAATCAATTCCTCCTTTATTTATGCAGCGTCTTCCACTTCTTTCAATATCTTTTCAGCATCTCTTACCACGCCGTCAATTTCCTCGTGGTTCACTGAATGAAACTCTGCTTCCTTTTCTTCTTCTGCGTTTTCGTTTTCTTCTGCAGTTTCATTTTCTTCCGCAGTTTTGCTTTCTTCCGCAGCTTCGTTTTCCTCCGCAGTTTCGTTTTCTTCTGTAGTTTTGCTTTCCTCTGCGGTTTCGTTTTCCTCTTCATTTTCAGTCTGGGTTTTCACCAAAATCTGGACTTTACACATTTTATATAACAATCCTACAAGCAATATTAAATTTTCTGTCATTTGCTTTTCTTTCGGCGTAAATTCTGCCCATTGCGTTTTTTCGGAAAAGTTGACCACATAGTCTAATGTTTTCAGCCTTCTTGTATACTGCTCCTCAATTTTGGAAAGCGCCGTATGGAATGATGTGGCGGCAAGTGTTAATTCCTCTAAATAGGCGACTATTTTATTGACTTCGCTCTCTATATTCTGCGCCTGATAATATGCTTCGTCCGCTTTATCCGACAGTTTGGAGCCCGTCACATTAAAAATAATACCGCCGACAAGCAATCCTACTCCTAAAGTGGCGCCTCCCAGCACCGCGGTTCCTAATGCCATGCCACCGCCGCCGGCAGCAAGCGATCCGCCGCCCAGCGCAGCTAAAGTGGCGTTTGTTGCCGCCACGCCCGACAGGGAAGAAATCGCCGTCCCCGTTGACGCGGTTCCTAATGCCATGACTGCTGAAGTGGTGGCTCCCGCGGCGGCGAAACCTCCCGCCGTTCCGGCAGCCGCGCCTCCGACTCCGCCTAACAATAGTCCTGCGCCGGTAGACACTTTTTTAAGTTCCTCCGCTTCATACTCCGGTATCTCAATATCTTCCCGATTGACGGATTGAAATTCCGGTCTGCCCTGAATTTTTTCAATCGTATTGGAAAACTTATCAAAGCTGTTTAAGATTTCCAATTCCTTCTTACCAATAGAATCCATCAGCTCCGTAACCGCATTATTTTTTTCCTCAAACAATGCAACCGCGTTTTCTTTTATTTGCTTTGCTGATTTCATGGTATCATTGGCTTTTTTCATTTTTACTCCGCCATGAATTCCGGAGCCGACTCCGGTCATTCCCGCTACGGCGGCTAACCCGCCGATAATCAATGGTAATGGCATACTTTTATCCTCCTTTTTTTAATTTTTTACATGCCTCATAATTCAGTTTATAATATTCTTCTTTTGAATACTGTCCTTTAAAAAATACTTCATAACTCTCGTCCACCCTGCAAAGTAAAGGCCTTTCATGATATATAGAGCATTGATTTCCATCAAGATATTTACAGACGCCGTCTCCCCGGTCTAACGATTGATAAAGGTCGGAACGATTCAGATTACGGCAGCATTCTCCGCAGCAATCACACTGAAACATTACCCGAACACCAAGTGATTCGATGGATTTCCCATGAAAGTGTCAAAATCTCCCTCCCATGGAATTTTAATATCAAACGTTTTATAGGCAGATTGCAGGATATCATTTAATTTTTCCTCCGTCGCGGCGCTGCCGATTTCCAAAGAAATCTTTTTGTATCTTTCCGCTTCGGCATGGAATTTTTCAATATCCAGATTTTCAAGTCCGGCTGCAATCTTTTCAAATTCGTCTGCAAGTTCTTTGTAATCGTTTGCCTCTGATGGAATTTTATTCAGCATATCGACAACCTGATTGATAAACGCGCTTCTGTCCAAAAATGTCAGCAGCGTACAGGAAAGCAGTCCGCTGACTAAAGATGAACAGAAAACGACCACGACGTCTCCTATTTGGGGCATTTCTCCGATTGGCGTGCCGGCAACCAGTTCACCAACCATCGAACCTGCTATGACGCTTGCTCCGGTTGCCAGAATCACCGTAACCATTTTAATGCGCTCGCCAAATATTAAATTATCCGGATTAAACAGTAAAATCTTTCCGGCTTCCACTACGGACGCATATATCTGACGGATAAACCGGACGACGTTTTTTGCCGTAGTAAAGAAAATATTGCATAGAGTCGTGGTCAGGCTGGCTAAGGAGCCCGCAATAAATCCCTCCCCGAATCTGCTTAAAATTTCTTTATACTTTGCTTTGGCATTTTCCACACCTTTTTTAACGCCATCAGCCACAGTGTCCAGCATTTCGCTGAGATTTTTTCCTGACGGCATTGCCTGAATTTCCGTTTTACAGGAAAACCAGATTTCCACAAAAACGACTCCCATCGCCTGTCTAATTCCCATTTGCGCCCCGCGCTTACCGGCGGCTGCGGCCGTATCCTTTAGAAATTGAGTGCTCGTATAATATTTTGACACTGTCTCATTATATTTTTCTCGTGATTTTTCATCTGCCTTTTTTGCTCTTTCAAAATCAACCTGCTCAATTTTTTCAAGTTTGTTCAGTTCTTTGCTTTCTTTATCTGACAGAACCTTTTTATTTTTTAACTCCTTAATTCTCGCCTGCCGCTGCGGTCTTTCCGCCTCCCATTTTTGCAGTTGGGCGCTCATACTTCTGTCCTTTTTTGACCGGTTGATACTGCTGTCCGTAGGATTGAGGTTTGTCCTGTCATTTGCTAAATCTACGCCGTTGCAGCCTGCCAAAACGCGGCCGCGGTCGTCATGGATTTCCTTTGCGGAAATCGTATGGTCTATGTCGATACGGGCATTCCGGGAAACTTTCCCTCCGGTGTATGCGTCTGTCAACGTACCGTTTTTACGACTCTCGCTCACCTGCCTGTTTTTTTCAATATATCGGGGATCCTGATGGTACGCCGCCGGATCGTACGCGCCTCTGTTTTCATAATTGATTTCATTTTGGACATTTTTGTAAGTCATCTGGGGATCGGTGTCGATTTTTCTGACATTATGAATCGTGTCAACGTCGCCGCCATATTGATCCTGTACCAAAAAATCCAAACAAAAAGAGGTTATCAGACTCTGTACAATAACCTTTTCATATTCCTTCCATATGCCCGCAAATACATTTTGTTCCGGATCGGCTTCAAAATTTTCGGATAAGCTTCCTACAAAAGAATCCATTTTTGCATTTCCTCATAAATTCCTCTTTTTTATATTATAAATTTTAGCAGGGACAATCCCTTGTCCCTGTACCATAAGATTTTCTTCCTGTACTATTTTGTATTTTCATTTCTTGAAGTTTCTTAAGTTTCAACATTTTAATTTCTTCCATTCTGCTTCCTCCTTTTTCATGAAAAAAAGACCTCTCATTCTCATTGCTGAAAATGAGAGGTCTTTCCCCCCCCCCATGCCCTATTAAGTTTTACCTCAAGTTCATTGCATTTATCATCATAAACGTCTTTAGAAATTTTATCATCTGCCATCATATCGGTCAATTTGTTTTTCTTCTAACTTATTAATCACGCCAATCATATTTATCCTCAAAAATATATTATTTCTTACCATTGGTAAGCACTCCTTCCTGCTGGGCGAATCCAACATACCCGACCGCAAGAATTATCAGATTATCCTATTCCTTTACACAATATCTGATATAGCTTGTAAATTTCAAATTTATGCCAAGCGAACGTGCCAAATCTGCAATTGTACTTTCATCATCGTCGGTATAC
>CANQMA010000060.1 GCA_947624875.1 uncultured Lachnospiraceae bacterium
CCGTTGATTTTGACAATCTCTAGTATACAGGTAAATCCACGATGTTACAAATGTGAGGTCACTTCATATTATCTAAATAAACTACCATACACTTGTCTTACAAAATTCCCACTCCGTAAAAAAGATTATAGCGGATTTTTTGACGGAGTTCCTGCCTTGCGCGGATATTTTTTTGGTGTATTTCCAACTTTCTTAATACAGACAAAATCTCTGTTAATCTCAGAACCCGGAAGCTGGATTGTTCTCTGTTTCACCAATTTTCCGCCTAATACTTTGATTGCATTTTCTGCATTTAAAATTTCCTCATCGCTGGCAGCCGCTTTATAACTGATAAACATTCCGCCGGGTTTGACAAATGGAATACAATATTCTGAAAGAGTAGACAAATTTGCCACGGCTCTCGAAACGCACAAATCATTCTGTTCACGGTACTCTGCTTTCCCGGCAATATCCTCTGCTCTGCCGTGAACGGTCTGCATCCCTGTAAGATTTAATGAAGTAATGACCTGTTCTAAAAATTTCAATCTCTTTTGTAAGGAATCAAGCAATACCATTTCAATATGTGGAAACATAATCTTAATGGGGATTCCGGGGAATCCCGCTCCGGTTCCAACATCAATCATGGTATGAATTGTTTTGAGATCTATTTCTTTTACTATCAACAGACTATCCAAAAAATGTTTGACAATGACTTCATCAAAATCAGTAATTGCTGTCAGATTCATCACCTGATTTGTCTCAATCATCATGTCATAGAATGTTAAAAACTGCTCAACCTGATCTTGCGTTATTTCTAAATTGAGCGTTTGTAGTCCCTCTTTTAGTAATTCTATTCCGTGCTGCATAACAAACTCCATTCTCTACCCATTTTTGTGCTGCTCCATATAAATCAGCAACACTGAAATATCTGCCGGTGAAACGCCTGAAATTCTGGATGCCTGTCCAATATTGATTGGACGGTAAAAACTAAGTTTTTGCATTGCCTCAATTCTCAAACTTTGAACCTTTGTATAATCAAAATCTTCCGGTATTTTTTTCCCTTCCAGATTTTTAAAATTTTTTACCTGCTTTTTCTGGCGTTCAATATACCCGCTGTATTTAATATTAATATTGACCTGCTCCATCACATCGTCAGGCAAATCCGGTCTCGTCTCATCTAACGGCGCAATGCTTTGATAATCCAATTCCGGACGCTGAATCAGTTCCGCCAGCGTCACTGCAGTTTTTAACGGTGTACTGTTTAACTGTTCCAAAACCTGCTGGACTTGTTGGTTTGCTCCTATTTTATAATTTTTTAATCGATTGATTTCCTCTTCAATCTGCCGCTCTTTTTCGCAGACATGGTCATAACGTTCTTTCGTGACAAGTCCGGCTTCATATCCAATTTTTGTCAGTCGCAAATCCGCATTATCCTGCCTTAAAAGCAATCGATACTCTGCGCGCGAAGTCATCATACGATACGGTTCATGGCTTTCTTTGGTAACCAGATCGTCAATCAGCACTCCGATATATGCCTGCGAACGGTCGAGAACCAGAGATTCCTCTTTTTTAATATATTTTACAGCATTGATTCCCGCAATAATTCCTTGCGCCGCGGCTTCCTCATAGCCGGAACTTCCGTTAATCTGTCCGGCACTGAAAAGTCCGTGTATCTTTTTAAACTGTAAATCCGGAAGCAATTGTCCATAGTCAATACAGTCATATTCAATCGCATAAGCATTTCTGACAATCTTTGCATGTTCCAATCCCGGAACAGTATGATACATTGCATACTGCACATCTTCAGGAAGGGACGAAGACATTCCCCCCAGATACATTTCATTTGTATAAAGACCTTCCGGTTCTATAAATACCTGATGTCTGTTTTTATCTGCAAACTTTACGACTTTATCTTCAATAGACGGGCAATATCTTGGGCCGGTTCCCTCGATCATCCCGGAAAACAATGGCGAGCGGTCAATATTATCTCTAATAATCTGATGGGTTTCTTCATTGGTATATGTCAGCCAGCAGGAAACCTGTTCTTTCTGAATGCTTTCCGGGTCTGTGGAAAATGAAAACGGAACAATCCGTTCGTCTCCAAACTGCTCTTCCATTTTGGAAAAATCTATTGTTCTCTTATCGACACGCGCCGGTGTCCCTGTTTTAAACCGGCGCATTTTAATTCCGTTTTCTTCAAGAGACGCCGTTAAATGATTTGCCGCCATCAATCCGTTTGGTCCGGTATTCTGACAGACATCGCCATAAATACATTTTGCCTTTAAATAAACACCTGTCGCAAGTACCACAGACTTTGCATAATAAATTCCTCCGGACACAGTTTTTGCGCCCCTGATTACACCGTCTTCCACCATCAGTTCAGAAATTTCTCCCTGCCGGATTGTCAGATGATCTGTGTTTTCCAGTGTTTTTCTCATTTCGCGTGTATAATCCTGCTTGTCCGCCTGGGCGCGGAGGGAATGAACTGCCGGACCTTTGGATTGATTCAGCATCTTTGACTGAATAAACGTCTTATCAATATTTTTCCCCATTTCACCACCGAGCGCATCCAGTTCTCGAACTAAATGTCCCTTCGATGTTCCGCCAATATTTGGGTTGCATGGCATCATTGCAATACTGTCTACACTGACGGTAAACATTATCGTATTCATGCCAAGCCGGGCGCTTGCCAGCGCAGCTTCGCAGCCGGCGTGTCCCGCTCCCACAATAATCACGTCATATGTTTCTGTCACATTCATTTTCTGCCTCCTGTTTTGCAAAAAAATAAAGTCTTTATACTCAGGCAAATTTTATTTTCCCATGCAAAATTTTGAAAAAATTTCATTAACCAGATCTTCCTCCACACTCTCCCCAAGAATCTTACCCAGTTCACTGTATGCACTCATCAAGTCAATGGAATAGAAATCTTCCGGCATATTATCCTCGACAGATTTGCGAACCTGCAAAAGACTTTCATAGGCATGATCCAGCGATTCTTTATGTCGAACATTTGTTATGTAAACCTGATTATTATATGTGATTTCTCCACTGTAAAACATTTCCCGAATCTTTTCTTCGAGAAGTTTCACACCATATCCCTGTTTTGCAGAAAACAGAATAATATCTCTATTTGAAAGTTTTCTGACGTCTTCCTCCAACGTTACCCGCTGTAAATCCATCTTATTAATTAAGATAACTGCTTTCCGGTCCTGTATCAGTCGTAAAATTTCTTTATCATTTTCATCTATCTGTTTGGAACCATCCATGACAAACAAAATCAAATCCGCATCTTTTGCCGTTTCTTTCGCCTTCTGAATGCCGATTTGTTCCACCTTATCTTCAGCAAAACGGATTCCCGCCGTATCTATGATTTTTAAACTTAATTCTCCTAAATTGATGGTTTCCTCTAAAGTATCCCTCGTTGTCCCCTCAATATCGGTTACAATCGCGCGCTCTTCGCCAATCATTAAATTCAGCAGCGAAGACTTTCCTGCATTTGGCTTTCCCAAAATAACAGTCTTGATTCCTTCTTTCATTCTGCGGCCATTATCAAAAGTATCTATCAGCCGTTTTATTTTATCTGTATTTTCATCGAGCATTTTTGTGATTTGTCCTTTATATCCGTCAAGGCTGATATGTTCCGGATCATCTAATGCAGATTCAATCTTTGCGAGATGATATAAAATGTCGCTCCGGATTTGCCTGACCGCCTCTGAAACATTTCCTCTCAACTGACTAATAGAACTGTTCAGCGCAAAATCATTTTGAGAATTGATCAAATCCATAACTGCTTCTGCCTGTGATAAATCCAGTTTACCATTTAAAAACGCCCTTTTTGTAAATTCTCCCGGCTCTGCAGTTCTTGCACCGTTTTTTATAACAAGTTCAAGTACCTTTTTTAAGATTAATACTCCCCCATGACAGTCGATTTCTACCGTATCTTCTCCCGTATAGGAATGCGGGCCTTTTAATACAAGCACCAGTACCTCGTCAAGTACTTTTTCCCCGTCCATGATGTATCCGAAATGCGCTGTGTGGCTTTCCACATCTTTTAACATTTTCCCTTTTTTATATGCCTTAAAAATTCTGTCGGCCACTTCAATTGCTTCCTCGCCGCTAATTCGGATAATTCCAATACCGGAATGACCCGCAGAGGATGCAATTGCAGCGATTGTCTCTGTTATTTTCATAAATAACTCCTTTTTGCGACTTTTTTACTCTTGTATCATATCACATCCCTTTTATAAAAAAAAGTAACTATATAACCATGCCAGCTCGAATCCGCAGATTTTGCTGCTGCTTCGAGCTGATTTGGGTTCCCCAAATACATAAAAACGTAAATATCTGACAATCCTGCAAGCAGTCTTTTCAGATATTTACGTTTTTATGTGCATGGCTGAATGGTTGCAAAAAAGAGAAGCCCGGTTTTTGGACTTCTCCTTTTTATGAAAATTATTGATTATCTTTTTTTAAGATTACCACGACATGTCTGTATGGTTCCTCACCTTCGCTCTTTGTCGTGCAGTATTTATCATTTTGAAGCGCTGAGTGAATGATTCGTCTTTCATAAGGATTCATCGGTTCTAATGCAACCGGTCTTTTTATTCTTTTTACTTTGATTGCAATATTTTTCGCAAGGTTTTCCAGCGTTGCTTTTCTGCGCTCCCGATAATTTTCCGTATCCAGTTTCACTCTGTTAAACTTTTCGCTTTCTTTATTCACTACAAGGCTGACCAGATACTGCAGAGAATCTAAGGTTTGCCCTCTTTTTCCGATTAAAATTCCCATATCGTCGCCAACGACATTGATATTGATAATATTTTCCTTTTCACTTTCTTCCATTTCAATATTGATTTCTGCTGTAATTTCCATGGCAGATAAAACCTGCTCTAAAAATTCTCTTGCAATTTCGTCAACAGTCTCTGTTTTCTTTGCTTTAATGACTGCCTGTCTGCTTCCGATTCCCAAAAAACCGCCGGAACCTTTTTCTACGACTTCATACTTTAATTTATCTGCTGTTATCCCTAATGCTACGCAGGCGTTTGTAATCGCCTCATCTACATTTTTTCCTTGAAATTCTTTATATTCCATAATATACCTCTACCTCTTTTCATTCCGCTGATTATATTCATTGACTAAATTCGCTTTTGATGCAAGACTTCCCTGCTTCTTTGCCATCGCTTCTTTTGCTTTTCTGATTTTTTCTTCCTTTTCAGCAGCTGTCATTGTATTATCCGAAGAAACAGTTCTGCCGTTTACTTTTGCTGCCTGCAAAACTTTTTCTCTGTAAATACCCTGTTTTTCTTTTCTTTTCTGTGCTTTCTGCTCCGCCTTTTCCCTGTTTTCTTCGATAATCTGATTCACATCAATTTTCTCTAATCTCTTTGCAGCAATCAACTGTGTGAGCATCATTACCAAAGAACCGGTCATCCAGTATAATCCGATACCAATGGAAAAACTCCAGCATAAGTACACAGAAAACAATGGCATAATAATGTTCATCGTCTTCATAGAACCTGCCATTGGATTTCCTTCCATTCCTGCCTGATTCATTTTTGTAGACAACTGGACGCTTAAAAATTGGAATAAACCGGACAATACCGGAATAATCAGCGCAATCACAAGCGCCGCTGCAGTTCCTTTATGCGCTGCATAATACTGCGCCGGCGACTGGTCTACATTGTAAACAAGAAAACTGTTTACTTTTTCAAGTTCCGTCTTACTCAGAGCAGCAACGGCAGGCACATATTTTGCAACGTCCCTGATAACCCTGTACAACGGAAACAAAATTGCCATCTGGATAATCAACTGGAGACAGCTTCCGGTCGGAGACGTACCATATTTGTCATAGACAGCCCTTAATTCCTCCTGCATGGAAAGCTGTGACGCCTGATCTTTTTTATCCTTATACTTTTTCTGAATTGCCTGTATTTCAGGCTGCATTACACTGTTTAATCGGGTAAATTTCTGCTGCTTAATCGTACTTGGAAGCATCAGTAACCGTACTACAATCGTAAATAAAATAATACATAAACCGATATTCTGAATACCAACGACATCAAGAAACAGATAAATTCCCTCAAAAATATAACCTAATATTCTCGCTAAAAAATCCATCTGAAATGAAACCTCCTTATGGAACAGGATCAAATCCTCCCTTGCTGAAAGGGTTACATCTTAAAATTCTCCAAACTGCAAGAACTGATCCCTTAAACGGTCCATATTTTTTTAAAGCTTCTATGGCATACTGAGAACATGATGGAATATATCGACAGCATTTATGTCTTTTTAAAGGAGATAAATACTTCCGATATCCTTTAATCAAACCAATTAAAATAAAATTTAATCCTTTTTTGAATCCGTTATATATTTTTAATAATACTTTCATCTTTTCTCTACATAAAAGCTTATTTTCCAATAGTTACTACATTCTGACAAAAAACAATCCATGACTGTTTTATCACTACTACCTAGCTTCCGTCAGAATATTCTGGATTTTACCCAGATGCGTCAATGCGCTTTCTATTTCATGAAATTTTCTGCCCTTTGCACTCTTTCGTGCAATAATGACAATGTCCAAACCACTATTGAACATTTCCTTATTTAATCTGTAAGATTCTCTGATTAAACGGGTCAGGCGATGTCTTACCACACTATTTCCTACTTTTTTACTTACTTGAATACCTAATCTGTTTCTCTTCAAATCATTTTCCAAAACATACATGACTAAATATTTGTTTGCTTTTGATTTTCCGGAATAAAAAACCTTCTGAAATTCCTGATTCTTTTTTAAAGATTCATAATCTTTCATAAAATCTCCATAAAGAAAAGGTCACATAGAATGCGACCTTAAGCAGTTAATTTTTTTCTTCCCTTTGCTCTTCTTGCTGCGAGAACTTTTCTTCCGCCTGCTGTCCTCATTCTCTTTCTAAAACCATGAACTCTTGATCTCTGTCTTTTCTTTGGCTGAAATGTCATCTTCATATCAAGGCACCTCCTTTTCTATTTGCAGATAAAACATCTTTACAGTCTATATGTAAGAATAAACGTAGTCAATTACCTATTAAACCATAAATAAAAAATAATTTCAATACATTTTTTTAAGAAAATTCGCTCATTTACTGAAAAAAGTCATTTGTAAAAGTTAATTCCACCTCCAAAATACCAAACATGGAATTAACTATCTCCAAAGATAATGGTGGA
>CANQMA010000061.1 GCA_947624875.1 uncultured Lachnospiraceae bacterium
CGATTTGGGCAACCCTGCTTCCACTTGGCGTGTTGCTCGGAATCTTTCTTTATGCGGATTTTGTTGGGGAAAAGAATCTGAAGGAGAGGAAACCGGCGGGGCATTGAGCCAAACGTATAAATGTCGGGAAAACTGCAAATTCAAATTTGTCGGGAAGTTGCGGAAAACGAAAAATCGGGATTTGAGTGAATCAGATTTAATGTTTAAAAAGACAGGAGTTCTTCCTGTCTTTTTGTATCCGTTTTTCTTTAGATTTCCTTAAACTTGTCTGCACCCTGACCGCATACCGGACATTTGAAATCCGGTGGCAACTCGCCCTCATGAATATATCCGCAGATGGTACACTGATATCTTTTTCCAACTGTTTTTTCTTCTGGTTTTTCTTCCTTTTCTTCGTCAGGAAGATACGTCGGCGCATTCTTCGGACTCTTTCCCTTAATGACATTGTGATAATAAGCATACGTCATCGCCGTCCGTCCCTCTCCCAAGACATCGGCGCCGACAACCTCGCCAAGGAATACCGTATGGGTGGAAGTCTCCATCGTATCAATGACCCGGCATACTACATAACCGCAGGAATCCCTAATGACCGGGACTCCTTCTTCAATGCTGTAATCGACTCCCTGAAATTTATCCACATCCTTACCGGATTGGAATCCAAAGGTTCCAATCAATGACGCTTCCGAATCTTCTGCCAGAATGGACAAAGAAAATACGCCATGCTTTTTAATGCACTGATTGGTATAGTTATCATGGTTGATGCTGACCGCGACCGTGGCAGGGGAAGAGGTAATCTGCATTGCTGAATTTGCAGTACAGCCGGTCGGTCTTTCCCCGTCCATTGTTGAAACAATATATACGCCGTAAGACATACTCCTGAAAATTTTTGTGTTCATTTGATTTCTCCTCCTTTATTAATCATCCCAGAATCGCACACGCGTTTTAGCGCCGGATTCAAGTCAACTCTCTCAGATACAATCTATTATACAAAAAATCATGCCAATTGTTTAGCCTTTCCGGCACTTTTTTATCAATTTTTTCCATCGCTTATTTCATTGTTTTCAATCATTTTCCTTAAATCCTCATGCTCTGCTTTTTCTCTTTTCACCCCGTAACCGTGTGAGATTTTCACCCGGAGTTTTCCGAGCTCAGTGTATCGTTCTTCCTGCGTCCGATTCAGAATGAAACGGGGGCACTCATACATTCGGATTCCAATTGTCGTTGTATAACGGAAAATGTCCTGTACTACTTCCGCCCGGTCCTCCGGTTTACATAAAACAGAAAGCATTGTACCCGGACGGTTTTTTTTCATGCCGATAGGAATGGTGTAAACATCAACCGCTTTTCCCTCCATCAGCTGCTCTTTCGCATAGCCCAGTTCTTCCCCGGTCATATCGTCGATATTGCAGGAAAGCTCAAGAATGGTGTCGCGCATTTTTTCTGTCGTTTCATCCACCTGTTTGCCCGCCAAAGTGCCAATCATTGCACGCACACAATTTGCCACAGGAAAATCTTTGACGCCTGTCCCATACCCGATGGATGTGACCGTCATTTCCGGCTGATAGGAAAATTCATCTGCAAAGTGTCTGACGAGCGCCGCTCCGGTCGGCGTGCAGAGTTCTCCTTCAATGTTTCCCGCCATCGTCGGCACACCATTTAAAATCCACGCTGCCGCAGGCGCGGGAACCGGTAAAATTCCGTGGGCGCAATGTACCTGACCAAATCCGGTTCGAACCGGGGAGACTACAATTTTATCCGGCGCGATTTGTTCTATTAACAGACAGCATCCAATGACATCCGCCAATGCATCCATTGTTCCAACTTCATGAAAATGAATCTGCTCTACGGGCTTTCCATGCGCTGCGCTCTCTGCCTCCGCAATCAGCCCGTACACAGCCATCGCATTCTTCTTCACAGATTCTGAGAGATGCAGTTGCGACACAATCTGTTTGATGTCTGCGAGGGATGTATGGGAATGTTCATGATGCTCGTGGGCATGTTCATGATGGTGTTCATGGGTTTGTTCATGATGGTGTTCATGGGTTTGTTCATGATGGTGTTCGTGGGGAAGTTCATGATGTGGCTGTCCTTCCTCCACCCCATGCACTGTTACGGTGATATGCGTCCCGGTAATGCCGCATTTTTCGTCTGTTCGATAAGATAAATGAACTCCGGGAAGATTTAGATGGTTCATCTGCTCAATCCACGCATCTTTATCCTCAATCGTATCCAGCAATGCGCCCATCAGCATATCTCCTGCCACGCCCATATTACATTCCAGATATAAACATTTCATCTGTGATATTCCTTTCCATTCTTTCTGTTTTAATCCGCTTTTGATAAAGTCATCCCGTATTTTTCAACCAAATCAATCCATATGATTGATTCTTGACGCAAGAAAGCCTGCGCCAAACCCATTGTCAATATTGACGACACTCACTCCGCTGGCACACGAATTGAGCATGGAAAGCAGGGCGGACAGTCCCTCAAAGTTTGCGCCGTAGCCTACACTGGTGGGAACCGCAATGACCGGACAGTCTGCCAGCCCGCCGATGACGCTTGCAAGCGCGCCTTCCATTCCTGCAATCGCGATAATGACCCGCGCCGACATCAGTTGTTCCATATGGGAAAGCAGCCGGTGCAGTCCTGCTACGCCGACATCGTAAAGACGTACAACTTCATTCCCCAAAATTTCTGCCGTAAGCGCTGCTTCTTCCGCCACCGGCATATCGCTGGTGCCTCCGGTTGCAACCACAATGGTTCCTTTTCCTGTCGGCTTCGGCTTCGTCCCGACATATCCAAGACGGGAACACGCATCATAAACCATTCCGGTTTTCTCAGTCAGGTATGCTGCCTTTTCATCATTCAGTCTTGTAATCAAAATGACCGGCTCATCCATGGCTTCTACAATCTGCGCAATCTGCTCTTTCGTTTTTCCTTCCCCATAGATGACTTCGCAGACTCCCTGCCGGATTCCCCGTTCTAAATCTATTTTGGCAAAATCCAGTTCGTGAAACGGTGCAGATTTAATTTTTAAGACTGCCTCCTGTACCGAAATCCTGCCTGATGCCACATCTTCTAAAATGTTTTTTAATCCTTCCTGATTCAAACCTGCCTCCTGCTTTTTCTGATACGAAACCGGATAGAAATCAAAGTTTCTACCCGGTTATCAAATCGAAATCAAAAATTACTGTTTTGACTTTCTTTTATATGTAGATTTATAGGTCTCTTTGCCATATTTCTGTTTCCGCTCCATTTTATTCCCTGGTTTAATCGTATAAGTAAATTTCTGATTGGAGAATTTTTTTAATTTAAAGTGAATGATAAACTGCCCGATGCTAATCTGTGTTACATGATTTTTCTTGCTGATGATTGTCTCAAACCCAAGTTTTTTATTATTCTGATCCTTGATTTTCAGACACATTTCTCCTTTATAAAGAACTTGAGAAATCACAATCGTGTACCGCTGTTTCCCATCACCACTCTTAACACGGTGTTTCCATGTGCCAAGCCAATATTTGACGGTCTCTTCAAATCGGTTAATGTCGGTGTACAGTTTTTTTGCCTGTGGCGAATAATCTTTAATATCTTTTAAGATGTTCAGCGCTTCGTCGATTTTTCCCTGTTCAGCCAGTTTTACCGCTTCCTGATACCAGTCATTGGAAAGACTCGCTCCCTTATAATTCGGATTGTCCTGAACCTTTCCGTAAATCTCCATCCCTTCTGAGCGTTTGCCGTCAGCAATCAATTTCTTTGCGTAAGCTTCCCCATAGGTACAGTACATCGAAGAGATTTCCTGATCATCGGCGTTCTTTGCATAGAGATTGATAATACTTTTCCATGCCGCCTCATAATTTTTCTGCAGATAATATAGTTCTGAGAGCCGGACATCAATATTGTTGACGAGATTATAATTTCCGATACTGTCTTTACTGCTCTGAAGCAGTTTCTGAGCCTTTTCATAATCTCCATCCTCAATCGCCTGAACACCGTCATAATAATCGAGATATGCCTTTGCCTTAATACCGTCTTCGGTGTCTTTGTCGGCGTCATAACTTTTTTGGAAATAACTCTTTGCCTCTTCAATATTGCCGCTGTTATATGCAGTCTGCGCTTTTGTAAAATAAGCAGCGGAAAGATATTTTTCGCTATTCAGAAAACCGTTCAATTTTTCGAGTTTCGCTATTGCTGCATCATATTTTTCTTCTTTGATATTTTTCTTTGCTTCCTTGAGACTGTTATTTGGTACAATAAAGAAGAAATATCCTGCAACACATAAACCTGCTAACACGAGAATGATGACTGCGCTTTTAATGAACCGCTTGTGCATCATTTTTTTCCGGTCCTCCCGCTTGGAGACTCCGGCTTTTTTCCGTTCTTCATTCTGTTTTAAGATTCCATATTTACGTTTTGCATCCCGGTAAAGTTCCGCGCTGTCTTTATACCACGGAATCCGTTTGATGATTTCCATACCGTTTCCGATACTCTCTGAATCATCTTTTGCAATTTCTTCCGTCGCGGAAATATAATTATCCTCGTAATCCTTTAATTTCGCCTGAGCGAATGTTTCGAGATCCTCCATCTCGCCGGCACTCTCAAGTACTGCGTCCTGTTTATTCCAAACGCTGCCATCTTCAAACACAACTTTGTCAATTCTGATCCGGAAAACGCGCGCTTCTTCATTCGGAATCGTTATTTTTGCAGTTCTTCCTTTTTCCATCAGATAATCCTGCCCCAAGGCAAGATAACTGTGCTCGAGCACTTCAGGCTCTTCGATATCTCCCATCATAATGGAAATATAAACATCCCGGATTGCCTGTTCATAAATATTGACAAACTTCAATGTCAGCCTGTTTTTCTGGCTGATTGTGTCTTTTTCCAACACGCCGCTTGTAAACAGAACCGGACTGCCGTATGTCCAGAGATTTGGAGCAAGTTCTGTCAACATTTCATAACGCCCGGACTCTTTTTGTGGTTCTTCCTTTTCACTTGTTTCCAACAGTTCTGTATTCTGCTCATCCGTCTTTTTGGATTCTGATGTCTGTTCCTTATTTTCAGAAATCTCTTCCTGTTTCTTTTCTTCTTTCTTTTCTTCTACCATATTCATCTCCACGCATTTCAATGCTTTATCATTTTTGAAATCACTTTTCTGCTCTTTTATAGTATACTTGATACCGCTCTTTTTCGCAATCAGTAATCTTCTTTGCCTTACTTCACCTTCCCCTTTTTCGATGATGGTTCTTTGCCACATACACAAAAACTTCCGCCGTTAAATTTCAGGATACAAACAGAGAGCCATCATTTCCTAAGGAATAAAATGGCTCTCTGTCTTTTTTACAAAGTCGGTCTCATTATTTTACAATGCTTCCAGCCCAGTTAAAATCAACTTCCTGATATGCAGGATTTACTACTTTCAGAATATCCTGATATAAATAATTGTGTCCCTCCATATTATTCATTTTTGCTCCCTGATATAATTTTCCTGCAATGTCATAAATTGTATACGCAGCAGGCTCACTGTACACATAGGAGCCGTCTTCTAATTTTACATAGGCTCTGACAATCCATTCTGCAGTATATTCTGACATTGTTTTATTGCTGAATTTCATTGTCATCGCATAACTTACGGCATTTTTCATTTCAGAATAATTATGAGCAAGCATTCCCTGCTGTGTTCCTTCAAACGCGTGTACATAAGAATTTGTGCTGCCGACATATAAATCTTCTTCGCCGGCATATTTTCCCAGGCTGTACACTAATCCCTGTCCGGTCACGGTTTTTCCATTGACCTCCGGCGTACGGGAATAAACGGTTCGCATTCCCTCTACGGTGCAGCTAATCTGAAATCCGTCCACTGTGATATCGTTGCTTGTCACAATCTCCTGTTTCTGAACAGAATCTGTTGTTTCCTCTTGTGGCTGTGTGGTTGTTTCTTCTTTTACATGTGTTGTCGTTTCCTCTTTTGGCTGTGTGGTTTCCTCGGATTTTCCGGTCGTGGACTGCTCTTTTGGACTGGTCGTCTCCTCATGCTGATACCGGTCTAAAAATGCTCTGTTTTCCTTTGCAAAAGAATTCTGATTCTGCGAAGAATCCCAGTTGATGGACCACGCCATAATTCCCCGGATACCCGGATACTGCAGGTTCAGTTCTTCAAACGCTGCCTGCAGCGCTGCATTTGAAATCTGTCCGCTTCCTGCCGCTCCCTGAGAGGAAGGCACTCCAATCACTACCTGATCCGGTCTCAGCGGTGTAAAATATGTTTTCTCACTCGGCGCTACGCCAACGCCCTGACCTACATAAAATCCATCCAGGAGCATTTTACACAT
>CANQMA010000062.1 GCA_947624875.1 uncultured Lachnospiraceae bacterium
CGTGCAACTCCAATGTTGCATTCATAGACAGAAAGAAGTAAACTTAGGGAAACAAATCGAAACGAATTATATCTAAGAAGTTCTCTGACCTTTCCCAACTGACAATAAGTTTACTCTATCTCGAATGGGCGATACATTGATTTTTACTGCAAATTGTAATAAACTGTTACTATTGTAAAATCTAAAATACAAGGAGACAAAATTATGAAATTATCAAAACTTGTCGGAGACAGATTTAAGGAAAGACCGGCAAACTGCCAGATTGAAAGCCATGCGCTGATGGTGCGGGGCGGTTATATTAAAAATGTAGCGAACGGTATTTATTCGCAGTTTCCGCCAATGAAAAGAATTTCTCAAAAAATAGAAGCAATTATCCGGGAGGAAATGGAAAAAATTGACGGACAGGAAGTTTTATTTCCGGTCACGCTGCCGGGCAGTCTTTGGGAAGAATCCGGACGGTATGAGAGCGTGGGTTCCGAACTGTTGCGTTTTTCGGACCGTACAGGTTCAAAGATGGTGCTTGGAATGACTCATGAAGAAGCAGCGGTACAGCTGGTGCGGGAATATGCAAACAGCTATGCAAAGTATCCGTTTATGATTTTCCAGATTCAGACGAAATTTCGGGATGAGGCAAGACCGCGCGCCGGTTTGATTCGTGTGCGGGAATTTACGATGAAGGACGCTTATTCATTCCACACTTCCCAGGAGGATTTGGAAGAATATTACCAGAAATGTTACGACGCTTACAACCGTATCTTCGCACGCTGCGGCATTCCTGAGGTTGTGGTTGTCGCATCAGATTCCGGGATGATGGGAGGAAATATCTCTCATGAATATATGCTGCTCACCCCGGCGGGAGAGGATTCCATTGCAATCTGTCCGGAGTGTGGATACAGTGCCAATGTGGAAGCGGCGCCAAGCATAATTCAAAATGAAAATAAAGTGCCAATGGAAGGGTTAAAGGAAGTCGATACTCCGCACGCTGGTACGATTGAGGAACTTTGCAATTTCTTACAGATTGATGCAAAAAATACCGCAAAGGCGGTCGTCTATCAGAGAAATGAAGATGACAGTTATATTGTCGCGTTTATCCGTGGCGATTTGGATATTAACGAAACAAAACTGACCAAGGCAGCAGGCTGTGAAGTGCATCCGGCAGTCATTGAGGATGACAGTGTGCTGACAGCAGGCTTTATCGGTCCGGTAGGAATCCATAAAGATGTGACGGTTTTGTTTGATTCTTCCCTAAAGGGAATTGACTATCTCGTGACCGGTGCAAACAAACCGGATAAACACTATACCGGGTTCCAAGTGGATAGAGACTGCCCGGGAGCCGAGTATGTGGATTTGGCAAAAATTACAGAAGGTTCGATTTGTCCATGCTGTGGAAAACCGGTCATTCAAATTTCCCGTGGTATTGAAGTTGGAAATATTTTCCAGCTCGGAACAAAATATTCGAAAACAATGAATTTCACCTACACGGATGAAAATGGAAAAGAGCAATACCCGATTATGGGATGTTACGGAATCGGGGTAGGACGAATGGCAGCTTCTATCTGCGAAGTACGTCATGATGACTATGGTCCAATCTGGCCGATTACCATTGCGCCATGGCAGGTACATCTGTGCTGCCTGCGTTCTGACGATGCAGCGTGCAAAGAGAAAGCAGACGAACTATATGAGACATTGATGCGTCAGGGAATTGAAGTGATTTATGATGATAGAAAGGTGCGTCCGGGAGCAATGTTTGCCGACGCCGACCTTTTGGGCGTTCCGGTCAGAGTAGTTGTCAGCCCGAGAAATCTTGCAGAAAATGTTGTGGAAATCTCAACCCGCGATAAGCAGATTGATAAGCAGAAGACGCCGATAGACGATGTTATTGCTGAGGTAGAAAAAATCATTCAAAAACTGACAGACGATGTTTACAGTCATGTAAAATAATTGAAAATCTTGTATCAAACCTCTTTCATGAAGCGGATTTCATCCGAAACATGAAAGAGGTTTTTTCGTTGAACCCGGCGTGTGGAAAAATGTGCGAACTTGTTTGGCCGGCTGGGCGGAAATTACATGTCAAATCATGCAAAATACAAATTTTTATATGTAAAAGTGCTCAAACTGCTGGGCGGCTGGGTGAGGATTACATGTCAAATCATGCAAAATACAAATTTTTATATGTAAAAGTGCTCGAACTGCCTGGTCGGCTGGGTGAGGATTACATGTCAAATCATGCGAAACAGCAGTTTTTATATGTAAAAATGCTCGAACTGCCTGGTGGACAGGGCGCAAATTACATGTCAAATCATGTGAAACAGAAGTTTGTATATGTAAAAGTGCTCGAATTGCTGGGCCGGCTGGGCGCAAATTACATGCCAAATCATGCAAAATACAAATTTTTATATGTAAAAAGCCTGAATTGCCTGGGCCGGCTGGGTGGAAATTACATGTCAAATCATGCGAAATACAAGTTTTTATATGTAAAAGTGCTCGAACTGCTGGGCGGACAGGGTGCAAATTACATGTCAAATCATGCAAAATACAAATTTTTATATGTAAAAGTGCTCGAATTGCTGGGCCGGCTGGGTGGAAATTACATATCAAATCATGCAAAATACAAGTTTTTATATGTAAAAGTGCTCGAATTGCTGGGCCGGCTGGGTGGAAATTACATATCAAATCATGCAAAATACAAGTTTTTATATGTAAAAGTGCTCGAATTGCCTGGTGGACAGGGCGCAAATTACATGCCAAATCATGCGAAACAGAAGTTTGTATATGTAAAAGCATTTAGGAGTGTATCAAATCACATACGAAATCTTGATTTTGCGGCACAAGTGTACCAAAAACTTGACACAAAAAATTAGAGAAATTGAACCGTAAAGGGGGAAAAATTTATACAAGGATATCGTTCGTACCGGAATGTTCTTCCATGCGGAAACCTTCAATGCAAAAAAAGAGAAATTGTCGATTACGGCTGAATAGTTACAATTTCCCAGAAACCAGGAAATAAAGGTGGTGCACTTTATCGGCAGATTATGCTATACTGGTAAATACGATAGGAAATTTGAAACAGGACGCAGCACAAGGACATGCTGCGTTGCAGATGGATCAAAAACATTGCTGCAAATCAGGAAGATTGATGGCAAAGAATTGCTAAGAGTCAGAAAGATTGATGGCAAAGAACTGCTAAGAGTCAGAAAGATTGATGGCAAAGAATTGCTAAGAGTCAGAAATTTTGATGGCAAAGATTGCTGCAAGTCAGGAACATTTATGGCAAAAAAGAGTTTTACCGCTTTTCTGATACTGGTCATTTTATTGTCCGCGTCGGCGTGCGGTATGCAGAAAGAACAAAAAGAATACAGGGTTCAGATTATCACTTCTATTTTTCCGTATTATGATATGGTGAAAAATCTGACCAAAGGGGTTCCCAGCATCAGTGTGAAACCGGCAGTTTCTCCCGGTCTGGACAGCCATACCTTTGAACCCGCGCCGAGAGATCTGGAGCAGATTGCGCAGGCGGATTTGTTTGTTTTTAACGGCGGCTCAATGGAGCGGTGGGTTGACGAGGCGCTGGAGGCAACCGGACGGAGCAGGCAAAACGTCTGCATGATGGACAGCGTTTCTCAAAAACAACTGCTGGAAGCTGACGAGCGTGAAGAAATTTATGGTGAAATTCATGAGGAACAGGAAAGAAATCCGGAGCACGGGGCGCAGGAACAATCTGCGAACCGGAGTGAAACGGAATACGACGAGCATTTGTGGACGTCTCCTGTTTTGATGATGGAAATGACCGATATTGTCGCGGGAGCGCTTTGTAAAATTGATCCGGAAAATCAGGCGCAGTATCAGAACAATGCCAAAGATTATCAAAAGCAACTGAAACAGTTGGATTCCGACTTCAGAAAAACGGTAGCTGCCGGCAGAAAAAAGGAATTTATTTTTGCCGATAAGTTTCCGTTATTATACTTTGCAAAAGAGTACGGGCTTTCTTATTATGCGGCTTTTCCAGGCTGCAGCAGCGATATGGAACCGAGTGCGAAAACGGTTGCTTTTTTAGAAGATAAAATAAAAGACGAACAGGTGGGCGCCGTTTTTTATCTGGAACTTGGCAGCCGGAAAGTGGCAGACACGATTCAGGATGACACCGGCGTGGAGGTGCTGCAGTTTCAGTCATGCCATAATGTGACGCAGAAACAGTTTGAACAAGGTGTTACCTATATGGAACTGATGCGGCGCAATGTAGAAAACCTGAAAAAAGCATTGCAATAGAGGATAAATAAAATGATTTTTGATTTTGACCATGTAAGTCTCGGATACAATAATTTCGTGGTGGCGCAGGACTTGAATTTTCAGATTCATGAGGGGGATTATGTCTGTATTGTCGGTGAAAACGGAACCGGAAAAAGTACGCTGGTGAAAAATCTTCTGGGACTGTTAAAACCGCTGGACGGAAAAATTAGCCGCAATATTCAAAAGGGAATCGGGTATCTGCCGCAGCAGACCGCCATACAAAGAGATTTTCCTGCGAGCGTGTGGGAGGTTGTTCTGTCCGGAACGTTAAACGGTGAAAAAAGAACGCCGTTTTACACAGCGGCCGAGAAGGCGGAAGCGGAAAAAAATATGGAAAAGATGAATATTCTTTCCTTAAAGAAAAAGTGTTATCGGGAACTGTCCGGCGGGCAGCAGCAGCGTGTTCTTCTGGCGAGAGCGCTCTGCGCAACGGACAGCGTGCTGATTTTAGACGAGCCGATTTCCGGCCTGGATCCGGCGGCGTCCATTGAATTTTATGAGTGCGTGGAAGAACTGCACTGCAAAGAAAATGTGACGGTCATTATGGTTACGCATGATATTGAAAATGCGCTCGACTATGCCACGCATATTCTTCATTTGAAAAAGGATGCGGTCTTCTTCGGCACTGTGGACGAGTACAAGAAATCCAACGTATCCAACATGTTTTTGGGAGATACGGTCATGAAAAGAATTCATCATGCAGACGAACAGTCGAAGAAAGATGTTGCGGAAACGATTAACCGGCTGGTGGGAGGAAAGTCCGAATGATTCAGGAAATGATGTCTTATGGATTTATACAGAGAGCTTTGATTGGCGGGATTTTAGTATCGCTGTGCGCGGCGCTGCTCGGCGTAAGCCTTGTATTAAAGCGGTATTCTATGATTGGAGACGGACTTTCCCACGTATCTTTTGGCGCGCTGGCAATCGCGGTGGCGCTGGGATTTGCGCCGGTCCGGTTTTCTATTCCGATTGTGATTATTGCGGCGTTCTGTCTGCTTCGCCTGACAGAAAAAGGAAAAATGAGATCCGATGCGGCAATTGCGCTTGTGTCGGCGTCTTCTCTGGCAATCGGCGTGATTGTTATTTCGCTGTCCACGGGAATGACGACAGATGTAGACAGTTATCTGTTTGGAAGTATTCTGGCAATGTCAAAAGAGGACGTCATCATGAGTGTCGTATTGTCGTGCATTGTGATTATCCTGTTTGTGTTTAGTTACCATAAAATTTTTGCCATTACGTTTGATGAAAGTTTTTCCAAGGCGACGGGCGTGCGCGTTGGACTTTACAATACATTCATTTCCGTTTTTACGGCAGTGACGGTTGTGCTTGGAATTAAAATGATGGGCGCAATGCTGATATCCAGCCTGATTATTTTTCCGGCGCTCTCTGCGATGAGGGTGTTCCGAAGCTTTTTTGGCGTGACCGTGTGTTCTGCGGTGATTGCCGTTTTGGCTTTTTGTATCGGACTTCTTTTGTCCTACGGATTTTCTCTGCCGGCAGGAGCGGGTATTGTGGTGGCAAATTTAGGCATTTTTATCTGTATGAGTGTCGTGGGATGGATGAAAAAACAGTGATGAAATTTACGAAGATGATGTGAGGGATGCAATGGCATTTTTACCGGTATCAAAAGAAGAGATGGAACAGCAGAACATCAAACAGCTGGATTTTGTCTATATTATCGGGGACGCATATGTCGACCATCCGTCGTTTGGACATGCCATTATCAGCAGAGTTTTACAGGCGCATGGTTACACGGTTGGAATGATTTCCCAGCCGGATTGGAAAGACGACAACAGTATCAGCGTTTTGGGGAAACCCCGGCTGGCATATCTGGTCATGGGCGGCAACATGGATTCCATGGTCAATCATTATTATGTATCGAAAAAACGCAGGGATACCGATGCCTATACGC
>CANQMA010000063.1 GCA_947624875.1 uncultured Lachnospiraceae bacterium
AAAAATTTCAGGGAGCGACGTAACTCAATCGAGTTACGCCGCCCCCTGGCTGGAGCTATCTATTTCCCGACAGCCCCGTCAAGCCGCTGCCATCATTCAATTTTAGTTCATTCGCTTGTGGAAATGCTCAGAAATTGAATGGGGAAATCGGGAAGATTTCAGCGCTGTCGCGTCAATCAAATACGCGCCGACCGGAATCAATGCCATATACGCTTGTATTGGAGTTTCATTACATGTCAATCTCTGCGAAAAAATGAAATTGACATGTAATTTAATTTGAAATTTGCGAAAAGCAGGCATGTTTTACATGTCAATTCCTGCGAAAAGATCAAATTGACATGTAATTTAATTTGAAATTTGCGAAAAGCAGGAATATTTTACATGTCAATTCCTGCGAAAAGATCAAATTGACATGTAATTTGATTTGAAATTTGCGAAAAGCAGGTATGTTTTACATGTCAATTCCAGCGAAAAGACGAAATTGACATGTAATTTGATTTGAAATTTGCGAAAAGCAGGAATATTTTACATGTCAATCTCTGCGAAAAGATCAAATTGACATGTAATTTAATTTGAAATTTGCGGAAAACAGGCATATTTTACATGTCAATTCCAGCGAAAAGACGAAATTGACATGTAATTTAATTTGAAATTTGCGGAAAACAAGCATGTTTTACATGTCAATTCCAGCGAAAAGACGAAAGTGACATGTAATTTAATTTGAAATTTGCGGAAAACAAGCATGTTTTACATGTCAATTCCAGCGAAAAAATCAAATTGACATGTAATCTCTCTTGAAAACTATGAAAAATGGGAGTTTGTTACATGTAAATTCTTGTTAAAGATAGAAATTTATATGTAATAACTCCCAAATTTTTTCGCTGCACTTTGCAGCCGGTTTTCCCAACTATCTGTTATTATACAAATCCGGTTTCCCCAACTATCTGTTATTATACAAATCCGGTTTTTCCAACTATCTGCTATTATACAAATTCACTTTTTCCTGAATTTTCTTATAAGGGTCTAACAATTCACTGATGGATCCATCATGATTTAATGCATCGATAAACAGGGCCGTGTACTTGGCTACGTCTACACTAATATACCACGGACGACTCAGCAGTTCCGGCGTCTGATAGACGCAGTTGGTTGTCATGACTTTACTGATCAGCCCCTGCGCGTATGCTTCGTCAAACTTATCCAGACCATTGGTAAACAGTCCGAAAGTGGAGGCGACAAATACCCGGTTGGCATGACGTTTTTTTAACTGCTTTGCGACATCAAGCATACTGTCGCCGGAGGAAATCATATCATCGACGATGATCACATCCTTACCTTCAACGGATTCGCCAAGATATTCATGAGCAACAATCGGATTTCGGCCGTTTACAATCGTGGTATAATCCCGTCTCTTATAAAACATACCCATATTGATGCCGAGTACGTTGGCATAGTATACCACTCTGCTCATAGCACCTTCGTCCGGGCTGATCATCATCAGATGTTTGGAATCAATTTTTAAATCATCGACATTTCGCAGCAGATTTTTAATAAATTGATACGTCGGCATAATGGATTCAAAACCGCTGATTGGAATGGCATTGTTCACTCTCGGGTCATGAGCGTCAAAAGTCAGAATATTGTCTACGCCCATAGCGACCAGTTCCTGGAGCATGACTGCGCAGTCCATAGATTCCCGTGATGTGCGGCGATGCTGTCTGCTTTCATATAAAAACGGCATGATTACCGTAATTCTGTGCGCTTTACCGCTTGCAGCAGCGATGACCCGTTTGATATCCGCGTAGTGGTCGTCCGGAGACATATGATTTTTCTGACCGCATACCGTATACTCAATACTGTAATTTGTCACATCATCAATAATGTAAAGGTCGGTGCCGCGGACAGAGTCTTTCAGCGTACATTTTGCTTCCCCGGTACCAAAACGCGGGGTGCAGACATTGAGAAGATAAGAATCCTTTACATATCCCTGATAAGTAATCGGAGATTCCTTTGAAGCAAGACGTTCTTTCCGCCAGCTTGAAATATAGGCGTCGACAGTGTCTCCCAGTTTTTTGCTGCCCGACAATGCGACAATCGCTAACGGTCCTACTGGAATCGATTCTACATACTTTTGGTTTGCCATTTTAAAATTTCCTCCATTGTGAAAAAAAGTTAAAGTGAATAGTTCTTTTTTATTCTTATATCATCACCAAAAATCTTTAATAAGGTATAATTCCCAGCAGTTCTGGAAAAAATACGCTCTTCATATCTTTCCTGCAATTCCTGTAAAGAAAGATTTGTAGAAATAATCGTAGATTTCTGGTGTATAAGCCGTTCATTTAAACAATCAAACAGCGCAGAATCCGTAAATGAATTTGTCATTTCCGTACCCAGGTCATCAATAATGAGCAGATCACAGGTCAGAAATTCATCAATGCCAATCTGGGAATACAGAGAATGATGGTCGCGGTCAAAAGAATAGTCTGCCAGCAAATCAAAAAACTGGACGGCTGAAAGGTAAACAACCGAATAGGATTTCTCAATCAGTTCCTTTGCGATGCAGTTGATTAAAAAAGTCTTTCCGGTTCCTGCCCTGCCATAAAATAATAGATTTTCGAAAGACTGATCAAAATAATTAATAAAATAGTGGCAGTGGTCTACGACAGTTTCAATATTTTCGGCGGAAGAAATTCCCGTCGTCTCATCAATATCATTTTCAGAGTAAAGGTCGTAATCAAACGTATCGAAATTTTCTCTCTCCAAAATTTCTTTCAATTCAGAGCGGGAGTAAAGCAGTTTTACGAGTTCTTCCTTTAAACAGTGGCAGGGTTTCCCCTGAATATAACCCGTATCACGGCAGTCCGGACAGGTGAAAATTTCATCTAAGTAGTCCATGGAAAAACCATTCGCCAGCAATAAAACTCTTTTTCGCTCGGAAATAGAAGCAATCTCTTCCTTGAGTCTGTCTTTGAAAGAGGGATCCCCTAAAAGCGCTTTTTTTGCCGCATGGACAGACAGGGAGGAAATTTCACGGTCCAATTCGGCGATTTCCGGAATCAATGAATAGACCTTTTGAATCCGCTGCTCCATGGTTATTTGATTGTTAATGCGGCGGTCATTGTAGCGGTTTGCCAAAATCTCTGCCTGCGCTCTTGTTATTGCCATAAATACTCCTCAAAACAAGTGATTGTGATTCGGAATCACTACGCTTCATTTTTCTTCGTTTGGAATTTCCGGTCTCTGCCGGATAACAGTTTCTTCTCTAAATCATTGTAATTATAATTTCGCTGTTCAAAAGTTTTTGCTTTTTTTGTGCGGCGAATAGTCGGCTTGGATTGAAAACTTTGCTGCATGTCCTTTTCGTGGGCAGAGTCCAGCTGCTTAATCAAATCCATAGATAATGCATTTTTCTGATACCAGTTGGTCAGAATGGAATCGGCATACTGAAAACTCCCGGTATGGGTGTGCTCCATCGTCCGGTTGCATGCTTCTAAAATAATTTCATCAGGAAATCCATATTCATCTGTCCATTTTGAAATATAGGAGATATCTTTTCTGACCGGCGCCTTCGGCGCGCAGCCAAAAATTCTGTAAATTTCCCTGCAGATTGCCTGACGCAGTTTTTCGTCATTTTTGGCGTCTTCCTCTGTGAAAATACCCTTTTTGGCATATTCCACCGCCTGTTTTTCAATAGAAGAGAGTGTTTTATGACCGGAAGAAATACAAGTTTCCATCATGTATTCAATAAATTCGACTTCAAAATGGAGTTCGTCCAGCATATATAAAATACTGTTAATATCATTGGAATTTAATGTCTTTCCCAGATAGGTCTGTGCCAGAAAAATTAAATGCTGGACACGTTCGTCAGAGGAATACTGGCGAATCTGTGCAGCGGTATATTTTTTCTTTGCAGGAATCACCACGCCGGAAGAGTCCGGTACAGGAACAGAAGCGACTTCGCCGGATGCTGCTGCCAAAACATTTTCTTTGGAAACGGTATAAGGCATCTGCACCGGTTCAAGCCGAATGCCGGTTAATTTCTTTTCCTGATTAAACGATAAGGTTAAAAGTCCTTTTGCCGCCCAATAATTCAGCGCTCTCATGACATCAGAATCGAGCAGGTTAAATTGGTCGGCAATCTGTTCTGTGGACAGCTCAGAAGAGGTAGTAAAAGAACTGTTGATCAGACGCACTAAATGAAGGTAAATTTTTACAAATTCACCATTTGCTTCCGGCATATATTCATCAATGAAAATATTTGAAATTGACGTAAAGTCCGTAAAACTTCCTCGATCCAAAAACAGCTTACACATCTCTGAGCCCCCTCGGTCCAATCTATATCAATTCACAGATAGAAAATTTCTCTATTGCACAAATAGTATAACAAAAAAATCACAAAAAGCAACGTCACAAATTGGCTGAAACACCCATTTTTAAAGGGATTCAGAGGAATGTTAACAATGTTAATAATGAGGATAACAAAATAAAATAATATGTCGAAAACTGTCGCTTCCCCAGCAAATGAAAGGAAAGAAGTGGTTGCGTTTTTCCATAGTTATGTAAAGTAAAAGACCATAAATTTTTGTTAATAAAAATTTTCAAAAATTTATGGTCTTGTTAATGGTTTATTTTTCCAATAGGTCGTCGCCTATTTTTACTACATCTCCGGCCCCCATAGTTATTAACAAATCACCTGATGAACAATTTTTTCTTAAAAAATTTTCAATTTCCAAAAAACTTGGGAAATAATAGGTCTCTGTGCCGAGATTTTTGATTTTTTCCATCAAATCCATGGAACTGATTTCATGGGTGTTTTTCTCACGCGCTGCATAAATATCTGCAAGCACCACAGCGTCCGCTTTGGAAAGTTCCTGCGCAAACTCCTCCAGAAGCGCTTTCGTTCTGGAATAAGTATGCGGTTGAAATACAATCCACATTTTTTTGTGGGGACAGTGCTTTGCCGTTTCAATCGTCGCCCGGATTTCGTCCGGATGATGTGCATAATCATCGATAATGACAACATTCTGAAACTTCCCTTTATACTGAAATCTCCGATCCGTTCCGGTATACTGCGAAAGCCCCTCTAAGATTACATCCGGACGCAATCCAAGGATCTGTGCAGTGGCAATCGAAGCAAGTGAATTGTAGATGTTGTGCTGCCCGGTTACAGCCAGCGTTACATGCATCTGAAATTCTTTGTGGATTATTAAATCATAAGAACCATGCGCATAATCATCATATGTAATATTGACTGCGCTGTAATCACTTTTTTCCGGGTCGGAACCTACGGTAATCACACGGCATTTCAAATCTTTTGTAAAATATTCTACATTATCGATATCACTGTTGATAATCAAAGTGCCGTCTTCCGGGATCAGGGAAGCATAGGTTTTAAAACTGTGCCGGATATCGTCCAAATCTTTAAAAAAGTCCAGATGGTCTGCGGCGACATTTAATATAATTCCAATCTTCGGCGGGAAAGACAAAAAGCTGTTTGTGTACTCGCAGGATTCCGTGATAATATAATCGGAATGTCCGATACGCGTATTGCCTTTGATAACCGGCATGATACCGCCAACTAAAATGGTCGGGTCAGTGTCCGCCGCCAACAAAATCTGTGAAATCATGGATGTCGTTGTCGTTTTTCCATGCGTACCGGATACGCCGATAGAAATTGGATAATTATTCATGATTTGTCCGAGAAATTCAGCGCGCGTCAGGAGTGGAATATTTTTTTCTCTCGCAGCAGCCAGTTCAGGATTATCCTGTTTCACTGCCGCAGTATAAATCAAAACAGCCACGTCGTCAGCCACATTTTCATAGACCTGGTCATAATAAATTTCAGCTCCCAGTGTTTCCAAATGCCCGGTAATTTCTGACGGACGCGTATCGGAACCGGTTACGGTAAAGCCTCTTGAAATCATAATTTCTGCGAGGCCGCTCATGCTGATTCCGCCAATTCCTGTAAAGTGAAGTTTTACAGGCGTATTAAAATTTAACTGATACATATCAAAAACCTTTCTACTACAATATATTTATGGTTAATATCCCTTACAGCCAGTAAGGAATTACCCATCTTGTTGCTTAAGCTGT
>CANQMA010000064.1 GCA_947624875.1 uncultured Lachnospiraceae bacterium
CACTGAACTACACCCGCATAGCTCGGGGTGACAGGATTCGAACCTGCGACCTCCTGATCCCAAATCAGGCGCTCTAGCCAAGCTGAGCCACACCCCGTATTTTGCGATTCCATTTTTTCACAGCGCAAGTGTTATTATATAGGAAGTAACAGGGATTGTCAACAACTTTTTTTAGAACATATCCTTCAAAATTACGAAATTTTCAGGACAGGCAAAAAACATTTCATCTGTCATAAATAGTAAATATCTGCGTCTGCTTTTTTGCCAGTCGTTTTAATAATAATATAACTTTTTCTGCGGTTTGCCTGCCGGGGTCTGCTGATGCTGCCGGGATTTAAAATGGTAATCCCTTCCACTTCCGTAATCTCTGGAACATGGGTGTGTCCATACATCGCAAAGTTACAATTGTTTCCTTCAGCAGCATACCACAGCTGATTGGTACCCCAGTCTACGCTGTAATAATGTCCATGAGAAATCAACGCCCTGTTCCCATCAAACTCTACAATGTCAGTCAGCGGATTCTCCGATCTGAAATCACAGTTTCCCTGAACTATTTTTACCGGACACCGGCAGATCATCTTTAATTGCTCATCCTGCCTGATAATGTCTCCTAAATGAATCACCAAATCAAATGACCCGTGCCGTTCCATAATATTTTTAACGCCATCTAATTGACCGTGAGAATCACTGATTACTAAAATTTTCATTAGCCATCGTCTCCTCTTTTGAAATTATATTCCTACCTTAATTTCCTTTTTAAGATTTCCTTCATCTGCTCCAGTGCTTTTCCACGATGACTGATACTGTTTTTCAATTCCGGCGTCATTTCGCCTGTCGTCATCTCATATTCAGGTACATAAACAATCGGATCGTATCCAAAGCCATTCCAGCCCTTTTGTTCATAGGAGATCAGCCCCTCTATTGTTCCCTTGCAGGTCTCAATGCTGCCATCTGGAAAAGCGGCTGCCATTGCGCAGACAAATCTCGCGCTTCTCTCCTTTCCCCTGGCGTCTTTCAATTGATCGATAATATATTGATTTTTTATATCATAGGAAACATCTTTACCTAAAAACCTTGCTGAATAAATACCCGGAGCGCCATCCATGTAGTCGACCTCTAATCCGGAATCGTCTGCGAGTGCAATTTCTCCAGTCAGCTCCATTACCGTTTTTGCCTTGATAATCGCATTCTCTTCAAAGGTCGTACCATTTTCTTCAATATCAATATCGAGTCCGGCTTCCTTCATTGTAAGAATTTCTACGCCTGATCCCTCAAGCATCATATTGACTTCACGCACCTTATCCGGATTTGTTGTAGCAAAAATAATCTTTTTCATCTGTGCTTTCTCCATTCACTTTTTATTTACTGTATTTTTTCAATTTATTCTTTGGTTTTTTTCGTATATGCCTTCAGACAGATATTTGCATCCTGCTTTTCCGCCGACTGCCATTTTTCTCCAGTGGAACTGATATATCCTTCTCCATCGCTCAAATCGACTTGGATGTCCATACCGTCTGACTCCATTTCAACCGGAATCAATTTATACTCGTCATTGTCTGTATTTGTAACCTTTACGATGACAGCAAATGCTTCCCCTTTTTTTACTTGATAATCTTTGTCCAGTCGAATCGTATAGTAGCCCTGATTTTTTAGAATTCCATCTGCGGCCACATGCGTACGATCATTTAGCGAAATTTTTCCATCATACCGCCCGCACACAAAGACTTCATAGTTGAGATTCTCCTTTGCTGCATAAAAACCTACCGCCTGGAGATTTTCGTTATCCTTTGCATAAAACACGTTGGAAAAATATGCGCTGTCATTGCCTTCAAATCCCATTGTTCCAAGCCAGCCGCAGAGATCATATTGATAAACAGCATCATAATTATCCGTTTGTTCCACGTCGGTATAGCAGACATTCAACGTTCCTATCTGGCTGTCTTCATAAGACACATAGAAAATCCCCTGGTCTCCAAAATTTTCTCCCCAGCTGTTTTGACAGATAAAAGCTCCATCGTTTTGAACGCCCTGCAGCCGGAAATTTTCCTTCGGATATTGATCGTCCCAGCCGACAATTACCACGTCATGATTTGGTTTTTCCTCACCCTGATAGCAGTAAGAGGCATTTTCCCGATTATAATATTGACTGGAAATATTGTTTCCGGATCCCGACATATAAATTGAACTTTCTACGCCACCATACTTGAAAATTTTTTCCTTAATCTGCTGATAGTCTTTTGAGGGAATGATTTCCGCTCCCTGAACATGCTTCATCACCTTTTTCTTACCGGTGGTCGGTGTACTTCCATATGGATCATCTTTCTCATTCACCGGTCCACTCCAAGACATCAGATACGCCATGGAACGGATATAATCACCGCCATCATGAATTTCATTCGACAGGGCATTATTGTAAATCAGATTATTTTCAGAAAAATCCAATGTTTCTTCCGGAAGCAGACTCGATTCCAGTGCAGACAGTGTAGCAAATGCCCAACAGGTTCCGTAATTGCCTTGATTTTTTACTTTTAACTTTTTCCCCACTTCCGGATAACTGTATCGCTCAGGCAGAAAAGAATCTCCTTTCGCCTGATTCGCAAAGCTCGTTTCCCGTTTTGCGCTATCCCATTTTAATTCATAGTTGAAATAAGTGGTAAACAGTTCTGCCGGCACATAAATTTCGCCGTCTTTTTTTTCTACGCCCTCCGAAAGCACATATTCATTTTCGTTAAACTCGAGCGCTTTACTTCCCAAATGCAGGGTTGCCCGGTTACTTCCCTTTTCAATCACCAATCGTTCTTTATCGTAAAGATTTTCCGCGCAGTTGAACCCTTCGGTCAGCACAGTTACCGGCACCATCAACTGCATATTGTCGGTGAAGTACAACCGTTTCCCCTTCAGATCAATTTCGTGATTATCGATAATCAGATTGATCTGCTGCTGGTTAATCCGGTCAGCCATTACTTTATTCCATTGTTTATTATATTCGATTTCGGTGACATTACGTTGTACCGTTTCCCTTGAGAACACCACAAAAAATACTCCGATTAGAAGTATGACAACGCCAATCACTATATAAATCGTTAAAATTCGATTTCGTTTCATGCACTACCCTCTTTTTGGTGGTTTCGGTCCCATGAATTGATAAAAATAAGTTTTAATCATTCCATTATATATTTTTCTGTTCTTTGTTGCTTTAAGACCAAAATCTTTTTCTGCATTTTCATAAGATGTAATAATGAATGCAGACCATGCATCCAGTTTTTGATACTGCTCGCCAAATGTGCGGTAAATTGTCTGAAGAGACTCCCGCTCATTTAACCTTTCCCCATACGGAGGATTCGTAATAATAAATCCATACTTTTTACTATGGCTTAAATTTGCGACATCTCTTTGCTGAAAGTGAATAAATTGCGCCACCCCGGCATCTTCAGCGTTCTGCCTTGCAAACTCTACCATTTCCGAATCAAGATCATAACCCTGAATATCCACATTGATATCCTCATTGATTTGGTCATAAGCCTCATCTGCTGCGGCATACCAAAGTTTTTTGTCAATAAAATTCGTCCAGTTTTCCGCAGTAAATGCACGATTCATCCCCGGCGCAATATTTGCAGCGATCAGCGCCGCTTCGATTGGAAATGTCCCGCAACCACAGAAAGGATCCACTAAAATCCGGTTTTTGTTCCATGGAGTTAAGAGAATCAATGCCGCCGCCAGTGTTTCGGAAATCGGCGCTTTTGAAATTCTTTTGCGGTAACCCCGCTTATGCAGAGATTCACCGGTGGTGTCCAATGCCACTACCACTTCATCTTTGTGAAGAAAAACGCGGATTGGATATTCCGCTCCATCTTCCTCAAACCAGGTGACGTCATATTGGGTTTTCAGCCTCTCGACAATTGCCTTTTTCACAATCCTCTGAATATCGGAGGGACTAAACAGTTTACTTTTTACACTGCTTGCTTTTTTTACCCAAAATTTCCCATTCTCCGGTATATAGCGCTCCCATGGAAGTTTCTTGACTGATTCAAACAATTCGTCGTAGGTAACGGCGCGAAATCTGCCTGCCTGCAGCATAATTCTTTCTGCTGTACGCAAAAAGACATTTGCCCGGCAGATGGCATTTTCATCCCCTAAGAAAGTAACTCTTCCATCTTCCACACGCTCAATTTCGTATCCTAATTGTGTTATTTCCCGTTTTAATACTGCTTCTACGCCAAAATGACACGGTGCAATCAGCCGCAATTCTGCCATTGGTACCTCCTAAAATATTTGCCGCTTTGTACAAATATCTGTTTTCCTCCATTGACTTGCCCATTTTTTCAAGCAAAACGTCTTTATTTATGATAATCTTCTACAAAAATATTGTCAATAAGACATCCAATGACATTGATACTTTCCTGCAATATTTGGCGGCATTTACTACGATATTTTGGGGCATTTAAATTTTTCCACGCACCGCGGCAACATGATATCCTCTTTGCGCCATTTTGGAAGCCAGCCGGAAACTCATAGTTCCCCTGTTGCAATACAAAATCCACTGTTCATTTTTCATATTCATCCGCTCAATCGCTTCAATATCCGCATCAGGCATGGAAATAGCATAATCCAAGTGATAGCGCTGATACTCCTGCGGACTTCGAAGGTCCACGACAACGTACATTCCCGTCATTGCCATTCTTTTTGCATCTGAAATATCTATAATATGAAATCGTTCCATAAAAACCCTTTTATTTTATACTATGAAGCGATTGCCTGAATGTATCGTCCTATTTCATAAAAGGAGTACCTTCTTTCCTTAAAAACTAATCCTGTTTTATACACAAAAAGAGAGTATCTCCCTGATAGAAATACTCCCCTTTTTACTTACTTACAATTCGTTGATGAAGAGTCCTTTGTGGAATTCTTGGAAGAATCCTTAGCAGCATCAGAATAATTTGATGCGCTATTCTTTGCATTCTCTGAATTGTAAGTTGATTTTGATGAACTATTTTTTGCTTTATTACTATTCTTTGCCATAACAACCTCCAATAATTTTTTTCACCATTATTATGAACAAAGAAAATTTTTTTATTCAATAATTCTTTTTTACAATAAGAATCATCCGTTCAAACTTCTTTTCCGCTAGTGAACATTCGTCAAACAAAAAAGAAAAGTCTTTCCCTTTTGCATCAATGCAAAGTTTCAGGCTTTTCTTTTTTGCTTTTCTCATTGTTTTCACACGTACGTGAAAGGATTCGAACCCTCGACCTTCTGGTCCGTAGCCAGACGCTCTATCCAGCTGAGCTACACGTACAAAATATGATGCCGGCGACCGGAATCGAACCGGTACTGTATTG
>CANQMA010000065.1 GCA_947624875.1 uncultured Lachnospiraceae bacterium
AAGAAGCTGAAAAACAAAAAGACATTATACGTAAAAGCCCGTGCATATAAGTTAAATGGCAAGAAGAAAGTTTACGGGAAATGGTCTAAAGTTAAAAAAGTTAAAATAACGAAGAAATAATTTGTTATATGAAAGTAAAGGGCAGCAAATCATTGGCTGCCCTTTATTTTTATGATGCAAAATGTTTGTAGAATGGTTCTTTCATTGTCGATAAGAAGTGTTTGACAAAAGGATAGCGCTATATTATAATTGTTTTTGCGCTGTAAGGCATATAATAGAATACTGATTTATAATTCAGGCATGGAGAAGTACTCAAGTGGCTGAAGAGGCGCCCCTGCTAAGGGTGTAGGTCGTTTGCGCGGCGCGAGGGTTCAAATCCCTCCTTCTCCGTTTTTGTAAGAACCCTAATTTTGATATAGACCGTATCAGGATTAGGGTTCTTCATTTTTATATACAACTTATATGCAAAAGTATAGTATAATAACAGGGAAATAGAGATACCGATCATACCTGTTCAGGAGAAATTTAAAACATTAAATTTGTATTTTTACAATATAGAGGAGGCAGAACCGATGAGTCAGATATTATGTTCTACGGGTGCGCTGCTTGGCAGGCCAAATCATAGGGATTACAGAATTCTTGGTAATCTTGCATCAAAACTTGAATGTGACGGCTTTGAATTTATGATGTACGAGTCATGGTATTTGGAATTGGAAAATTTAATTTCAAGCGTGCAGTCCCTCCATCTAAATATTCCGGTTGTTCATGCACAGAAATCTTTGGGAGAATATCTGTGCGGCATGAAAGTCTGGCGCGAAGGGGACGAGTATCCGGAATATGTTATGACGGAAAAAGAAGATAAAGAATGGTTTCAAAAAGGAATAGAACTATTTTCTATCAATCTCAAAATTGCAAATGCGTTTGGCGCAGAAAAAATGGTGCTGCACTTGTGGAACGGACTTCCTTCGGATAAAAATGTGGACAAGAATGTGGAACGTTTTGGGATTTTAAAGGATATGGCACAAAAAGTGGGCGTCAGCCTGATGGTAGAGAATGTAATCTGCAATACATATAGTCCACTATTTAATATGAAAAAAGTCCATGAAAAATATCCGGACACCGGTTTTGTCTACGATACAAAAATGGCAGAGTTTCATGGAGAAACGATGAAACTGTTTGAACCGGAATGGGAGTGGCTTGTCAAAGAAGGACATCTGAAGCATCTGCACATCAATGATTACGGCGGAGGATATATGGATTGGGGAAATTTCAATATTCTTCCGATCGGAAAAGGACATATTGATTTTGACGGATTTTTCAGAAAGCTTTTCCAATACGGATACGACGGCGACTATACGGTTGAGGCTACCGCATTTGACAGGACAACAGGAATTGTTGATATTGAGATGTTAAATACCTGTTTTAAGAACTTGAGAATATTGATAAAGAAGTGGGGAACACAAAATGACTGAAAAAGAAAAAATGGAAAAGCAGATGATTTATGATGCAAACAATGATTTGGAACTGCTGGCAGAACGGCAGGAATGTAAAACGCTCTGTCAGCAATATAATAATCTGCCGATTCAGGATTTAGAGGCGCGCAGAAGCCTAATTAAAAAAATCTTGGGTAAAACAGGGGAACACATTCATATTGAACCGGATTTCTGGTGTGACTATGGCAGATATATCAGTGTCGGCGAAAACTTTTATGCAAATCATGGACTGGTTATTCTTGATGCAGGAACAGTGACCTTTGGAGATGATGTATTTATCGGCCCCGGGTGCGGTTTTCATACGGCAGGACACCCCATTGATTTCAGGCAGAGAAATCAGGGATTAGAGTATGCCTATCCGATAAAAGTCGGCAGTAACGTCTGGATTGGCGCAGCAGTTTCGGTAATGCCGGGAGTGACCATCGGAGACAATGTCGTCATAGGCGCAGGAAGTGTTGTTGTCAAAGATATTCCATCTGACAGTGTGGCAGTGGGAAATCCATGCAGAGTTATACGAAAAATAGGAGGAGAATGAGATGTTTGACATCAAAAAATTAGAATGGACAAGGACGCCAAAAGAATGTGTCATCGAAGAAAACCGCATTGAAATAGTCACGAATCCCCATACGGATTTGTGGCAGCGCACCTATTATCATTTCAGAAATGACAATGCTCCGGTTTTGCAGATGCGGACAAAAGAGAGATTTTTCTCATTTTGTGTCAGGACGGCGTTTGAGAGTAAGCACCGTTTTGACCAGTGCGGTGTGGTTATGTATTTAAACAGCGACAACTGGTTAAAGGCTTCCATCGAATATGAGAATAATGCGTTTCAGCATTTGGGCAGCGTTGTCACAAATCATGGATATTCGGACTGGGCAACGACGGAGATTGACGCATCTGTAAAGTCCATGTGGTATCGTTTGAGCCGGAGGGAAGATGATTTCTGTCTGGAATGTTCAAAAGACGGAGTACGGTTTTCCCAGATGCGGGTATGCCATATGTGGGAGGCGACAGATGAAATCCGGTTTGGAATTTATGCCTGCAGTCCGGAAAATTCATCTTTTAAAGCGGTATTTACAGACATGGAAATGACAGAGTGCAAGTGGCTGCCGCACGACGGGCAGCAACCGGACGAAGAATGAAAAGGAAAAGTGGTACAGGTAAGATGAAATCAGAGGTCGGGAAATCTGTTTTTTGAAAAATGATACATGAGAAATCATAGAGATGTGGTTTACTTTAAGACAACTACTGCGTTATTGAAATTGGCAATGCTCATGATATGATTTTACTATAATAAATCATAAGGAGAGAGCCATGTTATATTTATCAGAAAATTTAAGGAAGTACCGTATTTTAAAAAATCTTACGCAGGAAGAAGTTGCAGAATATTTAGGAATTACAGCGCAAAGTGTTTCCAAATGGGAACGGGGCGAATCCTATCCTGACATTACGCTTTTACCGGCGCTGGCAAACATTTTTGAAACAAGTATTGATTTGCTGGTGGGAATGGATACAATTCGCGCAGAGGCAACCCGATATAATATTCACAAAAAGGCTGTTGACTATCAGCGCAAAGGCGATTATGATTCTGCGGAAAAAACGTATCGGGACGCATTACTGATTTACCCAAACAAGCCGGGAATGATTTTGGGGCTGGCAGGCACACTGGCGTTAAAAGGTAACACAGACGAAGCGATTGAGTTGATAGAAAGAGGGTTACCAATATCCATCAATGAAAAACAAAAAGCAACAATGCGGGCGGTTTTGT
This sequence comes from uncultured Lachnospiraceae bacterium, assembly GCA_947624875.1. Classification (GTDB taxonomy): domain Bacteria; phylum Bacillota; class Clostridia; order Lachnospirales; family Lachnospiraceae; genus Eubacterium_G. Next base: position 3,262 of record CANQMA010000065.1, read on the forward strand.
GTTTTTTATATCTGAAAGCAGGATTTGAGGAAAAAGCAAGCCGGCTTGCATCAGAGCTCCCGCATACAAGAGAAAGCCGGGAGGTCATTCAACCGCTTATTTGTAAAGGTTTAACGGAAAGTGAAATGAATGAAAACATCAGGAATATTTTAATTGGCGATGGGAAAGGAATTTGGTAAGGAAAAGTTATGATTCAATCAGCACAAAAAGAAGATGCAGGGATATTAGCTGAATTAGCAATAAAAATGTGGAACGATAATACGATATCCGAATTAGAAAACGAATTTAGGGAGTTGATTGCCAATGAAAATGCAAAATGTTTTATTAAATATGAAAATGAAACACCAGTTGGATTTGCTCAATGTCAGCTTAGGACAGATTATGTTGAGGGGACGGATAGTTCTCCCGTAGGATATTTGGAAGGAATATTTGTTGTAGAGCAGTATCGTAAACTTGGGTATGCCAAACAGCTTTTATCAGAATGTGAAAAATGGGCAAAGGAAAAGAAATGCACAGAATTTGCAAGTGATTGTGAATTAGATAATGAAGATAGTTTGAAATTTCATTTGGCTATGGGATTTGAGGAAGCAAATAGAATAATCTGTTTCAAGAAAGAAATATAGAAATAAAAAATAGGCAATGCTGACTGGCGAAAGGGAAGATTTTATTTAATGGAAAAACATTTATAACCTGTTTGCCTAAATAGATGTTGCAACAATCATGTGGAAAATACAGAAATTATTTTAAATTTTTATGGAGAAAAAAATATGAGTGAATATAAATATTATACGTTAAGAGAAAAGCCGGAATTAAAGGAGACGGTAGCCGAATGGTTTCAGAATAAATGGGGCGTGCCAAAGGAAGCTTATCTGGAATGTATAGAAGATTATCTTAATCATAAAACGGAACTTGGCTGGTATCTATGTCTTGATGGTGGAAAAATTATAGCCGGAATGGGATTGATTGAAAATGATTTCCATAATAGAAAAGATTTATCGCCGAACATCTGCGCAGTATACACCGAAAAAGAATATCGCTGTAAAGGAATTGCAGGGCATCTGCTTGATATGGTTGTGGAGGATATGAGATCAAAAGGAATCACACCGATTTATCTCGTTACAGACCATGTTGGTTTTTATGAAAGGTACGGCTGGGAATTTCTGTGTATGGTGCAGGGAGATGGCGAGCCGGATATGTCCAGAATGTATATTCATAAATAATATCCTCTGTGTGAGAGAGTGCTTCGTCATAAAAAAGCTAAAAAATTATTGAATGCAACTGTTAGTTTACAAAAAGTAAGATAAGGTTGGTAGATGGATTTGTTCATTTTTGCTAATATCATTGATGCAAGGAGGATATATTAATGAACATAGCGGACAGAATTCAAAATTTAAGAAAGACAAAAGGTCTTTCGCAAGAACAATTAGCAGACGCAGTAGGAGTATCACGACAAGCAGTATCTAAATGGGAAAGATAATATGAAGTGACCTCGCATTTGTAGTTTCGTGGATTTACCTGTAAACTGTTAATTGACAAGATTAATG
>CANQMA010000066.1 GCA_947624875.1 uncultured Lachnospiraceae bacterium
CGAGGTTTCGGCTCAAGGCGCGAGAACAGAGAGAATTCGTAAGGAAGCGACGCCCGTGACCGAGATGAAGCGAAGCGCAATCGAGGTTTCGGCTTATTCGTGGTTTTTTGTCGTCACTTTATGAATAATCAACATCGCATATATAATGAGCGGAATAAATATCATAGCCCACGCGCTTGCCTTCCATGCGGAAGCAAAAAATTCAGAGCCGGTAAAATAAGAAATCAAGGCAAAAACCAGCGTCAGCACAGCGCATAAAATTAAAATAACAACTGCCACAAGCGCTGTCATTCTTCTAATTTTTTCTACTTTTTTGGAATACGCCATAAAATCCTCCATTTGAAATAATTGTTCATTTGATTAAAAAATTACGGATAAAATTCTGCGCAGATACGCTTATCAGAACAATCCGCCATTTCAGTATAAACGAAGAAATCCATTATTGCAATTCTTCTTTTTGCTTTGTATAATAGGCAGAGAAATAAAATACAAAATATCGGAGGCTGATATGGCAGAAAAATCTTTATTAGAGACATGGAGACAGATTGCGTATAATCAGGAGCAGACGCAGAAACAGTACGACAAATTCTGGGCTGCTTATTTTGTGCAGGAGCAGAAAGTATATGAGGACATTTTGGGAAACCCAGAAAACGTTGTCACAGGTACGGTAAAAGAACTGGCAAAAAAGTATCATATGGAAGTGTTGACGATGGTCGGATTTCTGGACGGTATCAATGACAGCTTAAAAAAGCCTAATCCTATTGAAACGATGAAAGAAGATACGGTTGTAAGTCTTGAATATGATAAACAACTTCTTTATAAAAATATGGTTGCGGCAAAGGCGGACTGGCTTTACGGTTTGGAACAGTGGGACAACCTTTTAACGGAGGAGGAAAGGAAAAAACTTTATAAAGAAGAAAAACTTTCCCATACGGTGGTTAAAGAAAAAAAGGTCGGACGCAACGACCCATGTCCTTGCGGGAGTGGAAAAAAATATAAGCATTGCTGTGGAAGAAACAATTAAAAATAAATGAACGATTCAGCATTCAGCCATACAGCTCGAAGCAGCAGAATTATCTGCTGCTTCGAGCTGTATGGGTTACGAAATATCATTCCTATTTTTACATTATAATGGAATGCTGATAGAAATGAAAGTTAGAGGGAAAAAGTGAGCAATATTATCGAAGTAAAAAATCTGGTAAAACAATATAAGGAATTAAAGGCAATCGATAACTTATCTTTTGAAGTACATGCGGGAGAAATTCTTGGACTGCTCGGGCCAAACGGAAGCGGCAAATCGACGACGATAAACTGCATTTTATCCTTATTGGAGTTTCAGCAGGGTACCATTAAAATTTTTGGGAAAGAAATGAAACCGGATTCTTATGACATTAAATCAAAAATCGGCGTTGTATTTCAGGAAGTATCGGTTTTTGATGAACTGACCGTATATGAAAATATTGATTATTTCTGCGGGCTTTATATCAAGGACGGGGCAGTCCGGAAACAATATATCGAAGATGCAGTCCGTCTGGTCGGATTGGAGGACTTTCAAAAGTTTTATCCGAAAAAACTGTCCGGCGGGCTTTTGAGAAGATTAAATATTGCCTGTGGAATTGCGCATAAACCGGAGTTGATTTTTTTAGACGAGCCGACGGTCGCTGTGGATCCGCAAAGCCGGAACAATATTTTAGACGGGATTAAACAACTGCGGGAAAGCGGAGCGACAATTGTTTATACAACGCATTATATGGAGGAAGTGGAGAAACTGTGCGACAGGGTTATTATTCTTGACAAAGGAAAAATTCTTGCCTCAGGCACCACGGATGAATTAAAGAAAAAAGCGAAGATTGAAGAAAAGGTAACGGTGGAAATCCGCAGTTTCAATCCGGAAGCCGTACAAAAAATAAGGGAACTGGACAATGTCGATCAGGTAACCTATGACGGTAATATACTGCAGATTGTATATCAAAAGGGCAGGAACAATCTGGCGGATATGATAGATTATTTAAAGAAGGAAGGCGCAGATTACAGTAAAATTTACTCGGAGCGGCCGACACTCAACGATGTATTTCTGGAACTGACAGGGAAGGAGCTTCGGGATTAGATGTTTCTACATAATTTTAAATATGCGCTCAAGACGCTTTTTAGAAATAAGATGCTGATTTTCTGGACGTTTGCCTTTCCGGTAATCTTGGGAACGCTTTTTCATCTGGCGTTTTCAGACATAGAAAACAGCGAAAAACTGAAAGTGATTGATATTGCAATAATTCAAAATGAGGATTTTGAAAATCATCAACTGTTTCAAAGCGCCTTTCGCGAATTGAGTGACGAACAAAACAGTGAGCGGTTATTTCACACACAATATACGACAAAGGCGCAGGCAGAGAAACTGCTGGCTCAGGGAGAAATCGTCGGATATGTGGCGCTTGAGGACGGCAGAATGAAGCTTACCTTTAACACAAACGGAGTAGAGCAGACAGTGTTAAAGTTTGTTGCGGAGGAAATCGAACAGACGGAGGATATCGTAAACAATTTATCTGAAATTCAGATACAGAACGAGCAGGCTGCCGGAAATTACCCAATCAATTATGAGAAAATCTATCAGCATGTAAAAGCGCTTGTCAGCGAAGATACAGTCCGGTTGAAAGATCAATCAGGCAGCCATTTGAGTTATACCATGATTGAATTTTATACGCTGATTGCAATGACCTGTCTATATGGCGGAATGCTGAGTATGGTATCCATCAATCAAAATCTGGCAAATATGTCTGATAAAGGCAAAAGGATTGCCGTTTCTCCTGCGAAAAAAGGTACGGTTGTTTTTAGCAGTCTCCTTGCCGGTTATACGGCGCAGCTTTGCGGGCTTGCCATCCTATTTGCCTATACGGTGTTCGTTTTAAAAGTGGATTACGGAAATTATACCGGTCTGACAATTCTGCTTGCGGCAGTCGGCGCCTTTGCAGGACTGACGCTCGGAACTTTTGTCGGGACGGTATTAAAAACAAACGAAAATACTAAAACGGGGATTTTAATTGCCTTTACCATGCTGTGTTGCTTTTTATCCGGAATGATGGGGATTACAATGAAATACTTGGTTGATACCAGGATTCCGATTTTAAATAAAATCAATCCGGCAGGCATGATTACGGACGGATTTTATGCGCTCTATTATTACAATATCTCAGAAAGATATTGGATCGATATCATCAGTTTACTGATTTTTTCCTTTCTGCTGATACTGGCTTCATTCTTTTGTTTGAGGAGACAAAAATATGATCGTCTTTAAAACATTTTTGAAAATTCTGAATAAAAACAAATTGAACGTACTTCTTTATACGGTGATACTGCTTGTGTTTGGAATTTCAAATATGCAGACCAGCGAGAACAGCATGAACTTCAGCCCCAGTAAGCCGGACATCGTGATTGTCAATCATGATGAAGAAAAAGGAATTACAAAAAATCTGATGGAATATATTGCATCTCAAAGCAATGTCGTCAGGATAAAGTACGACGGGGAAACAATCAACGACGCTTTATTTTACAGAGATGTGAACTACGTCATTGATATTCCAAAACATTATCGGGAAGATTTTATGAACGGAAAAAATCCGGCGCTGGAAGTTAAAAGTACCGGAGATTCCCAGTCGGCTTTTGAAGAAATGATTTTGTCAAGATATCTGAAAATTGCAAATATTTATCAGAAAGCAATTCCAGATGAAACGGAACTGATCCGTAAAGTCAACGAGGCTCTCTCAAAAACAGTTGAAACGGAAATGACCTCAAAATTGGATACGGACATATCGTCAAAGACAGCCTTTTATTATAATTTTGCGAGTTACAGCATTATGGCATGTCTGTTGTTTGTCGTCAGCCTGATCTTGAACAGTTTTCAAAAAGAAAAAATAAGAAAAAGAATTGCTGTGAGCAGCACCGCTTATAAAAAACATAACAGAATTCTGCTGTTGTCCTGCGGTTGTTATGCGCTGGCGTTATGGGTATTTTATGCAGCAATCAGTTTTGTGCTCGTAGGAAGCTTCATGTTTAGCAGGTACGGCGCGCTTTATCTGCTCAATTCGTTTGTGTTGACTATCTGCGCGACAACGATAGCGTTTTTCATTGGAAATCTGGTGACGGATAAAGGTGCAATCAATGGGATTGTCAATGTTTTTGCGCTGGGCTCCAGCTTCCTATGCGGCGTGTTTGTGCCAATGCAGTGGCTTCCGGATTTTGTACTTAAAATTGCGCATGTAATACCGACATACTATTATGTCAGTACCAATGAAACTTTGAAGACGCTTGAGACGATGAACTTTGAGACATTAAGACCGGTGATAATCAATCTGGGAATCATGCTTGGATTTTCTGCGCTATTTATTGCGCTGACGAATCTTGTCACAAAGAGAAAAAGAAGAATAAAATAGTTGTTGAAAAAATTTAAGGGGACTATAAGGTTCCCTTTTTTATGTCGATTAAACGATATAATGAACAATATTCTTAAAAAAAATACAATTATGGAGACCGTTTCAAGTTTTGTGTAAACTCAAAAAACTGATATAAGATTTATGAATAGTTACTTAAGGGCAGAGCCG
>CANQMA010000067.1 GCA_947624875.1 uncultured Lachnospiraceae bacterium
TATGCGGAAGTGTCGGAACTGGCAGACGAGCAAGACTAAGGATCTTGTGAGCAATGCGCTCGTGTGGGTTCAAGTCCCATCTTCCGCATTTATCTAATCACGCAAAACATGCAGTTGTGGCGGAATTGGCATACGCGCATGATTCAGGTTCATGTCCGGGTTATCTGGGTGAGGGTTCAAGTCCCTTCAACTGCACGAAAACCACCTTAAATAAGGTGGTTTTTTCATGCTATTTTACAGAACAAAGTGTCGCCTGCGACGTTTCACGCAGTGCGCGCATTCGTAAGAATCACTACCTTTGCGCACTTCTGCGATTCTTGCGGAGCATTTTCATATCTTAGGAAATTCAAAGGAATTCCCTGAGATATAAAAAAAGAAGAGTTTATACTCTTCTTTTTTTCAGAATCTTTATGACTCAAAATATTTTAAGCATTCTCTCGATTATGCTAATTTTTCTTTTGCTGCTTCTACTAATTTTGTAAACGCTTCTGCATCATTGACAGCCATCTCAGCTAACATCTTTCTGTTCATTTCAATTCCTGCCAGTTTTAATCCATACATAAATTTGCTGTAAGAAAGACCGTTCATTCTGGATGCAGCATTGATACGTGCAATCCATAATTGTCTAAACTGCCTCTTTCTCTGCTTTCTTCCTGCATAAGAACTGGTCAAAGCGCGCATTACAGACTGCTTTGCAACTCGGTACTGTTTTGATCTGGCCCCTCTATAACCTTTAGCCAGTTTTAATATTCTATTATGTTTTTTTCTAGCGTTCATGCCGCCTTTTACTCTTGCCATTTTTATATCCTCCTAACTATTGATTATAAATAAGGTAAAATCTTTTTCATATTTTTAACATTGGATGCATCTGCAGTAGTCGCCTTTCTAAGGTTTCTCTTTCTCTTTGCAGACTTCTTTGTTAAGATATGTGACTTATAAGCTTTATTTCTTTTAAGCTTTCCTGTACCTGTCTTCTTGAATCGTTTTGCAGCTGCTCTGCTTGTCTTAATTTTTGGCATATTTTTTTCCTCCTTCAATATCATTAAAGCTTAACGCTTTTTCTCTAAAAACATGGTCATGTTTCTGCCTTCTAATTTTGGTCTTTTTGCAACAACGGCAATATCTTCCAACAATGCCGCAAAATCATCCAAAACATGTGAATTACTACTTACGTGAGCCATTTCACGTCCTCGGAAACGCAAAGTAACTTTGACCTTATCGCCCTTTGTGATAAATTTTCTTGCATTATTTGCTTTTGTTTTTAAATCATTGGAATCAACATTCGGCGACAATCTGATTTCTTTTGTCTCAACAACATGCTGCTTTTTCTTTGCTTCCTTTTCCTTCTTCTGCTGCTCATACCGGAATTTTCCATAATCCATAATTTTGCAGACAGGCGGCTGTGCTTTCGGAGCGACCTTAATTAAATCCAGTTCTGCCTCCTCAGCCAGTCTCAACGCTTCTTTGGAAGACATAACGCCAAGCTGCTGTCCTTCCGTTCCAATTACGCGAACTTCCCTATCTCTGATCTGTCCGTTAATCATTAAATCGCTAATAGTAGTACACCTCCATCAACATCACACATAAAAAAAGTGAATAATCACAGATTATCCACACACAAAAAAGCCTTTTCGGGCATATTCCGTATAAACCACGAATCACATTCATCGTGTCCGGGTGAGAGTGGATACTCTGCTTTGTTTTTACATCTCGACTATACTAACATTGAAAACAGTATCTGTCAAGTATAATTTAATCGGTGCGACAGGATTCGAACCTGCGACCTCTGCGTCCCGAACGCAGCGCTCTACCAAGCTGAGCCACGCACCGAAGTGCTTATGTATTGTATCAGAATTTTCTAAAAGTTTCAAATACTTTTTTTCATTTTGGATATATTTTTTGAATCAGCCGGAAGATACACAGGAAAATTCATAAAAAAATGACGCATACTGCTGTCCGGTTTTCCATCCGGAGGATGGAACCGCAGCATATGCGTCACGAGCCAAAACCGATTTTTTAATATCATTTCACGAGACAGACAGGAAAATCCCTGTGACAATTTGACAGCATTCCATTACTGGTATTGAAAGCTTGCGCAAAGTGTCTGACTCTCGTGTTTTGCCCCGTTTCCCTGAATCGTAATCTTTGTCGCATGGCAATCTTTATTATCATTAAAAACGCATTTGACCGCATTGCATCCTACATGAAGACTTTTCTCAGGAGATCCGTCGCAATGGCATGCTTTCGCGGACTGCCGGTCTAACCGTTCCTTGAAGCTGCCGCAAAAAGTTGCATCAGTGGCAGTTGCATCTTCTCCTCCAACCTTGATTCCATCCAGACAGCATTTTAATTCTTTGTTAAAATAACAATTTTTTACATTACAATTTAATTTCGTCATAAAAACACTCCACAATATATATTTCGGCTTTCCGATATTTCTATTGTGGAGTATTTTTTTTATTTTATTCTTTAAAAAATGAATCCGAATAATTTGATTTTCTATTGCTGTTCCTTACGGATTTCCTTTGTCTCAATTTCTTTTACAATCTGTGCCAGAAATTCAGAAACCGGTTTCACCCCTTCATCGCCCATAAATCTACTCCGCACAGAAACCGTCCGGTCAGCTTCTTCCTGCTGTCCGACAATCAGCATATACGGAATTTTGTTCAGTCTTGCCTCGCGGATCTTATATCCAATTTTTTCTGAGCGGGAATCTACGGTCACGTCAATGGAATTCTTTTTCAGTTCTTTTGCGACAGTCTGCGCATATTCTTCATACTTTTCTGAAATCGGAAGAATCCGAACCTGTTCCGGGCAAAGCCATGTCGGGAATTTTCCGGCATATTTTTCAATCAGCCATGCAAGCGTCCGCTCATAGCATCCCATGGATGTCCGATGAATAATATATGGACGCTGTTTTTCTCCGTTTTCATCAATATAATACATGTCAAACTGTTCAGACAGCAATGCATCCCATTGAATCGTAATCATCGTATCTTCTTTGCCGTACACATTTTTCGCGTTGATATCTACTTTCGGTCCGTAAAATGCCGCTTCTCCGACATTTTCCACAAAATCAATCTGAAGTTCTGTCAAAATATCACGGATATGCTGCTCTGTCTCCTGCCATACCTCCGGCTCTCCGATATATTTTTCTCTGTTTTCCGGATCCCATTTGGAAAGATGATAGGTCACATCTTCTTCTACGCCCAAAGTTTCCAAACAATATTTTGCCAGAGCCAGGCATCCTTTAAATTCCTCGACCATTTGATCCGGGCGTACAATCAAATGTCCTTCGGATATCGTAAACTGACGTACTCTTGTCAGTCCATGCATTTCTCCGGAATCCTCATTTCGAAACAGGGTTGATGTTTCACTGTATCTGCACGGCAGGTCGCGGTAAGATTTTTGGCTCGCCTTGTACACATAATACTGGAACGGACAGGTCATTGGACGAAGCGCCAGCACTTCTTTGTCTTTTTCTTCGTCCCCTAAAACAAACATTCCATCTGTGTAATGATCCCAGTGACCGGAAATTTTATACAGATCAGATTTTGCCATCAACGGGGTTTTGGTTCTCATATAACCCCATTCCCGGTCTTCCAGATCTTCAATCCAGCGCTGCATTTTTTGAATGATTTTTGCCCCTTTCGGAAGCAGAAGCGGAAGTCCCTGGCCAATCACATCAACGGTTGTAAAAAGTTCCATCTCCCTGCCTAATTTATTATGGTCTCTATTTTTGGCTTCTTCCAGAGATTCCATATAAGCGTTCAAGTCATCTTTATTGTCGAATGCCGTTCCATAAATTCTCTGGAGTCTCGCCTTGTCAGAGTCTCCTCTCCAGTATGCCATGGAAGAGGAAATCAGTTTAAATGCTTTAATCGGTTTTGTGCTCATCAAGTGAGGGCCGGAACACAAATCCACAAACTCTCCCTGACTGTAAAAAGAAATCACGGCGTCTTCCGGCAAATCGCGGATCAACTCCACCTTATATGGTTCATTGCGGTCTTCCATATATTTGATGGCGTCCTCTCTCGGCAATGTGAATTTTTCCAGCTTAGCGCCTTTTTTAATGATTTTTTTCATTTCTGCCTCGATCTGATCCAAATCTTCTCTGGAAAACGGTTCATGATCAAAATCATAATAAAATCCCGTGTCAATCGACGGACCAATTGCAAGTTTTGCATCCGGGTACAAATTTTTCACGGCTTCTGCCAGCACATGAGACGCAGTGTGCCTGTATGCTGCTTTGCCGGCTTCATCTTTAAAGGTCAGAATATTGACGCTGCAGTCATGGTCAATCGTGGTCCGGAGGTCTGTAACCTCTCCGTCTACCTCTCCTGCGCATGCTGCTCTTCCAAGTCCTCCTGAAATATCAAAAGCAATATCATTTATGCTCATCGCCTCTGCGTATTCCTTTACGGAACCATCTTTTAGTGTAATCTTCATCTCTCTTTTCCTCTCTACTACAATATATTTATGGTTAATATCCCTTACATCCAGTAAGGAATTACCCATCTTGTTGCTTAAGCTGTATAATGATGGGGCAATAGGTATATCGGTTCCTTTCTTGGAC
>CANQMA010000068.1 GCA_947624875.1 uncultured Lachnospiraceae bacterium
CCATAATAAAACCTCCAAACTGTGTAATTTTATCTTACATCAGTTTGGAGGTTTACACAAACTTTGGGACGCTCCCCCTGAATGCTGATTCTTTTAATACCGGCAGTCTTGCAGGCTCTTCGGGCGCCTTTTGGCGTCTTCGGAGAAGTAATAATCTCTTTTTCCGCTGGCACGTCTCAAACTCCTTGTAACGGAGATTTTATTCTTTTCAAAATCAATATCTTCCAAAGTCAGTGCAAGAAACTCTTCGAACCGGAATAATAAAATACCTGAAACATCATATGTGCTGTCTTATCCGTAACAGGTATCTCTTTTCACTCAATTACTCTTTTTTCATCTTTTGGTGAGAACAGTGTTTAAGCTTATTTTTGTCAGTGATAAAGGCAGTAAAGTAAGCACTGAGACGGCAGTTGAGGTTTATATTTAGTCTTTCAAAAAAAGAAAACCCACATTATTTTGTCACAGGCTTTCTCTTTTTATAATGCATTATTAATTTACTGTTTATTTCCTTTTACATAATCTTTCTTCATTGACCAATGTAGCGCTTTATTGCTTCAAAGCTTTCCTTACTCAAGACATGTTCAATCTTGCATGCGTCTTCTATGGCCGTCTTTTCATCGACTCCAATCTGGATGAGCCATTTCGAAAAAAACAGATGACGCTCGTAAATCATTTCGGCAATTTCTCTTCCGGATGGAGTTAAAGTGATAAAGCCGGAATCGTCCACGGAAATATGTCCCTTTTGACGTAGATTTTTTATGGCAACGCTGACGCTGGACTTTTTAAAACCAAGCTCATTGGCAATGTCAACTGAACGGACAGCAGACAGTCGTTTGCTTAAAATTAATATTGTTTCCAAATAATTTTCTGAGGATTCGTTTACATGCATATTTTTTATGAACCTTTCTGTTTTGGCATTTTTCGAAATCTCGTATAAAAGTTTTCTTTATTTTAGCATAAAAGCGGGAGTATTCCAATATTACTTTTTAAAACATAGAAGGCTTGAAGTGCAAAAGTGCTATTGTAAGATTTACATTTTTATTATTGACAACAAATACGAGTTAGTGTATACTAACTCAAGGAAAGGGTTAGACTAAACTAACTCAAGGAGGTTCAGGGAAATGCCGCTGACTATGATTGGTGTTGGTACACAAGGTGTAATTCAAAAGATACAAGGTAAAGAAGAAACAAGAAAATTTTTGGAAAGCCTTGGATTTGTGCCGGGGAGCACGGTAGCCATTGTCACGGAAATTGGAGGCAATGTCATTGTGGATATTAAGGCTTCCAGGGTGGCGATAGGAAGAGACATGGCAAATAAAATTATTGTAGTCTGACAGATGGCGTCTGCCCGAGTGAAAGGAGGAAAGAAGTATGCGAACCTTAAGGAAAGTGACCTGTGGAGAAACCGTAACGGTGAGAAACCTGACAGGAGAAGGACCTGTAAAACGTCGTATTATGGATATGGGGATTACGAAAGGTGTGCAGATTTTCGTCAGAAAAGTAGCGCCGTTGGGAGACCCGGTGGAAGTTACCGTCCGAGGTTATGAACTGTCTCTGCGCAAAGCGGATGCAGAGATGATTGAAGTAGAATAATGTTATTTTAAGTAAAATTTTTTTTTGAATATGAGTTAGTTTAAACTAACAGAAAAGAGGAAAATATGGAAATCACAATTGCACTTGCGGGAAATCCAAACAGCGGAAAAACAACATTGTTTAACGCACTGACTGGTTCAAATCAGTTTGTAGGAAATTGGCCGGGAGTTACTGTAGAAAAAAAACAAGGAAAACTGAAAGGACATAATGACATTACAATTATGGACCTTCCTGGAATTTATTCTCTTTCTCCATATACGTTGGAGGAAATAGTGGCGAGAAATTATCTGCTTGATGAACATCCGGATGTAATCCTGAATATCGTGGATGGTACAAACCTGGAAAGAAATCTCTATCTGACCACACAACTTTTAGAACTTGGAATTCCAATGATGGTAGCGGTCAACATGATGGATGTGGTTGAAAAGAATGGCGACATAATACATATCAATAAATTGTCAGAGAAGCTTGGGTGTGAGGTGGTTGAAATTTCTGCGCTCAAGGGAAAGGGCATTACACAGGCAGCAGAAAAGGCAGTTGCCCTTGCAAAACAGAATGTGCAGGCGTTTGAACAACAGTTTGCGCCTGACGTAGAGGCGGCAATTTTTTCTGCGGAACAGAAACTTGGTCCTGAGGTTCCGGAGAAACAGAGAAGATTTTGTGCAATCAAGCTATTGGAGAAAGATGATAAAATTCCAGCTTATTTAAAATTTGTTCCGGATGTCAGCAAGGAGATTAAGGAGCTTGAAGAGAAATTTGACGATGATACGGAAAGCATAATTACAAACGAAAGATATGTATACATATCTTCAATAATTGATGAATGCCGTATTAAAAATCAAAAAGGGAAAATGTCTGTTTCAGATCGGATTGACCGGATTGTGACAAACCGTTTTCTTGCACTTCCAATCTTTGCATTTATTATGTTTATAGTGTATTATGTTTCAGTTTCAACCGTGGGAAGCCAGGTAACGGACTGGGTAAATGATGGAGTGTTCGGTGATGGTTGGAGCCTGTTTGGATTAGAGGTTCCCGGAATTCCTGTACTAATTGAGAATCTTTTAAATGCGGTTGGCTGCGCAGATTGGCTGCAGGGACTGATTTTGGATGGTATTGTAGCCGGCGTTGGCGCAGTGCTTGGTTTTGTTCCTCAAATGCTTGTGTTATTTGCGTTTCTGGCATTTTTGGAAGCATGCGGCTATATGGCACGGGTTGCATTTATCATGGATCGTATATTCCGCAAATTTGGTCTTTCAGGCAAATCGTTTATCCCGATGCTCATTGGTACGGGATGCGGTGTACCGGGCATTATGGCATCGCGCACCATTGAAAGTGACAGAGACCGCAAGATGACGATTATGACAACAACGTTTATTCCTTGTGGGGCAAAACTGCCAATTATTGGTCTTATCGCAGGAGCGCTCTTTGACAATGCAGGATGGGTGGCAGTCAGCGCATATTTTATCGGTGTGGCCGCCATAATTTTTTCCGGAATTATTCTAAAGAAGACGAAGATGTTTGCTGGAAATCCTGCACCGTTTGTCATGGAACTTCCTTCTTACCATATGCCGACCATCGGAAATGTACTCCGAAGCATGTGGGAGCGCGGCTGGTCATTCATTAAAAAAGCAGGAACAATCATTCTGTTGACAGCAATAGGCATTTGGTTTTTGAGTTACTTTGGATGGGTAGACGGAAAATTCAGAATGTTAAATGACATGGAACTGGATAACAGTATTCTTGCGTCCATAGGCAATTGCATTGCATGGATTTTCGCACCTCTTGGCTGGGGTGACTGGAGTTCAGCCGTTGCAGCAATCACAGGTCTGGTTGCAAAGGAGAATGTGGTAGGTACTTTTGGAATTTTGTTTGGTTATGCTGAAGTCTCAGAAACAGGAAAAGAAATTTGGAGTGTGTTGGAACAGAACATGAGTGCACTTTCTGCGTACTCCTTCTTGGTATTCAATCTGTTGTGTGCGCCTTGTTTTGCAGCAATGGGAGCAATCAAAAGAGAAATGAATAATGCAAAATGGTTCTGGTTTGCAATCGGGTATCAAACGGTGTTTGCATATGTAGTTTCGCTCTGTATTTACCAGATAGGAATGTTGATAACAGAGGGCGCCTTTGGAATAGGCACTGTGGTGGCCATGGTTCTTGTGGTTCTGGCCGTATATTTACTTGTGCGTCCATACAAGACAAATAAAAAGGAAAGGGGCTGCTGATATGGGAACAATCATAACGGGAGCTGTGTTGTTAGGAGCAGTCGGATGGATTATCCGTGGAATGATAATTGATAAAAAGAATGGAAAATCCCTCCATTGCGGTGGATGCTGTAAGAATTGCGGCTGTCAATGCAGTAAAAAATAAAAGGTGATAAAGGGTGCCATTATCAATATTTGGCTCCAAATGAGAGAAAAGTCATCTTTTTCAAATTATTTTATTTTGGACAAGAGAAGTTGCATTATTTAACTCGCTGAAATTTAATGATTTTGGTAGCAATTATCTTGATTCTGTTTTATACTAAAAGTGTCGTCAAATTTTTTGAAAACTATGACGATATAAAGTATATAAAAAGCCTATAAATAGGTGATTTGAGAAAAAATTGATAATAAGAGTCAGAGAACCTCCAAAGGAAATTTATGTACTTAAGGGGGTTCTCTTTTATTTTGAATTGGGTGTATTGCAGGCGTCTATTTTGGAAAGAAAATAGCAATGCTATTATGCAGATAAATCCTAGGAATCATCATTTCGTAGAATTAGAAAGTCGGGAGGCAGAAGTTTGAAACAAATAAGTAGTGGTTAGATATTAAAAAAGAGCATAGCAAATAAGCCATCATTCGGTGGCTAAAAA
>CANQMA010000069.1 GCA_947624875.1 uncultured Lachnospiraceae bacterium
CGCCGAACATCTCCGTGATCACCGTCAGCATCAGCCAGCTTGCCGCGCCCGTCAGATAGTGGTACATGCCCCTGCCTCTCTGATTGACGTATTCCGGCACGCCCGGATAAATACTGCTCTTTTGATAATCATTGCAATGGCTGTAAAGGCTGTGCAGCACTTTGTAACCTTCTTTTGCAAATCCCCTGCTGTAAAGCGCGTTTGCATACATGGTCGCCATATGGCTGAACACTGCGCCGTTTTCTTTATGTCCGAACGCAAATCCAAAGGCTCTGCCCAAGTCTGCCTTGACTTCCTTAAAATCCGTATTCAGGCGGTAGCCGCCAATTTCTTCGTCATAGAGATACTGGTCTGCCGCGCTGACAATGTTTTCCACCTGCGTCTGTGTCGCCACGTCTGCCATAATGGTGAATACCTGACTGGTGAGCATCATTCTGGCGCCGGTCTCAAAATCGCCCTCGACTGCTTTTCCATGATTGTCATAGTAACCGTTGAACCAATGCAGTCCTTCTTTATCTCCCGTCCATTCCGTATCGCGGATATGTTCTGCAATCCAGCCGGACATTACTTCGAGCGTGTCCGCAAGCGCCATGCAGTTTACGACTGCTTTTTTCCCGCTGACCGTATGGATTACCGCCTCGCAGTATGCCTCAAGTACTGCATTTTTCTCGCCGATACTGTCATAGATGGCCTTGTCCGCGTCCAGAAGTATCTGCAGTTCTTCTGCCAGAAGCACCGTATCTTTTCCTGTTTTTTCCGCGTACATTCTGATGTCGTGCGCAAGATTTTTCAGATTGCCGCCATAAAGGGCAGTAAACGCTACGCTCTCGCCACGCTCCTCTGCCATGTCGAGCGCGTCGTTCCAGTCTGCGCCGCGAATCCGGATATGGTTGTGCTCTCCCACATCATAAAATGCGGTCAGGTGTTGAATGAGCAGATGTTCCAGCACTGTTCCACGATAGGTTTCCATGTCCGCCGTCAACTGGCTGTTTCCCTGTATTTCTTTCCAGTCCTGATCCTGCTTTTCTCCCCTGCACACCTGAATATCTTTAAAATATGTATTTTCTTCGGTCAAAAATTCGATGTCGCCGGTCTGCTGCATATAGAGTTCGGTCGTCAGATACGGCCATGCGCCATGATCCATCCACACTCTTACGATATTGTTTCTGTCGGCGATAAATTCTCCCTGTCCTGCGCCGATAATCGTCGCATTGGTCCCGTCAAACCGCACGCCGCCAAAGTTGTCTATGAGCATCTGCCGCACCTGCTCAGGCTCCATAATCAACAGCGCCAGACAATCCTGCCACAAATCTCTCCAGCCCCGTCCGCCTTTTCCATAGTCATGGTGCGGAAGGAAGGAACAGCCGTAAATTCTGCGGAGCATCGGCTGGAAGTTTACCCAGTGCATCCAGTTGTCAAAATCCGTATCCGCTGACGAATAACTGACGTTGATTTTTTCCTGCCAGAAATTGTTTGTTTCCTGTAACAGGCGGTCAAAGTGCTTGAGGTTTAAGTATTTTTTCCCAATTTCCGTCATATCTTCTTCGGAATTTCCGTATCCGAGCGCAATGAGATAAGTCTTTGTCTCGCCCGCAGCCAGTTTTCTTGTCTCAAACCGGATTGCGGCAACCGTCTCGTAACCGTCCACCTGTTCTCCCGCCGCATAAGGCATTTTTTTATTTTTTACTACATAGTAAGGATTTTCAAAGTTTCCGCCGTCTCCGATGAACTCCTCCGTCACAGGACAGAAGCCGACCGGAGATACCATGTCTTCACCGAGCTGCTCTTTCGCCAGAGCGCCATAGTAAACGGTGTTTGTGTTGTGTCCCCGCTCATCAAATGTCAACGTCGGATAAACGACAATTCCATTTTTTACCGTATATGTACGATGAAGCAG
Organism: uncultured Lachnospiraceae bacterium; assembly: GCA_947624875.1. GTDB lineage: Bacteria > Bacillota > Clostridia > Lachnospirales > Lachnospiraceae > Eubacterium_G. The sequence continues at coordinate 1,898 of CANQMA010000069.1, forward strand.
CGACGTCACATGCCTGTGATCTCTGATGTTTGATGCGGAACGCGCATACAATGGAATTGCGCTTGTCGGGGTGATTTCCAATGTTTCATCAGAAATGTTTGTGATTTCTACTTTGGTCAGTTCCACTTTGTCGCCTGTATTCGGCACAAACGTCGTAAGCACTGCTTTCAGCCCCATCTGTTCTGAGACACGCTCTACCTGATGCCACAGAATGCCGGCTGTCAGTTTCACCTGCTCTTTGTCCTCGTCAAACAGTTTTGCCTGCTGCGCCGCAGACTTTCCTGTGGCAGACCACGCGCCCTTTCCTTCTACATAAACCCAGAAGTTCCGGCTGGACTTGTTATTGTGCAGGTTTTCCGCGCTGACCGGCTCTAACAGAAACGTGTTCTGATCCAGCTTAATATCTCCTCCCAAATCCGGCGTGACAGCGCTCATCATCCCCGCTTCGTTACAAAGCGGAAAGTACATATAGCCGGTTAAATCAGGATTGTCCAACGTAAAGGTTCCTTTTCTATCTAAATATTTCAATTCGCCCATAATCTGCCTCCTAAAATTGCAATGGAAGTGTCTGCGGCTTCTTCCAAAGCACAAACTGTGGCTTCTTCTAAAGTACAAACGCACCTCTGATGGCTTCTTCCAACATTTCTCATCTTCAATATTTCTTTATTTATCATACCATAAAAGCATTTCATTACAACTATATTTTTCCAGATCCGGCGCTTCTTGTAATCCGCGTCTGATGCTTCTTGTATTTTCCCATATCCGGCGCTTCTGCCGTACTTTGCAGAAGCATATGTATTGTGATATCGGATTACATGGATTACTTTTTGTTTTTCAGTGATACATATGTAATTTTGTGTGGACTTTTTTGCTTTACATATTCATTTTTTGATTTTACATGTTTTGACATGTAATTTGTTCCTGTTTTTTGCAAATTCCAGAGTTTTTTACATGTCTGTTTTGGAGTTTTGTGTGTTTTGACATGTAATTTATTCTTGTTTTTTGCAAATTTCACAGTTTTTTACATGTCTGTTTTGGGGTTTTGTGTGTTTTGACATGTAATTTATTCTTGTTTTTTGCAAATTTCACAGTTTTTTACATGTCTGTTTTGGGGTTTTGTGTGTTTTGACATGTAATTTGCTTCTCGCTGCCACGATTTCCAAGTTGCTTTTACATATTCATTTTTCAGTTTTGCATGTTTTGACATGTAATTTGTTCCTGTTTTTTGCAAATTTCAGGGCTTTTTACATGTCTGTTTTGGGGTTTTGCGTGCTTTGACATGTAATTTGCTTCTCGCTGCCACGACAACCGCCAAATTTCTCTGCGTTGTAAACTTCCTGCTTTTCAAAATCATTGATACTCGTTAATGTATCAAATATTTTTCAATGATTTCATCAACCACTTTAGAATCCAAGACGCACTTCTCTGTTTCGTAAGTGCAAAGCAGCTTGCCACCCTGATATATACCGCTTTTTACATATTGATTTATCTTTTTTACCGCCTTTTCACAATAATCTTTATCGCTCATCAAGCCAAAATGTTCCCAATAATATTCTTTTCTCGTATATTTATTGAGCACGACAAAATCCGGACGGATATAGCCGAATCCTTTTAACATCAAGGGACATTCATACACATAAGGAATTCCCATTCTATAAAATTTGTCTGCCAGTATTTTCTCGGACTTTGACCGGACAAGCTCGCCTTTTTCCGTCCAGACGCCCTGCTCCTCGCTTAACACATACTTATCTTTTATAATGTTCGACAATCTGTCTTTCTCGCTGACTTGATGCTCCTCCCATTGTTTTGCATATAAATCCATCGGAACAATATACGGATTGACATAGATCCGTTTTGAATCCGGCATATCTTCATATATTTTTTCAAGTTCCTGCGGATTATACAATTTTAAGAACCCCTCAATAATTTTGATTTGTTCTCTTATTTTGGGTAGACTTTTATTGATATATTCTTTCTGCAGGATTGCCTTCACAAGATTTCTGTCTTTCTTTTTGACGTAGCGCCCATGTGCGTTGGTTTCGTTCGTTCTCCAATAATATTGATATGTGTGGTGATTTCTTATTACGGAAATTTTTCCAACCGGCGCAGACTCAACATATGAAATTCCGCTTTCTTCCCATTCCTTCAAATGTTTCATTTCTTTTTCAAGTATTTCCTTAATCATTTACTCCCCCTCTTTTCTTTTAGCAACATCCATTTGCTACTTTATTTGAATTTGGCAATTATTGTAACATATTGTTTATATAATGGTATGTGTAATTTGTAAATTGTTTGTAAACTAATACTTTAGTTTTTACAAACATCTGCCATTTTTGAATGCCAATTACATATAAAATTTGCTTTTTTCTTCTAATTCTATATGTAAATATTCCCCGCGTATATAGAGTAAAGTTTTTGTCAGTTGAATAAAAATAAAAAATGAGAAAGGTCCTCTTATAGGTTATAATGGTTTCG
>CANQMA010000070.1 GCA_947624875.1 uncultured Lachnospiraceae bacterium
CACGTCGCTGATGTGGAGTTATACGGCGGACAAATGGGAAATACGACCTATGCCATTCCAATGTCCTATAAAGCGACAGCACAGGGCTGGTATGTCACAAAACCATCGACCATCCGGGTGGAAACCGCCTTTTTGATGGAACAGCCGGAGGACGGAAGCCTGACGGATTTCATCATTGGCCCTGCATTTACAGCCGGAAGTAAGAAAGTAGACCGGGTCACAGATTGGAGTTATGATGTCGTGATGGAAGACCGTTCAGATCCAGCCGTTACCGTCAAGACAACGCTGGTACAGGGAAGCCCGTTTAGTTACTATCAGGCAAATGGCACACAGCAGTTAAAAATATTAAGAAAAAGGCCGCTGCCATCTGCCATTACTTATTACAATGGCACAACGGTGGAAAATTCAACGATGCTGGTATTCCGTGTATTTGACAATCAGGATGATTCCCTGGGATACAGCAATTATGATTACTATGCGGCATATGTTCCGAAAGATACGACATGGGTACAATCTGCGGGAACCGGATATGCAGAAGACAAAATCGGAACCCTTACGGCAAATTTCCCGAGCGGGAAAAATTCCTATATGTCTTTTGCATGGCTGTGTGAATCAACAGGTCCTTCTGACGCCCAGGCAGAAAAAATTGCAAAAGAGTATGAGAAGTATGCTTATAATTTTATTACCGATACAAAGGCATCATACAGTTACGATCAGGCAGCTGCGACCGTGACGACAACATATGAGTATACACTTAATCGAAAAGCTGAAAGTACCGCGGATGGTACTATTATGGGAATTCTTCCGCATCAGTATAAAAATATGAGCGGTTATACTTATTTGGAAAATACAGCAAGAACGCTTAGGGGAACAATGAAATTTATTGCGGGGAGTTCCTATGAGACAAAACTGAAGTATACGGGAATTCTGCCTTCCATGATGCCGATTGATGAAGCGGATTTTTCAACCTTACAGGGATATGTTGACGATTTCATGGATGAATTTGGTCCGACAGATACTGCTGTAACCAAAGAGAAATATGACGTCAACACCTATGACACCGGAAAGAAATTAAACAGAGCCATGCAGGTTATGGCCGCGGCAGAGTCCTGCGGCGATACGGAAAGCGCGGGAAAACTGCTCGATGGGATTAAGGCGGAATTAAGCGATTGGTTTACATGGTCCGGTGAGACGGATGAAAAATATTTTTATTATGATGAAGCAATCGGAAGTCTGTTCGGATTTCCACAGTCATACTATACGGTAGACGGGATGACCGACCATCATTTTCATTATGGATACTTTATCAATGCGGCTGCACAGGTGGCGCTCAGAGACCCGTCTTTTGCAGAAAAATATGGCAATACGATTGATGAACTAATCGGAGATATTGCTTCCCCAGAGGAAAATACGCCGGATTCAAGATATCCTCAGCTCAGATATTTTTCACAGTATGAAGGACACTCCTGGGCATCCGGACACGCAAATTTTGCCGATGGAAACAATCAGGAATCCAGTTCAGAAGCGTTGAACGCGTGGGCAGGACTGATTTTATATGGTCAGGCAACGCATGACCAGGCGCTGACAGAGGAAGGAATTTACTTATACACCACAGAAGTATCTGCGGTCAATAACTATTGGTTTGATATTGATGATGATGTGCTGGACAAATCCTTTAAAGCGAAAAACCATATTTTAGCATCAATGGTCTGGAGCGGTAAATATGGATATGAAGCGTGGTGGACAGCAGAACCACTGCAGGTTCAAGGCATTAACATTCTTCCGATGACGGCGGCATCTTTTTATGCGTCAGCCGACAAGGATTATATTTTAAAGAACTTTGAGATGGCACAGGCAAATGAAGCCGCATTTACCGGAGAGGACAAGGATACCAATCGCTGGAATGAAATCTGGAGCGTCTACCTTGCTATGGCAGACCCGCAAAAAGCGTTAGACTATTTTAATCCGGATTGCAGTCCGGAAGCAGGAGATTCCAAGGCGCACGCATTTCATACAATTATGGCGCTAGATCAATTTGGCACGCCGGATCTTTCGGTTACCAGCGATATGCCGCTGAGTGCCGTGTTTACAAACAAAGATGGAGAAAAAACTTATGTGGTTTACAATGCAGACAAAGAAGACTACAAGGCTGCTTTTTCAGATGGGACGACCGTGGATGCCAAAGCCGGTGGCATGAGTACCGTTTCAGAAGTAGAAACGGCCGGCAGGGCAGTCTATACAGTAGAGCATTATCTTCAGACAGAAGACGGTTATATCCTCAATGATAAAGAGACAAAGTCCGGCAAGGTTGGCAGTGAAGTTACCGCCACGGCAAAGCCGTATACCGGTTATGAACTGGATGAAACGATTGAGGGAACAAAGAAAAGCGGTGAGGTGACAGAAGACGGAAATCTTGTGTTAAAACTTTACTACAAGCAGTCTGAGATTCAGGAAGTGCCGCCTGGAGCTGATGATTCCCTTTATCAGAAACTGGGAAGTTACAACGGAATCGATATTTATTATTATCTGATTCGGGACGATCTGGGCGCAAATATCAAGCTTCTTGATGCCAATACCACATTTTATATTGAATATAGCGGCCAATATACAAGTGCCAATACGAAAGGCTACATGAATCACGAGGAAACCCCGAATAATGTTTTGACCGGAGTTTATAAATTTTCTACAAGTATTCTTCAGCCGGACAGTTACACGACAATCAAGATTAAGAGCGGAAGTAAACTGCTGACAATGATTATTCGATATGGAAATCCTGCCGGCGGACCGACTCTTGATGACGACGAAATCGAAGTGCCTACACAGCCGGAAACGATGCCGACCGATGTAGTATCGCTGGAATTAGGGAACGCAATTGAAAATACCGTGATTGTGACGTTTAGAGAAACTGCTAAGCAGAAGGAAAAAGGACAGACCTATAATATTTATGTCAATGGAACGGCTGTTAAGAATGATGTTGCTGCCGGAACTTATTATATCGAAAATATTGCTGCCGGAACATGTACGGTTAAAGTCACTGCAACACTATCCGGAAGAGAGTCCGAAGGGGTTGAAAAAACCATCAAAGTGACCGGGAAAAAATATGAAGAGCCGATGCCTACACAACCGGAAACACCACAGACAACGGCACTGGAAACAACAAAGTCACAGCCTGCGACACCACAGCAGACAGTGCCGGAGACAACAGAGTCACAGCCTGCGACACCACAGCAGACAGTGCCGGAGACAACAGAGTCACAGCCTGCGACACCACAGCAGACAACGCCGGAGAAGCCGACAATCTTGCAGCCAACGTCGTCCGAGACAACCGATTTAGAATTCACGACATCACAGCAGACAGCACCAGAGACGACCAAAGCACAGATACCAACGCAAAAACCGACAACAGAAAATCCTGCCACAGAAAAGTCTACAACAGCAGGAAATACTGCGCAGAACTCTACAAATGCGCAAACCACAGCAGCTAAGCCAAAAACAGTGAAACTCAAAAAGGCAGGTGTGAAAAAGGCAGTCAAGAAAAAAACGGCAAAAAAAGTCAGATTATTGCTCAAAAAAATAAAGGGTATCAAAAAATATCAGATACAGATTTCAAAGTCCAAGAAATTTAAGAAAAAGAATCTTTTAGTGACAAAAACCGTAAAAAGAATCAAATGTACCATCAAGAGTAAAAAACTTAGAAACCGAAAGAAATTATATGTGAGAGCCAGAGCCATGAAAAAGGTTGATGGCAGGACGTATTACGGAAAGTGGTCCAAAAAGAAAAAGATTCGAGTAATCAAATAAGGATTACGGCAAAAATATGCCCCACCGTCAAAAGCGGTGGGACATATTGCATATGTGATTTCCTGCTCTTTTCTCATTGGAGCACAATTCATTACATATACCGGATTTAGGAATGGGACTTTATAAAAACGTTTATAATATCAATTCAAATCTTAGAGTAAAATATTAGTTGGCAAGAAAAATTAAAAAATAAAAGGAAGAGGCACGAAACCTCTTCCATATCACATAAAAAAATCTTATTATTAAGTTTGCTAAATACTAATGATA
>CANQMA010000071.1 GCA_947624875.1 uncultured Lachnospiraceae bacterium
GGTTGCTTATCATTTTAATTCGGAATTGCATACCCTTTTTAATTCGGAATTATTTGACATTCCGGCGTATGCGTAATATACTAATTGAAACTCAGATACAGCCGGTGCGGTTATTTCTGAGTCTTTATTATTTTTAAACGACAGGAGAAATCCATTATGAAATGGTATGTTATCTTTATTATCAACAGTGTTCTGCTTGGGGTGGGACTTGCGATGGACGCTTTTTCGGTGTCGATGGCAAACGGTTTAAATGAACCCAAAATGAAAAGAAAAAAGCTGAGCAAAATAGCCGGCGTTTTTAGCGGATTTCAGTTTGCGATGCCGATGATCGGGTGGGTTTGCGTGCATACCATTGTCCAATATTTTGAGGCTTTTGAAAAGTTTATCCCTTTTATTGCGCTCATTCTTCTCACTATAATTGGCGGGAAAATGCTGATTGAGGGTATCGGCGATAAAGAGGACGGAAGCGGAAAACAGAGGCTTAATATTGGAACGCTGTTTATTCAGGGTATCGCCACTTCGATTGACGCGCTATCTGTCGGTTTTACTATCGCCGGATATGAATGGATTACGGCGTTTGCGTGCTGCGCCATTATCGCAGTCGTGACCTTTATTATCTGTATGGCAGGTCTTTTCATCGGTAAAAGGTTTGGCACGAAATTGTCCAACAAAGCGCAGCTTCTCGGCGGCGTCATTTTGATTGCAATCGGATTAGAAATTTTTATTTCCGGAAGTTTTTCATAGAGTTTCGTTCTCCATAAAAGACGTCCTTCCTGTAACATTATAATTCATGATAATATGGACAGATATTTTCATAATGTCCATCTTTCATTCTAAACCCATTTGGAATAACTCCCAATGGAATGAATCCAAGTCTTTCATATAAATGTCTTGCATGAATATTACTTTCAACGACTGCATTAAACTGCAGTATCTTAAATCCGTGTTTTTTGGATTTTTCAAGACAATCCAAAACAAGCTGTTCTCCAATATGTCTACCCTGTTTTTTGGAAAAAACTGCATAACTTGCATTACATATATGCCCACAGCGCCCTATATTGTTAGGGTGTAAAATATATAAGCCGACTACTTCCTGATTTGCTTCTTCCACCGCAACAGCACAATACGTTTGCGAAGAAAAAAACGAAACACCCGTTTCTTTCGTTAATAAATCCTCTTGTGGAAATGCAATACCACTTTCTACTACTTCGTTCCATATTTGAATCATTCTATTGATATCTTGTGGTTTGTACTCTCGTATTATCATATCGTCAAGTGCTCCTATAATAAATATAAAGTTCTATATTTATCTATTTAGAATTTTTCAATGAAAAAATTATGTCCTTTTTTATTTTACTGCGAGCGCATAACTGATATCAATCCGCTCACAGATTTCCTCTGTGGAAACGGAGTGATTCAGCAGCATTGTATACCAGTGTTTTTTGTTCATATGCCAGCCGGGAAAATATTTTACATGATCAATCATCTGCGCCACCTGTTCCGGCTGCAGGCGTAAATCAATGATTTCCGCAATTTCACTGGAGGCAAGACCGAGTTTCTCTTTGGATACCGTCAAAACAGCCCCATACCATTTCCGGTTGTCTTTCCTTCGCCAAATTGCATTGTCCGGGAACCGTTCCCACAAATATTCCATCTCGTCGCCATATTTCTCCTGCACATAATTTATGACAGCCAATGTTTGTTCTCCATGAAAGATATCCGTCTCATAACATTTCTCTGCAATGTCCGTCAATACCGCCTCACATTCTGCCCTGACTTTCCCGACAAAAGAACCGACGGAAGCTGAAACTTTATAAAGCGGGTATTCCTCATTTTCCAAACAGTCTATCATTTTTGTGGAAACCGCGCCTTTGTTATCAACAAAGACATACAGTAAAAACTGACCGTTCATTACAGAGGTGGTGTACTGGTATCCGTCTGCTTTTTTGGTAAAGCCATAGTTTATGAGTTTCTCAACATTCTTTTTTCTGCGGATAAAAAATTTTTTCTCAAACATGGTACTTCTCCATTAAGGGCATGATGTCTTCATCTTTTCAAACACTATTGATATAAACAATTTCTCAATATCATCTGCGCACATCTGATTACATTCCTTGTAACCAACCCTGCTTCAGTATTTTTTACGGTTCGTACTTCTCCAGTATTTCCAAAATGTCTGTTTGAAAAATGTTATCGTTTAAAACATCTCCGTTTGGGTTAATGCTTATCGCATGGATATCTCTGGGATTTTCTGTATATGGGCTGACATATTCTTTATCCAAATCAAAATAATCACTAAGATATTTCCGCGCATTCCCATTTGGCAAAATCACATTCCCGTCATTTTCCTGAATTCCATCATCTATAAATGGTTTGAGTATTTCCTTTGTTTTACGGTTATATGGATTATCATGCTCTCTGCTTACAAGCCACGCAGGCTGTACTCTAATCTGAACCCCCGATTTATAAATCTCATCTGCAAACATTTTCACCGGCTCAATCGGAATTGTTTCCTGATGAAAGGCGTCTACGGAAAGCAGAATATCATTCACTCCGCTCTGTATCAGGCTTTGCGCCACAGATTTAATTTTATCAATATCTTTACTAAAAAATCCATTTGTAATAAGCTGTCGCCTCGGTATTTTCATTTCTGCTGCCATAGAATGAATTGCGCAGACGGTTTCCTGATAAATGAGCGCTTCCCCGCCAAATGTCATCAATGAGTTTATCTGATATTTTCCTGCAACGCTTTTTACGAGTTCTCTCGCTTTTTCATTGTCAATATGTTCTCTAAATGCAGTATGGTTTCCCTGCGAGCAATGCTTACAGCAGCCTGTACAGGCATATGTAATGACAAATTCTATTCGGTTTAAATTTTTAAGATATTGATTCATTTACTTTCTTTTCCGCCTCGTATTATAGAGTCATACCTACTCTTTACCAATTCTATGGTTTCGGGTATGCTGTTTTTACAGAAATCACTTCACACGTTTTACTTACATATTGTACCTAAAAATTAGATAAACATAACTTTATTTTCTCTTTTTTAACAGGATTACTTCAGTTATAAATACAACAAGTATATATGAAATCATTCTCCACAAATATGGAACATCTAAAAAATAAATTAACATAGATACGATAATTGAATATGAAAATATATTGATCATTATAAATTTTCTAATTTTTTCATACTTGTTATTATCTAATCCTAAATAAAATGCAGTAGTACCTAATACCATAAAAACTACACTTACAATCTTTGATATTACCATTCCATTTGTCATTGCAAATGGTCTCGTATTCCATGTCAAAAATGCGTCAAACAACATTATTATGAACCCAACGTAATTTAAACATGTTGCTACTATTGGAAGTATTTTCTCCCAATTAACCTTTTTTTCTTCATCTGGTTGTTCTATGCCATTAAGAATATAATCTGTTGTTACATTAAAATAGTCGCTTAATGCAATTATCTTATCAATATCGGGAACATTTTTCTCGCTGTTATGAAGTGACCTCTTGTCAAGAGTTAATTTTACATTAACAAACTTTTCTCTCAACAATCGTCACATTT
>CANQMA010000072.1 GCA_947624875.1 uncultured Lachnospiraceae bacterium
AATTCCACCATTATCTTTGGAGATAGTTAATTCCATGTTTGGTATTTTGGAGGTGGAATTAACTTTTACAAATGACTAAGAATTATTTGTCATCTTACGCAGAAATTTTAATGTTGACATGAAAAAATGTTTATTATATAATATTTATCTGTGACATGTCATGTGCGCTACAACTATGCCCAGCCAAAGCCCCGGTACAGCGTAGATGTACGAACATTGAACATAGATAACTAAGAAAATGATTAGGAGGATGACCAATGAAAACATACATGGCTAGCCCGGCAGACATTGAAAGAAAATGGTATGTAGTTGACGCTACAGGATATACATTAGGACGGTTGGCTTCAGAAGTTGCCAAGGTATTAAGAGGAAAGAACAAACCGCAGTTTACTCCGCATATTGACACCGGCGACTATGTGATTATCACAAATGCTGACCAGATTAAAGTGACAGGTAGAAAATTAGAACAGAAAATTTACTACCATCATTCAGAATATGTAGGTGGTATGAAAGAAAAAACTCTGAAAGAAATGCTTGAAAAGAAACCGGAAAGAGTTATTGAACTTGCAGTTAAAGGGATGCTTCCAAAGGGACCTTTGGGAAGAAGCATGGCAAAGAAACTTTTTGTTTATGCAGGCGCTGAACACCCACATGCAGCTCAGAAGCCTGAGGAATTAACATTTTAGTTCACTGAAAGGAGGAAATAACAATGGCAGATAAATTTTATGGAACAGGAAGAAGAAAAAGCAGTGTAGCCAGAGTATATGCTGCACCTGGAAAAGGAAAAATTACAGTCAATAAAAGAGATATTGATGATTATTTTGGCTTAGAGACATTAAAAGTAATTGTACGTCAGCCGTTAGCAGCAGTTGATGCTGTCGATAAATTTGACATTACCGTAACCGTACATGGCGGCGGATTTACCGGACAGGCAGGCGCTATCAGACATGGTATTGCCAGAGCATTAGTTCAGGCAGACGCTGATTACAGACCTGTATTAAAGAAAGCAGGCTTTCTGACCAGAGATTCCAGAATGAAGGAAAGAAAGAAATACGGTCTCAAAGCAGCAAGACGTGCACCACAGTTCAGTAAGAGATAATCTGTGCTATTCGCACGAAAGCCGAAAAGCCCGATTTTACAAGGGTTATACGAGTTGTGGGAAGTTGCAAAAAGTACTGGATTTTGGACGGTATGCAACAAGTAAGCAACACGTATGCAACAAAGTTATCAAAGAATTATTTAGGACATTTTTCAGTAGAAATACTGGGGAATGTCCTTTCTTTATATCTGATTAACTGCATCAACTAACTCCTTAATATCGAAGTGTGTGTAAACTTTTTCAGTGAGTGTCATTGCTCCAGAATGTCCCACAATCTTCTTGATAATTGTTTGATCGACACCCGCCTCTGCCAACATGGAAATACAAGTGTGTCTACAGCAATGTGGTGTACGGTCAATATTTAATTGTTTCATAAAAGGTACGAAATAACTGTCGTAATAGTTCCGGTATAGAAAATGTTTACCGTCCTCTGTGTGAAGGAGATATTCACAGTCGGGGGTTCGTTCGTACCAAGCCTTGTAGAATGGTAGAACTTTGTCTGCAATTGGTACTTTTCGAATACCATTTTCTGTTTTACTTTTCACGACATCAAAATACTGTTCTTCCAAATGAACATTTTCTTTTTTCAAATCTAACAATTCTGAAATTCTAACTCCGTTATACAAGAGCATGAGAATAATCTGAAAATATTTATCATCCTTTTGTTCCCATATTTTTTGAATTTCATCCTTTGTAAATTTGTTTCGGTCATACTTATTTGGATTACGGTCTTTGTACTGCGCAATATCTACATAAGAAGAATAATCTTTATTGCAGATATCATTCTTTAATGCAAAATCGTAAAGTTGATTAAACAGAACTTTAATTTTCTTCATTGTAGGATAGTTCTTCCCACAGTTATCTATAATCGTCTGTAAGTCCACTAATCGCAAGTCTTTGAACGTTTTGTGGTAGAGCATACTACACGTCTTATATGCTGCTGTATAACCGTTCATATTAGAACGGGATATTGTAGGAAATTTGCGTTTCGACCATTCCTCATAGACATTCATAAAAGTCATTTTTGCTGCTTTCGTATCATAAGGATTTTTATTATAGTCAGCAAGCATCTGTAGTCCTTCAGCTCTTGTTTCTGCATAACCGATAATCAATATGTCCTGTACCTGTTTGTCCTTTTCTTTATCGAAATGCCAACCAAGTGTTTTCCGAACAAGAAAAGGTTTTCTTCGTTTACCGGATAGTTTTACAACACTTCCATACCCATTCGGTAATTTCATTCACATCATCCTTTCGCTTATTATTCAGTAAGTTGATAAGCGAAGTGGTAAATGTTAATCCTCGTAAGTAATTTTTGTGACACTGGGACGTATGGTTTTCCAGATTTCATAATTAGCTTCGGTTTGGCTGCCGTTTGCTAAAAGTTTTTTTAAAGCCTGCCAGTCTTTTAAAAACTGGATAAGATTTTTATCTTCAAAGAACATTCCCGGTTCACCATCAACATCTTTAACTGTGATATTGAAAACTTCGTCAATTGCAAAAAGAAGAGGAAGTACATCTCCATCTGCTTCAACTTCAAATTCAGCTAAAGAATTTACATTGACATATAATGCACTTGCAATTTTTCGTAACTGTTCAGGCTTTGGCTTATTTTTGCCAAGTTCGTATTTACGAATTGCAACTTCGTGAATGCCACAAGCATCACCAAGTTCTTTCTGGGTTAATCCTCGAAAGGTTCGGATTAACTTAATCTTTTTACCTGTATTCATACATATCAACCTCCTGTACTACGACTTTAACATATTATTGATTGCATGTCAATACAAAATGGTTTGTTGACAGAGCAACAAAAGTTCTGTATAATGCAGAAAGATAGAGCAAACAATGCTCTGGAACAAACAATGGAGGAGGGATGTAAAATGTCAGAAGTTCAGTACAAAGTAAAATTACCAAACTTTACAGGACGTAATGTTCCAATTCATGAAATTGCAAAAGCGATTGGAAAAGATGCGCAGTATGTAAGAGTTGGACTTCAATCAGGGATTCTTACATTTGGGTATGCAATGAAAATAGGAAACTCATCAGAGTACAGCTATTATTGTCCTGATAAAAAAGTGTGGGAAGAAACTGGATATTTCAAAAGTACCTAAAATTGTAAGCAACAAAAATGCAACAAAGAGAGGAGGTGGGAATCATGAGCCGAAGAACATCGGAAGATATTCAGTCCCAGATTGATCAGCTGAAAAATTTGAAAAAGGAAGTTGTTGCAAAAGAAAAAGCACAGGCACGAAAAGAAAGAACAAGAAGGCTGATTCAGAGAGGGGCGATACTGGAACAGTATCTGTTTGAACCGGAAAAGTTAACGAATGAGCAGATTTCAGAAATCGTAAAATATGCGTTTAACACACCGTATGTGAAAGAATATATCAGAGGAATCAGATAGTAAAGCACAGGTGTTATAAAGTCCCGGAGGGTACCAAGGGCGCACTTATATACCACAAACAAGTTGTGGTATCTCCCGACACAAGTGTCGGACGCGCGCTCTCCGAGGGCTCCTGCGGAGGGCGGTAACGCAGTCAGCTCTGTATTACATACAGGCAGTCCGTGTTACTGTTTCTCCTATATAAAGAGAATAAATAGGAAGGAAGGAGAAACATATGGCGATTTTCCATTTATCTATAAAGATGATTTCCAGAGGAAAAGGAAAATCTGCCGTTGCAGCCGCTGCTTACAGAAGTGGTGAGAAAATAATCAGTGACTATGATGGCATCACTCACGATTACACAAGAAAACGTGGTGTAGTGATGACAGAGATTTTGTTACCAAGGAATGCTCCGATTCGATTTTATAACCGTTCCCGATTGTGGAATGCAGTAGAAAAGATTGAAAAAGCAAAGAACGCACAACTTGCAAGAGAAGTGGAGGTTTCCATTCCAAAGGAATTGAACTTTGAGGAAGGCTATCATTTGGTAAAGGAGTTCTGCCAGAGGAACTTTGTGGACAAGGGAATGATAGCAGATATTTGTTTTCATGATAAAGGTGACGGTAATCCTCATGCACATATCATGTTGACTGTCAGACCGTTTAACGAAGATAGAAGCTGGGGAAGTAAGCAGAAAAAAGAGTACATTCTTGATGAGAATGGAGAGAAAATTTATGACAAAAAGAAACGTCAGTATAAATGCAAATCCGTTCCAACAACTGACTGGAATGACAGGAGAAATGCCCCCAAATGGAGAAAGAGTTGGGCAGGTATGTGCAACAAATATCTTGAAAAGTCAGGGCATGATGAGAGAATAGACCATCGTTCTTATGAACGGCAGGGACTTGAAATTTTACCGACAAAGCATTTGGGAACTGCGGCATCACAGATGGAGAAACGAAACATTAAAACTGATAGAGGTGAAACAAACAGACACATCAAAATGGTTAATAAGATGATTCGGTTCTGCAATGAGGAGATTGCAAGATTAAAAGAGGAAACAAAACAGTTGGCTAAAAATGTTAAGGATAAAGTTATCAAAGTTGCGAGAAATTTGGAACAGTTAAGACAGAACTTTCTTTGCACTGTATATGCAGAAAAAGATAATGATAAAAAAATTGAGCAATACAGGAAATTTGTTCCAAAGGAGATGGATGTCATTAAAAGAGCATATGATTTAATTAAAAGTCAGAAAAGACTTAGTGAAGAAAAAGTGGCATATGTAAATGTAATCAATACCCGAAAGGAAAAGAAAAAGCGGGAGCAGCTGGCAGAGGAATCGTTAAGAAAAGTTAATATGGAACTTTATCAGATAGACAGAGAGTTAAGGGATTTGTCAAACTTTTACAAAATGTATTCCGTGTATGAAATGGAGAAATGTATTGAGAATGAAGAGCGGTATAGAGAGATTATTTCAAGACTGGAAAAAGCGGCAGCTAAGATTGATATGAATAAGGCACTGTCATATCTGGAATATGATATCGAAAAGGGTAAGGTAGAGCTTGAGGATAAAGAAGCTATTGAAGAAGAACAGAGCAAAATCAGACCGGAAATGGAGAAGGAAGCGAAAAAAGGATTAACTGATATTTATGGTAAGGAATTTGATGCAGAGTTGTTTGTCAGAGCAGTGGAAGAAACAGATGAAATGCTAGAAAGTAAAGTGGATACAAGGGCAGAGAAAATAGAATTTGATAAATATATAGATATTGAGAAAAGAATAAGGTAATGCACAAACCCAGTACCATTACCTTATTGGCTATAACTAATAATGTTTATTTATTTGCTTTCAAGACTTCTACCATTTGCATAATTACTTCGATTTCATTGTCATTAAGTTCTGTAACATCAATAGATTTTATAGTACTAATTCCGAGCAGGTAGTCGGTTGATACGCGAAAAATATGAGAAAGATTAATTAGTACTTCATATGATGGATAGCGATTCCCAGATTCGTAAGCGGAAATTGCACTTACTGCAACTCCGGCTAAATCTGCCAACTGTTTTTGAGTGAGCTTTTTTTCTTTTCTAAGTTTTTTGATTTTTTCTCCAAAATTCACCATTGGTAGCACCTCTTTTCACAAATAGTGTACTAAAAATAATTTCTGAAAAGGTGTAATTATATTCACACAAACAGAAAAAAAGAAATTGCTGGTTGGAAACCATTATGATATAATTTCAAGAAAGATGATGTGGAGTTAATATTTATAAGAAATGGAGAAAAATTATGGAAAGAAAAGTAAAAAGATTGGTTGCTTGTATGCTTACAATAACGTTAACTGTAATAAGTATTAATTATGCTTCTTTAGAAGAAACAAAGGCGGGAACGTTACTTGCTGATGAGATACCTCATTATACAGTGTTTCAAGCAGAAACATATGCAATGGAGCAGTATGGTTTTGATGCAATTTTTGTAGGAACAGATTCTAGTTCATTTGCAAGAAATCTGTATAAGGACTTAAAGAATGATACTCTTTTTATTAATAGTGTGCGGGTGTGGGAGATGAATCATATTGCAACATCACCGTCTTATTCGTTAGAGAGTGGGTTGATAACTAAAAAAGATTTTTATAAGGCTATTTTATTTGATATGTTGGACACAAGTACGGATGGTGAACTTATGTCTGCGTTTGGCAACACATATTCTAAACTTTACAAGATGATAAAAAATAAGAATACATCATATATTGTGAGTACAGCAAATAAGATTATGGGAAAAGATAGTCTTACTGCTGATGAGCTAAATACGTTTAAATATATAGATTTATCTGATGAATCAAAAAAATTATTGTTAAATGGCTCAAAGTATGCAAAATATTCCTCGGTTGTAAAAGATGTTGATACTTTACTGGGTTATGCAAACAGTGCTTATGATGCAATTTCCTCGGTTGCTGACTATTTATCTATAAAGGAAGCGGAAGACGGAACAAAGGAAATATTAGATGCTATTGCTTCAGATAATAGTAATGATGCTGAATTGAGAATGGCTGCCGGAGAAATAGCTACTTGTTTTGAAAGTGCATATGATTCCGCATTAATTGCTATTGCAGAAGGAACTACTTCTGGCTTAGAAACTGTGTTAGGTGGAGTAATGGATAATGCTTGGAATGAAGTTATTGCAACAATTCCAGGAGGGGCAGCTGTTCTGATGGGGGCTAAGGGAGCAAGGGTTTTATGTAATCAACTTTTTTCAACGGATAAACTTGTTGAGGGATATTATCAATTAGAGTCTGCTGTAAATATTGAAGATGCATTGATTAGAGCACTTAAAAAGAAAAAAACACTTGTTGAGAATGATTCGTTGGAAAATGCAACCATATATATGCAGGGAATAGCAATGTACAAAGATATTATTCTTTTGGGTTTTGATTACTCAATAGAGTTATTGGAAAATGCATGTAATTCAACATTTAATACATCTACAGATTTTTGGGTTGGAAATTATAGTGAATGTATGTCATTAATTAATCAAATTGAAACATTTAAGAAGAATAAGATTAATAATTTTGTTCAATATGAGAGTATAGTTTTGAATTCTTATATTAATAAATATTGTCCGAATTATAATGAAATAGAAGAAAGTCTGAATAATGCTCATGTAGATATATCGTCAATGAGTGTAAAACAGAAAAAAAATATTAATGTGGGAGATACTGGCAGTATATATGATTATTTTTCATTTACATATTTGCCAGAAAATCATACGGAAATATCAAGTGAGGATGGGGTGACATCATCTGATGAAAGTGTAATAAAAGTTGTGAAGAATAATTGGACTTGTGATGATATTACAGCTGTTGGAGAGGGTACGTGTACATTAACATTTACGTCAAATCTTGGTAAAGTTACGGATAGTATTGAGATTACGATAGGAAAGTACAAGGACGAAAGTGAATCGGTAGATGATTGGGATATAGGATTAATGTATGATTCAGATAAGAATATTATTGCGTATATAAGAGAATATAAAGGCACAGCAGCAAATGTGGTCATACCAAATTCTTATAAGGGATATGATGTTATTAGGATTGACGATAGTGTATTCAAAAATAATACAAACGTAAAAAGTATTATTATACCAGATAATATAAAATATATTTCAAATTCAATATTTAGTGGATGTACTCAACTGCAAAATGTAACACTGTCATCAAATCTTACATCTATACCTTCGGGTGCATTTATGGATTGTACATCGTTGTATTCTATTAGAATTCCAAACAGTGTAAAATCTATAGGGAGTTATTCTTTTTCAGGATGTACAAATTTGGAGAGTATTGTTTTGCCAAGCAGTATAACTTATATTGGAGAAGGTGCTTTTAAAAATTGTATGAATTTATCGAATAAGATTACATTACCTATAGAAATAACCAATATTCGAGATGAAACATTTTATGGATG
Source organism: uncultured Lachnospiraceae bacterium (assembly GCA_947624875.1). Lineage (GTDB taxonomy): Bacteria > Bacillota > Clostridia > Lachnospirales > Lachnospiraceae > Eubacterium_G. The sequence continues at coordinate 7,938 of CANQMA010000072.1, forward strand.
TAAAAAGATTAAAGGGGTTAATATTTCAAATAAGATTACAGAAATAGGTAAAAATGCTTTTTTTGATTGCGAATGTTTACAGAATTTAACTATACCTGATAGTGTTGTCAATATAGATTATAATGCATTTGCAAGTTGTAATTTAAAAAATGTTGTTATCGGGGATAGCTTGACCGATTTATGTGGTTTTGATTTTAATAGCAGTTTACAGAGCATAATTATCGGAAATTCAATAAAGTATTTAAATGATTCCGTATTTTCCGGTTGCAATAATTTAAAGAGAATAACGATTCCAAATAGTGTTACAAGTATTGGGGAAAATGCATTTCTGGGATGTTCTAGTTTATCAGATTTAACGATTCCAGATACTGTGACTTTTATTGGTGAATATGCGTTGTCAGGTTGTAAATCTTTGAAATATTTAAAAATACCTTGTTCTGTTGAACTTACAGAGAAAAATAATATAGCATATACAGGACTAGATAATATTGAAACAATGGTTTTCTCTGTTGGAACGGGTAAAATGGTTGATTATAATGCGGCTTCGTCTCCAGTAAGCGATAGTAGAGATTCTTTAAAAGAGGTTATTTTTGAAGAAGGAATAGAATATATAGGTTCTTATGCTTTATATAACTGCAAAAATATAACAGGTATAGTTATTCCTAAGAGCGTAAAGGAAATAGGAAATTATGCATTTAGTGGATGTGATGCATTATCTAAAGTAGAATTTTCTGGAACATTATCGCAATGGTGTAATATTAATTTTAATCAAATTTCAGGTAATCCAAATGAAAAGGCTCATTGCCTATATATTGGTGGAGAAAAAATTGAAGGAACACTAACGATTCCAAGCGATATTTCGGTTATTAATAAGAGTACATTTGCAGGGTGTTATGATATTACGAGTGTAGTTATTCCAGACAGTGTCACAGAAATAAGACTTGGAGCGTTTGATAACTGTATTAATATAGAACATATTTCAATTCCGAATGGTATAAAGGTAATTAGTCAGTGGGCATTTTCCGAATGTGAAAATTTGTTAGATATATATATACCTAAAAGTGTCAAGGAGATAGAAAATCTTGCATTTTATGGGGATTACAGATTATTTCATGTCTATTACGAAGGAACTAAAGAAGAATGGGGGCAAATAGTAGGTAATAAATATCTTGGTGGGAATCCTCAATATAATACTGATATTGATTATGAGGTAGATGATACTAAAAAAATAATAAAGGATGTAGTATTCCCCACCTGCTTACTAGATGGATTTACTGTATATGAGTGTCAGTTATGTGGAAAAATATATAAGTATGATGGAGTAGCAAGCTTGAATATAGAGCATAAATTCAGCAATGGAGTTTGTGTTAATTGTAAAGCTGAGGAAGTTCCTTATGAATATGAATATAACGAGGATGGAACTGTAACAATAACAAGTTATACAGGTAATGATGACACAGTCGAGATTCCTTCCAAAATAAATGGAAGAAGAGTAACTTGCATAGGGAGAAGTTCGTTTAGTTATACTAGAGTAAAAAAAGTAATTATTCCAAATTGCGTGAAAATAATAGGGGAAATGGCATTTTGTGGGTGTCAATATTTGAAAGATATTAACATACCAGAGAGTGTCACACAAATGGGATGGTCAGCATTTAATAATTGCGTTAGCTTAACAAGTATAGAGATTATGGGGAATGTAGAAAGTATAGAATATGGGGCGTTTTGGGGATGTAGTGAGTTGAATCATATCATTCTTCCTAACTGTGTAACAAGTATAGAAGAAAACGCTTTTATTAATTGTACTAAATTGAAAAGTATAAAAATGTCAGAAAATTTAACATGTATTGGTAATGATGCTTTTTATGGTTGTGTTGAATTAAAGAGTATAGATTTGCCAGAAGGTCTTAAGAACATAGGAGATCGTACATTTGCACAATGTGAAAATTTATCTAAGATAATGATACCTTCAAGTGTCACAAAAATTGGTGGGGAAATCATTGCAGGGTGTAAATCACTTACAAACATTGAAGTTGCACCCGCTAATAAATATTATTATAGTGAAGAAAACTGTTTGATTATTTCGGAATCAAAAAAATTAATAGGGGGTTGTAATAATAGTATTATTCCTAGAGACGTGATTTCTATAGAAGACTCAGCTTTTTATAATTGTAATGGTCTGTTGAGTATAATATTACCAGATGGATTGATAAATATAGGAAATTCGGCATTTGCTGGTTGTAGTAGCTTAGCAGATATAAACTTACCAAATAGTTTGACAAACATAGGAAATTCTGCTTTTTATAATTGTAGTAGTTTAACAAATATAATCCTACCAACAGGTTTAACTAGTATAGGAAATTCGACATTTTATGGTTGTAGAAGTTTGACAAATGTAGTTATACCAGAATCAGTAGCTTCTATAAAAGATTCAGCATTTTATGGCTGTGATAATTTGATGGATGTAATATTACCTAAAAATTTGGAGTATTTGGGAAGAGAGGCATTTGCGTATTGTCATAAATTGAAAAAAATAAATATTCCAAATCAAATTGAGGAAATAGCTTCAGGAACATTTTTGGCTTGCCAAAGTTTGGAAAAAATTGCATTACCAGATAATTTGAAAAAAATAGATTACGAAGCATTTGCTCATTGTAATGTAGAATGCTTAGATTTGCCGAAAAAGGTAGAGACAATTGGTGATTATGCATTTGCTTGTGGAATAAAAGCAATAAGTATCCCCAAAACGGTAAAAACAATTGGAACATATGCATTTTATTATTCGTCAGATTTGCATTTGTTTTATGAAGGTACTGAAGATGAGTGGAAGCAAGTTGACTTTGAAATGCGAGATTGTGATGTTGAACATACGGTTATTCATTGTGGTGAAAATTCGGTTTCGCATTTTTACATAATTGAAGATGTGGAATCTACATGTACAATACCTGGGATGAAAGTCTATCATTGTGATATTTGTGGAAATGATTATGATTATTACAAGGAAACACAGGAACATAATTATGTTATGAGTAAAGTTAAGCCATTCTGTGTGAGTAAAGGGTATGATGAATACACTTGTTCATTATGTGGTGATAGCTATAGAGATAACTATGTAGATGCATTGGGGCATGATTTTGTTGATGGTATTTGTACGCGTTGTAATGGTTTAGAAGAGGATTTGATTGAATCTCTCCATCCATATTCTAATAACTGTGATCAAACATGGACAATTACGAAACCGGGTGCAAGAAATATCGCAGTAACATTTTCTAAAGAAACTCTTGTGGAAGAAGAAGCAGACTATATTTATATTTATGATTCAAACGATGCATTGGTGAGACAATGTTCAGGTGATGCACTGTCTGGAAAAAGAGTTCTTATAAAAGGTAATACAGCCAAAATAAGACTTGTTTCTGATAAATCATATACAGAATATGGATTTTCTGTAGTTAATGTAGAAACTTATTATGGAGAATGCACTCATAAAAATACGCAAATAATAAATGCAGAAGAAGCAACTTGTGGAAAAAAAGGCTATACTGGAGATATTAAATGCCTTGAATGTGGTGAAATTATAGAAGACGGAACAGAGATTCCTGCAACGGGAAAACATGATTTGTACAGTTATGTAACTGAGCCAACTTGCAGTGAAGAAGGCTATACGGAGTATTATTGCGAGCATTGTGATTACTATAAAAAAGATAATATTGTTCCTGCGACTGGTGTACATAACTTTGCCAATGGAATATGTAAGGAGTGTAATACTCTTGACAAAAATTATGATATACCGAAGGTTACAGTTGGAAAAGAATATGAAATACAGATAAATGATTTAGAGAGCAAATATGTATTGGAGTATACTCCTGAAAGTAATGGAATAGTTACGTTTTGCTCGTTAGGGAATGATGACACTTTTGGATATTTATATAATTCGAATATGGAGTTGTTAGTATCCAATGATGATGCAGGAGACGATATTAATTTTTCGATTCAATATAATTTAGAAGCAGGTGAAACTTACTATTTTGTTTGTGATTTGTTAGATTCTGAAGCTACAGGCACGTTTCGCGTATTAATAAAGTACGATGAGGCGCATGGTGGTGAGACAACCACAGAAACAAAAGAGACAGAGAAAACTACGACAGTTTCTAAACCAAGAGATGAAGTGACAGTGAATAATTCATCTGAAGAAAAGACAACTTCTAATAAAGTAACTTTAACTACTAAGAAGCCTAAGGCAACAAAAGTTAAATCATTAAAAGGAATAAAAAAATCTATCAAGGTTACATGGAAGAAAGTAAAAGGAGTATACGGTTATCAGATTCAATATTCGACTTCAAGTAAGTTCAAGACAGCAAAGAAGATAACGATAAAGAAAGCAAAGACTAATTCAAAGGTCATTAAGAAGTTGAAAGCAAAGAAGAAATATTATGTAAGGATAAGAACATACATAGTTGTAAATGGCAGAAAGAAATATTCTGATTGGTCAAAGAAAAAGAGTCAAAAAACAAAATAGTTAAAAAGGAGGAAACAAAATTATGAAACGAGTAAAGAAAATATTAGTTACATTATTATCATTAATGATAGTTTTATCAAGTGTAGAGGTATCAAATAGGAATGTGGCAAAAGGAGATGAAAATTCCAGTATAGAAATAGGTGTTTATGGTGCAGATATTACATGGTCATTAGATACATCTCAGGGATTATTGATTTTTAATGGAAAAGGAATGATGGATGATGGTCGTGAACATGATGAGGATTGCGAAGGAGATTTTTCTAGCATTTTTGCAGGCAAGGTAAAAAAGGTCATTGTAAATGAGGGAATAAAAACGATAGATTATTATGCATTTAAAAATTGTGATGAACTATCAGATATTAGTTTGCCAAAAAGTTTAGTTAGTGTAGATACAGGTGCATTTTATGGATGCAGTTCATTAAAACAGATAACAATACCAGAGCAAGTTTTTAAAATTAATGCTAATGCATTTGAAAAGTGTGAATCGCTAGAAAGTGTTACAATTTTAAATCCGGATTGTTTGATTTCTGTTACTGGGAATATAGAATATATCAAAAAGATATGCGGTTATCCTTCTTCAACAGCAGAAAAGTTTGCAAACGAAAATAATATAGAATTTGTACAGATAGAAGGAACGCCGGTTGTATATCCAGAATATAAAATGGGAGATGTTTATTTTAATCATTTTAGTTATGATGTTCATAAAGATAAAGATAATAATTTTGATATAGAATTTTTTTATTGTGCTAAAAGTTTGGAAGAAAAATATCGATGTAGATACCAAATATGGTTAGCCGATAATGAGCAGTTTGCTACGGAAACAGAAAATGGAGTATTTATTGAGAATCATTACAGTGTTTCTATTACTAAAAGTGGAAATGTGTGCTCTTATTTTTCAGGGTTGGCTGAGCAAGAAAAATATTATTTAAAAATAAGATGTGGATACTACGATGGTGAATGGAAATATGGAAGTTGGAGTGATACAATAACAATAAGTACTGGTGTATTAAAAGGATTGGCAAGACCATATATAAGTGGAAAAGTAAATCAAGATGGTAATTTTGAAGTATCGTGGGAAGAAGTAATGAGTTCGTCAAGTGAATTACAATATAATGTATATATCAATGATATATTATATAAAACAACAGACGCAACCTTTATCAGTATTCCAGCCTCATATTTTGATAAAAATGGTGAATATTCAATTTGTGTAGAAGCAGAGGCTCCAGGTTATAAAACTTCCAAGAAATCAAATAGTGTAGTTTATAGAGGGAGTGGTGATGAAAATAGTAGCAAAGATGTTACTAAAGCGCCAGAAACCACATCAAATTTGGGAGCGTCCCAAAGTTTGTGTAAACCTCCAAACTGATGTAAGATAAAATTACACAGTTTGGAGGTTTTATTATG
>CANQMA010000073.1 GCA_947624875.1 uncultured Lachnospiraceae bacterium
AAGAAAAGCGAAGGACAGCCAATTTGTTTCATGACGCATTGGTGCCTTTCGCAGAAAGGCGGATTATAAAAATGAAATACTTACGAAAAATAATGCTGCTCGCGGCAATGACTGTTTTATTGACTGGATTGATTCCAAATGCAATAAAAACAACTCTTGCAGCAGAAGAATTCCAGACATTCAATGAAAATACAACTGAAGCGGGTAGTCACACCATACCAGATGATGTTGATTTATTAACCGCTACAACGAACCCCTCCAGTTTAAGTGTTACCTTAGAATGGGAATGGAATTATGATATTGAAGATACTTTTGATGATGATTCGTGGGACTATGAGTTGAATGGAGATTTGTGGGACTATGAATTTTATATTTACCGTTCCACGTCAAAAGATGGTACATATACATTTCTGGATTCGGTACCATTTTACACAAATTACTACACCGATTATAACATTCATCGGGGCTTCTCTTACTATTATAAAGTAGTAGTCCACGGTTATGATTTCGACGGACAGGAACATTACAGTTTAGGAACCGTTACAGGACCGGTATCTATTCCGTTAGAAACGCCAATCATTTCCTCTGTAACCTCTGTAAAAGGAAAGGGCGTAAAACTGTCATGGTGGGCTGATGAATTTGTCAGTGAATATAACATTTATCGGAGCGACCTGGAAAATGGTGCTTATACAAAAATAGGTTCCGTGACTGTCGGTTCTTCCGATTCGTTGACCTACTTGGACCGTACCGTAAAAGTCGGGAAAACTTATTATTATAAGATTACACCTGTGGTAAAAGAAGACGGTTTATCTATTGAAGGGCCTCTCTCAAACAGCATGAGCGGGCTTCTGGAATATACCGGCACACGCATTAAGAAAGCAGTTTCAAAGAAACCGGGCACAATTACCATTACGTGGAAAAAAGTATCTGATGCCAGCGGATATATCGTCTATTATTCCAAAAAGAACAGTAACCACTTTAAAAAATTAAAAACAATTAAGAAAAACAATCAATGTACTATTACTCACAAAAAACTTAAAAATGGCGTTCTTTACAATTATAAGGTCTATGCTTATAAAAATACTTCCTATGGAAGAATTATCAGTGATGCAGCCGCTTATGCAAAATATTGTGACTATTATACTTACGAAGATGAATTTTATGAGAGTAAAAGAGCAAGGCTTTTTGGAAAAAAAGGGTCGTGGTACAAAAACAGAAGTATTGCCTCAAAAAATATGAAATCAATATCCGTTAAAGTATGGGACAGATCTGGTGGAAAATGGTATTCCAGAAGTTTTTATATTACAGTTAATAAAGGACTGGTTCCATCAGTGAAAAAGATGTTTCGTGAAATTTACAAAAGTAAATCCCGTGTGCCAATCCATGATATCGGATGCTATAATTGGAGAGGCAATCGTTCCTCTTCTGAACACTGTATTGGCACAGCATTCGACATTAATGCCAACGAAAACTATATGATTGAAGGCAAAAAGATTTTATCAGGTTCTTTCTGGAAGCCAAAGAAAAGTCAATACTCAATTCCGTTAAACTGCAGCCTTGTTAAAATTTTAAGAAAATATGGATTTGAGCGGGGATTTTGGGGAAGTCGAAAAGATTATATGCATTTTTCATACTTTGGCACCTGATATTTTTCACGTTATCTCTATGAGATGGAAATAGCAAATTGGCGTCATAAGCAATCGTTTGGCATTTCCCCATCGTGTACATAAAAAAAGAGAGGTTCATAATGATGTACCGACCCCAAAAAGTTAGACCTAAAATCTAACGATTGGGGTCGGTACATTCCGCCACCTCATTTGTCTACGATATTCACTATTTCGTCTTCTGACTTTTTTTCTTTGACCAACTAGAATACTTTTTCTTGCCATTTACAATAATATAAGTTCTAATCCTTACATAATATTTTTTCTTTGATTGAAGTTTCTTAATGGTCTTTGAAGTTGTTTTTGCTTTCTTAATAGTTATATTCTTCGCTTTCTTAAACTTGCTTGAAGTTGAATATTGTATTTGATAACCATTAACATTTTTAACCTTCTCCCACGAAATCTTTAATGCTTTCTTTGCTTCTATAAGAGACTTGATCTTTGTTGCAGAAGGTTTCTTTACATTGTCCTGTTTTGAACTAACATTCTTTTGTGATGTATTATTAGCTAAATTTTGTGTTGTTGACCCTTCTGTAGGTTTTGTACTCAATTCCGGTTTCGTAGTTGTTGGATTAGTTGTTGTTTCGTTATCCTTTTTATCAAAATTGAAATCATCTACTGTTGTGTAGGCCTGAATCTGGTATTTACCGTCAACTGAATCGTTCAACTCAAGAATTATTTTGTCACCATATTTCCAATAGTTTTTATATACCGCGCCTTCATCATCTACAAAAGTAGTAACGAAATAATCTATGCCCTCTACCTCATTCTCTGATGGCGTTTCCCATAGATAATGTACCCACTGTCCATACACAGTATATCCATTTTCAGTTTTCTCGTAACCAACGTACTCACAATGATCCGGATCTCCAGAACCACCTCTATATTTTAATGAAACGGTTCCTGTAGCCTCATCATATTCACCTTGTTTTGTCAAATATGCTTTTAGATCACTATGATTTGCAAAAAGGCTGTCAACTTTTTCAATAAACTCATCATAGGTCATGTCTATAGTATATTCATGACTATCCGGCAACAGGTCATATATTCCTCTTGTATAAGTATAGACTTTTTCATCATTTGCCTGTTCATTGGAATTAAAATAACGCCCTCTAAATACAACTGCAACATATGTCAAAACATTCTGTAATTGCAAATCAATATCTGATAAATCCTCATAAGTCTTAGGTTCTGAAAGTTCATCCGCAAATGCTTTGTCAAAAATAAATACATTCCCTCCACAAATCAGACACACAACTAATACCAATGAAATAATCTTTCTAAATTTTCTTAACATAATTATTCTCCTTTCTTTTTCATCTGATAATCTTTTAATTAAACTGATGCCACCGCATTTGTTAATTGTCTATTTTGTCTTCTTACTCTTCTTATAAACATAGGAGGACACAAAATGATTGATTACTCCCCATTTTGGGAAACATTAGAAAAACCAACTGAAAATTGATATACATTAACCAACAAACATCATCTATCACACAGTACCCTTCATAGGCTAAAGCACATTCAGGATATTTCCATGAAAACAATCAATGATTTATGTTGAATTCTGAATTGTCAGATACAGGATATTGCTGTATCTGTTCCTTGTGACACGAATCAGCCTCTTAATCCATAAGTATCTTGTCATTTAATTTTATAATAATTCCATACAAGTTATCTTTTATTAGTTTATCATAATTCAACAATGATTTAAATGCTTATTATCGAGTGTTAAACGTTTTTATATATCTTTTCAACAATCCTCTACACAGTATATGATTCCATAACAAAGAAGGTAATGAAACAAAAACCTCTATACTTTTGCCATTATGTTTTCGCCATTACCTTCTTCTTTCACCCATATCTTTATCAAATTCTATTTCCTCTGTCCTTACAGCCACTTTTCCTTCCAGTAACTCATCTATTCCTTCCACAGCATCCTTAAACAAATAACCATCAAACTCTCTGCTATACATATCTTCCAATTCCTCTTTTGCCTGTTTCTCCATCTTCGGTCTGATTTTATAACATTCTTCTGAAACTTGTGGCATTCATGAAGTTGCAATTCGTAAATACGAACTTGGCAAAAATAAGCCAAAGCCTGAACAATTACGAAAAATTGCAAGTTCTTATATAACGGAGTCAGAATTTCAGAATTGTTAGATTTGAAAAAGGAAAATGTTCATCTAGAAGAACAGTATTTTGATGTCATAAAAAGTAAAACAGAGAATGGTATTAGAAAAGTACCAATCGCATACAAGGTTCTTCCGTTCTATAAGACGTGGTACGAACGAAATCCCGACTGCGAATATCTGCTTCACACAGAGGATGGAAAACATTTTCTATACCGGAACTATTACGACAGTTATTTCGTACCTTTAATGAAACAACTAAATATTGACCGTACACCTCATTGCTGTATGCTGGCAGAGGCGGGTGTCGATCAAACAATTATTAAGAAGATTGTGGAGCACTCAGGAGCAATAACACTCACTGAAAAAGTTTGCACACACTTCGATATTAAAGAGTTAGTGGATGCAGTTAATCAGATATAAAGAAAGGACATCCCCCAGCATTTCTACTGAAAAATGTCCTAAATATTTCTTTGATATTTTTGTTGCATACCGTCTAAAATCCAGTACTTTCTGCAACTTCCCACAACTCGTATAATCCTTATAAAATCGGACTTTTCTCGAATCTTGCGTTGACCGCAGACTATCTCTTTGGTAGTGGTATATGGGTCAAAAGTGCCTATAAATAAGGGATTTCTTGAAACCATTGTTGCATACGCGTTTTACACGGAGGGCTTCGTATTACTGTTCAGGACTTCTCTGTGTATCTCGCATATGTACTTACACACAATTAAGAAAGGATATGCTCATGAATAAAATTTATTTTGCTATTTATAATCCGGCAACTGATTCTATTGAAATCTATACCGGAGAAAAACTCAAAATCATATTCAACTGTACACGATTAAATAACAATGTTTTTCTTGATGATCCATTAGATATTGCTTATCTCCATCGATTGGCAAGAGATGAACCATTTAATTATGTTCACTTTACTTTACAGCCTGATGGGTTGCAAGGATATATTGAAGCAATGAATGTGTTCAATTAACAAATAGTTCAATAAGGTGACATTTAAATTTACCACCTCATTGAACTATTATTTACTATTTAGTTTTCTGACTTTTTACTTTTGACCAGTTAGAATATTTTTTCTTGCCCTTTACAGTTATGTAAGTTCTTATCCTTACATAGTATTTTTTCTTTGCTTTAAGTTTTTTAATATTCTTTGAAGTCACTTTTGCACTTTTAATAATTATCTTCTTTGCTTTTTTAAACCTCTTTGATGTTGAATACTGAATCTGATAACCAGCAATACCTTTCACCTTTTTCCAAATGACTGTTAGAGATTTTTTCTTTTTCTTTATTTTTGTAAACATTGTAGGTTTTGCAGTAACCTTCTTTTCACTTTTCTTTACTATTCTCAAATTTTTGAGACCGTTTCAAGTTTTGTGTAAACTCAAAAAACTGATATAAGATTTATGAATAGTTACTTAAGGGCAGAGCCG